>CALIMV010000273.1 GCA_938045275.1 uncultured Granulosicoccaceae bacterium
CCCATTGAGCGAATCAAATTTAAATCCCTGGAAAACGCACTCTGTAAAAGTGATGTACGACAACCCCTGGATTAGCGTTTCTCACCGAGAAGTCACCGCGCCCACAGGCAACCCTGCTATCTACGGTTTGGTGCACTTTAAAAATACGGCCATTGGTGTTGTACCCATTGATAGCGATGGCAACACGTGGCTGGTTGGCCAACACCGCTACACACTAGATCAGTACATGTGGGAAATACCTGAAGGAGGCGGTTTACCCAGTGAAGACAACATTGCTGTTGCCAAACGAGAGCTGCGTGAAGAAACCGGTATAACCGCCAATCGGTGGACACAATTACTTGAGCTTCACACGTCGAACTCGGTTACCGATGAATATGCCGTAGGATTCGTGGCCCAGGACTTGATGTTTGGTGATTGCGAACCGGACGATACAGAAGCACTTCAAATAAAAAAACTACCATTGCAATCAGCCATCGATATGGCCATGGACGGACGTATAACAGACGGGCTTGCAATGGCTTGTTTGTTTAAAGTTCAGCTATTGATAAATAGCGGTGAACTGGTTGTTTGACCAAAACACCTGGCATGAAAAATAGAGCCGTATTTATTATAGCCGGCTCTGCCGTGCTGTTTGTCGCCGTCCTGGCCCCAGCTTTTACCCTTATAGCGTGGCTCTCTTCAAACACGGTTTGGCCATTTTTGCTTGCCGCAGCATTACTCAGTGTTCCCGCGTTATATTCTTTTTGGTTCACATTAAATAACTCAAACAACATGACCTTACGTTGGCTATGGATGCAAACGCTTGGGCTTGGCACTGTTTTGATGTCGTTGGTTGTTTTCGCTTCGATTTTTACCGCAAAGGTCAGTTCACACAATGTTGGACAATTTGTGTTAATCGCCTGGTTTATATTGTCTGTGCTGGCCATCTGGCAAGCAACCAACATAAAATCTCGCTATCTTGAATTTCCCGCCACTCAGTCACCCAAGCCGGTTCGGATAGTACAAATCAGCGATGTCCATGTGGGTTCACGTTCAGCTGCATTTTTAAGAAAAGTGGTTGTTCAAGTCAATCAGCATAATCCAGACATTGTTGTTATTACCGGTGACTTACTTGACGCATCAACCGTCGGTACCGACGACCTCGCCGCACTTGGGCATTTGAAGTGCCCGGCCTATATGTGCATTGGCAATCATGAGCGTTACGTTGATCTGGATGCTGCGTTGGAATCCATAGCTACTCATGGGGTAACCATTTTACGCGATGAAGCACTCACGATCGATGGCGTTCAATTGATCGGTATAGATGATCGAGATCGACCTGATGCACTGCCTTCGATTTTGGACAGCATGCACATAGATCCAACCATGTACTCCGTTCTGCTCTATCATCGCCCGGACGGTTGGCAGGCGGCATTGGACAAGAACATAAAGCTTACGCTGGCAGGCCATACACATGCAGGACAGATCTTTCCGTTCGGATTTCTGGTTAAAAGACAATACCCGAACATGGCAGGCTTGTTTACCAAGAAAGGAAACTCACTTTACGTATCAATGGGTACGGGCACTTGGGGGCCTGTATTTCGACTCGGAACCCGGTGTGAGATGACAGTGATAGATCTACACAATGATGATAAAAAGATGATGATAAAAAAATGATGACAAAAAAACAAAGAACAATACGAGCGAACAAATGAGGCGTAGACCCTGGTATATCCGCCTTCATGGTTACCTACGGATACTAGCCTAACGGAATATCGACCCATTCGTCGTCGTCTTCATCATCGTCATTGTTTTCGCGGAATGTTTTATCATAACGATCGACATCATCTTCGTCGTCGTCCGGAAAGTAACCCAGCGGTGTATCGCTCAAAATATCAAGGTCATTATCGAGTTCATCGTGAAATTCTTCGAATGTTTGCACTACCGGCTCAAGTTCGTTATCAGTTTCGGTTGTTTCGCTGGTGACCTGCAAGGTGCTGTCCATGTCCACAAACTCATTCTTTGTGGTGTCTAAGGTATTGTCACCGTTCTCTGACACATCATAATCACCAACGTCAACACTACTAATAAAATCACTCTCATCACCGCCAAGGTCTATATCGGTTTCATCATCAAAGGCCAGCGCCAGTAATTTATTGGTTTCATCATCACTTGCCTCACCGATGTTTGTATTTCTTAATGTATCACCGCCAATGTCTGCATCCAGCTGGTCGGCCGCAATACTGCCACCAGCCCCGATGAGTGCAGCCTCCTTTTGCGCCATTGGTCGCAACCATGGTTTATCAGCAGGGACGTCCGCGCGACCGGGCATACCAGAGGGTCCAATGGGATTACCATCAGCGAGCTCCTCATCTGTGACGTCAATGGATTTAAGGTTTATTTGCCGCAACATGCTGATAGGTAATGCAATAAAGAAAATCCAGTACAGCTCTCTGTTAACTAAAAATCGCGCTTCGGAGAAGTTACTGATCAAGTAAGCCACTACAAAAGCCAATACAAATAGCACACCTACTTGTTGTCGCTCGTATTGACAGTAAAAGATCTCGATTAACTGCTGCGCCACCATAAGCAGCGCTATACAAGATAAGGGCAAACCAATCTCTGAAGCCACTTGTAAAAAGCCATTGTGAGCGTGGTACACAACCCAGGTAAAATCAGTCAGGCTTTGCTGAATCCACAGGGTGGCATCGTTAGGAAACCAAATAGAGCCATATCCGTAACCTGTCAGCGGTTTAGCCATGATGAGCTTCCAGGTTTGTCTCCAGACTTCACCTCGACCCGTTAAGTCACCCGAGCGACCCAATATCTGTGCTGTATCGATGTTCGACAATGCAAAGCCGAGCAAGCCACCAAACAAGATAGCCAGTACCACCATGCGTACAAATCCGAGCTGAAAGCGAAAGGCTATGTACAAATACAATGACAATGAGCCAGCGATCAACATGGCCAGTAAAGAAGTGGCTGAATCACTTTGAATTAATAAGTACAGCGATATTCCAGCGAACAGATAGCACACTAACCTCAGGAAGAAACTTTGCGTTGACGCACTTAAAGTAACAAACAACAGTGCCGCCATTGAGGCCCAAAAACCGAGCGCATTTTTAGAATTGAGTATTCCGCTCCAAACCACCGCTCCTTCGTATTCCTGCCTGCCAACCGACGGCATTAACATGGCAGCAGCCAGACTTGCCAGCATTATCACCCCAAGAACTACGGCACTGACTCTCAAGGTAGTCAGCAGCGGAATCATAAATCCCAGATAGATTGCCAGCACGGAGCAACCAATCAGGTGCACTACTCGCTCTGCTGAAATAACAGCGTCTAGCGACCAGGTAACTGAAAGAATGGTGCCCAGTAGCAGGATGACAAGCAATATTCGGTATCGCGATAACCATGAAACCCAGTTAATGCCATGACCAAACATCAAGCCCATAAATGCAACAAGATAAGTGATGAGCCACAGCAATGCGATAGCACTGTGAAGTTGTGGTGCAAAGTGCGTCATGAGCGTGTGCAAAGCACTCGTACCCAGTATTACGGTAAGTGCGAGCACAAACATCGCAAAGACCGAACCGCGCGGAGCAATACTTGGCTGTGTGTACGTCGCTAAACGCACTTCGGCAGACTAGCCTGTTTGAGCAATACTGTAAAATTCATTGTGTAATGATAGCTAATGCTGTGTTCACGTGCTCAATAGTATGGGGTGAAATTGTGCAACATTCTACCGCGTCGCTTTATGCTCTTTATTTTGCAAATATCTTTAATGTTGCAAATAATGATGCACACGGCATACGATTCCTTATCAGTATCGCTGAACTATAGATTTGAACAGAGATTTGGGGGCTTTATGAGCCTGCAGAACCCGAAACACGCCACACAACATTACCTACATCGTCGGCTACCAACAAACAGTTTTCAGGCCCAATCGCCACACCAACTGGTCGTCCATAAGAGACTTTCTCGTCTGGGGCTAAAAATCCGGTGAGTATGTCTCGCGGCGGACCATCCGGGCGTCCATTGGAAAAAGGTACAAAAACCACCTTATAACCACTTAGCGTGCTTCGATTCCATGAGCCGTGCTGACCAATAACCATGCCATCAGTATCAAACCCTGGCAGCACACCAGCTGGCATCCAACACAGTCCCAACGATGCAGTGTGTCCGCCCAAAGCGTAATCAGGCGCTATTGCTTTGGCAACCATTTCCGGGTTCTGTGGGACGCGATCATCAACGGTTTGATGCCAATAGCAATAGGGCCAGCCATAAAAGCCACCATCCTGTACTGAGGTAAGGTAGTCAGGTGGCACTTCATCGCCAAGACCATCCCGCTCGTTAACCACAGTCCAAAGTACATCGGTATTGGGTTCCCACGCAACGCCCACAGCATTACGCAACCCGGATGCAAATATGCGCGATTCGCCGGTTTTAAGATCAAGCTCATAGATGGCTGCCCTGCCCTCTTCTTCCGCCAAGCCGTTGTCGGCAATATTGGTGTTGGATCCAACACCAGCATAAAGCTTGGTACCCTCTTTATTAGCAATGAGGCTACGAGTCCAATGACCACCCGGTTTAAACTCGACCAATTTTCGACCTTCACCGCTAATACTTGTCGCACCATCGGTGTACTCAAAAGCCACCACACCATCGGTGTTGCCAACATAAAAGGTGTTGTTCACCATTGCCATACCGAAGGGCTTATTCTGATTTTCCAAAAAAGCGCTACGCTGATCACCCACACCATCACCGTTGGTATCTCGAAACAGGGTAATTCGATTTGCTGATTCTCCAAGCGCGGCGGCGCGCCTCATGGTACTAACAATGGCATAGTCGAATGCTGACTTCACTGGCCCTGCGTCCGGCAGTGCCTCTGCAACTAAAACGTCATTATTGGGTAGCACATGAATCCAACGAGGATGGATTAAGTCGCCGGCAAATTTGTTTACCTGCAACCCAGTTGCCACTGTTGGCTTGTGCCCATCTTCCCAGCCTTTAGCAGTTGGCATCTTCAAGGTTGGAATATTTTGCGCACGGGCCTCCGGGATGACAGGCTTACTGCCCAAAACAGGCGCGTCACTCTCCTTGCCCCAACGGCGCATCAAAATTGCCGCGGCGCCAATCATTGCTACAAGGCGAGAAAATAAGTTTGCGTTGCTAATGTGATTTCTCCAGAGCTTGCGTTTTTAGAAAAGCTTAACCGCAATACGTAGTTGACTAAAATTTAACTTGAAACCAATTTACATCTTTCGCATTTTAACGCCTTCAATGGCATGATCTGCGCCCTTGTGCAAAATGAGTTTTGCGCGATTCTTGGTAGGCAAAATATTCTCAACTAAATTCACATCGTTGATCGTATTCCAGATATTGTTCGCTGTCTCGGTTGCCTCTTCAGTATTTAATTTAGCATAGTGGCTGAAGTAGGCGCCGGGTAAGTTAAATACCGTTGAGCGAAGTGATAAAAAACGATCAACATACCATTGGCGAATATCGTCTGACTTAGCATCAACATACATAGTGAAATCGAAATAGTCAGAGACGAACACATTTTGCTCGCCCAGTTTAGCACCACGAGTTTGCAGTACATTCAAGCCTTCAACAATGAGTATATCTGGCTGGTCAACTTCGATAAACTCATCAGGAACAATATCGTAATGTAAATGAGAGTACACAGGCGCTTTTAAGTTTCGCTTACCGCTTTTTACATCAGATAGAAACTGCAACAACCCAGCCCGGTCAAAACTCTCTGGAAAGCCTTTGCGATGCATGATGCCTCGCTCTTCAAGGGTGGCAGTCGGTAGTAAAAAACCATCTGTCGAGACTAGATCAACCTTTGGATGCTCTGGCCATCGGGCTAACAAAGAGCGCAGGACTCTGGCAACAGTGCTCTTACCTACTGCAACTGAGCCCGCAATACCAATAATATAAGGCACCTTGCCCGCGTCAATTTCAAGAAATTCTCGAATCCCGATATTGAGTTCTTGCGTCGACGCAACATGAAAACTGAGCAATCGAGACAATGGTAGATAAATCTGCTCCACTTCTACAAGTGAAACACACTCATTCATACCACGCATCTGCGCCAATTCAGATTCGGTTAACGGTTGCGGTGTATTGCGCCGTAAGGCGGCCCATTCCTCGATAGAAAAGTGCTGATAGGGTGATTGGTTTAGATCGTCCATAGGTATTGCTAATGAGGCAGGGTTGCTTTGTTAACCGATCCGACCTGGATGACCGGCACAGTATACCGAATAGGTTGTTCTGATGGACAGAAAGTCGCTAATCAATTCTTCAAGGTGTGAACGACAACTTCTTACGCAATTGGCGTTGTGCAGCAAAAATTATCACCAATACCACCACGGTGATCATAAGGCCCATTCCCTCGCGGGCTGTTTCAACTTCCCACCAGATCTCCTGAGTCCACCATTTATCGCTCTTTGGCCAGTAGTAGATCATGCCGCCGACAGCCACCAGTATGCTGACCAACAGCAATCCTCGAAGCACTGCGGACTGATACACTTCAGGGCGAAAACAACACACTAAGGCAAGTAATGCTGGTATCCCGTATATGATCATCCATTTGAGTCCATCAGGGTCATTGAACTGAACCGCTGCAAACAGCATCATCAGCAAGGCCAGAACAAAGCAGAGTACACGCATAAACTTATTCTCCGAAATTGCAATCCATCAGCATACCAAAGACAAGCTGGTCGAATGACGAACCTACAAAATATACGCCGAGTCGCACATATCAACCAAGCAAATTGATTTGGACATAAACACCGGTGCTGTGTGACGTACCGCAGAAATGTATTTGCAACCGTGCATCATGGGCAGTTGAGCATGACAGTTTCCAGCCCTTGGTGTGTCCACTGTGCTATTCACGCTATAGATTTACAGTTGGCTAATTGAGCTGCTCAAAGTTAGTTTTTATTTCTATAAACGTCATGTTCGTAACAGCGCAAAAACGATTTTCTCACATCATATCTGCGCTTCTGTATCCCCGTTGGCCGCAAGTACCTCATGAGAAACGATTACCCCATGTCCGCACTCCGTCACCTCCAATCCATGACCACCAATCCATGACCACCAATCCAAAAGCTACTCACTTTAATCTCAACAGGGTTTAATCTTTCAGCGCTAACCCAATATGCAGTAAGATACACATAGCATCTAAGATTTTCATGTATTTACTATAATTGACTGGTGGCAGGGCATCCATGGAAAACACGTCAATAACATTGATTTGTGATTAACATGATCACGCCGTGGCAGGAATTTTCTGGTAAAGAAGTCAGTCTATTTGCAGCAGCAATTGACCAACATCTCAACTCATCAACTAAAGCCGAATTTCATTGTAAAACTCAATTTGAATCCAGATTCCTGTCACTTTTTAATGGAAATAGGCCTGATAGAAATGGGCTTGATAGAACTGGGCTTGATAAAAAAGAGCTTGACGGAATTGACGTTTTCAACCGCGAAGACATCAACCTTCTTTGCTCTGCAAGAAACCTCGACCGTATCTTTACTTTGCCCAACGATCATTCTAATGGATTGTATTTTTTCGGCGCCCAAGGCGATAGCGTCAGCGCCAACGGCGCAGCTGATTCAGCAATAGCTGCAATAAGGTCTTGTCTTGGGGAGGCTCTGGAGCGGTGGATTCATAAGAACACTTCACTTGCCAATGAAAAAAGTGCAAACGCTCGTAATTACCCTTTCTCTACACCAACGGATACACACCTGCGATGGTTCGCAGATCAACAGGGTTGTGACGAAACACACTACAAGAACGCCACAGAATGGGTTGCAGCAAAATCTTTGGTGTCAGACAACGTTCTTCTGGTGCCCACTGATTTCGCTTTTCGTTCGAACAAATCGACCGCTGATTTATTCCCATCCGAAACCAGCGGATTATCCACTGGACCGGATACAAGCTCTGCAATCTCATCGGCTTTGTTGGAATTAGTAGAAAGAGACACCGTGGCCTTGTGGTGGTACGGCGGTGGTTCGGCTTCTCAATTGAATCTCGAACCAGAGTCCAGCTTCAATCTAATTTCCTACGCAAACCTGGCTAGAAGAAACAGTACTCGTCCATTCTGGTTGGTAAACATTGAAAACGAATTTCAGATTCCGGTTATTGCTGCATTTTCAGCAGACAGAAACGGGCAGCAGGTCATTGCCGGGTTTAGTGCAAATACAGATATTTACCGAGCTTGCTGCTCAGCTATTTGCGAACTAGGACAAATGGAGTTAGGACTGCACCTTGTTCAATTAAAAATTAAAGAACAAGGAATACAGGGCCTGAACGAGAATGATTATCGACAAATTAACAGAGCACAACAACTTAGTCTGGCATCTTATCCAGAACTGTACCCACCTTTATCGACCAATGCAGTAACATCTCAATCAGGCGTTTCAGGAGAATTGCAGATGAATGTCCTATTGGACAGGATAACCAAGGCTGGGTATGCACCTTTTGCAATAGATATGACGGACACGAACATCGGCGTACCGTGCTATCGAGCTGTAATTCCAGGTCTTGAGTCCTGCAGCATAAATAGAGCCAGTACACGATTGAAAAATCGGTTAGGTCAGTTGAAAACCACTATCAACAATGTGCGCGCCAAGCCTGCTTTGCTATGATGCCGCCGAATAAAGCCCAACCATAATGCAAAATATCGAAGGAAAAGGTGCTCACCTTTCGATACAGGTTATCGGCTCTGTACGTGCGTCTGTAAAAAACAGCGAATCTCTACAGTTGCCAAATAAAGCCATGGCGCTATTGATCTATTTCGCGCTCACCCGCAAAGAAACAGAATCAAAGGAATTCATCAAAGGCCTTCTTTGGAGCGAAAGCTCTCAAAAACGCGCCAGCGGTTCACTCAGGCAGTGCTTGAAAAAATTAAATGACACGTTTAGCTTGGTTGATTTTCGCGGATTCACTTCCAGTGGAAACGAGATACGCTTGAACGACGATTCAATAAGCGTGGATATTATCGATTTGCATGAGGGGCTGCAGTGCGATCAATTGACTAACGAAATGACTTACGAAAATCTTAATATGCAAGATTTTTTAAACGATCTTGATATTCGCGATCATTCATTCGAAACCTGGGTTCACGTTCAACGTCAGAACTGGTCGAGTAAGTTACTCGGCGTATTAGAAGAAAAACTCAGAGCCGATACAAGCAAGCACGAAACAAAACTTGTTCATGCTCGATTGCTGTATGCGCTAGACCAAACCCATGAAGAAGCGTGTAGATTTCTAATGGAATATTATGCTCGCAGAGATAATCTAGGGCCGGTTATGGAAATGTACTCCAAACTTTGTTCTGAACTAGACGAAAAATACGGTGCCGAACCCTCTCCTGAAACCATCGAATTGTATTTATCGATCCAAACTGGAAATTTTATTAGAAACACCCAGTCAAAACCCCAGAATGCAGTATCAGATGATAGGAAAAGTGCGCCGGTTATTGGTATTAATGCTTTTCAGTGGTCGGGTACAAGCAGTGAAAAAGAAGCGCTGCACGCAAATTTTTTCAGAAATGAATTAATGGCCGCGCTGTCGAAATTTCGGGAGTGGGTAGTTGTTGACACAAAAAAAAGAACTCAAGCAGACTTAGATGCCACCGATATCGACTACTTGTTAGACGGAACATGTTATCAGATCGATAATTTCACCGATGTACTGATCACGCTTACAGATTCGGTTTCCGGACAAGTGTGGAGCGAAAACTCACACATAGAAACAAAAACATGGATATCTACCCAGCGTTCCATAGTGAGCAAAATAGCCGTTGCTTTGAATGTGTATTTGTCTACAGCACGACTGGCTAACACCATTTCACAAAAGGATTTTTCTAGCACGACGCATGAAGAATGGCTAAAAGGTTATCAAAATATGCTGGTCTGGGATCCAATTTCTAATCAAAATGCTGAACGCATATTTAGAAATATCATCGAGCAATCACCGCAATATGCTCCAGCATACAGCAGTCTGGCCACCGTGTTGAATACTCGACAATTTAAGCACATTGGCATTAGCAGTGTAATGAGTGACGTGAAACAAGCACTTGATTATGCACAAACCGCTGTAGAACTGGATCCATTAGAATCCCGAACCCAGCTTGCGCTTGGTTTTTCACTTGCCATGAATGACCAGTTTGAACAGGCACAATTGCACCTTACGCTGGCCCGAGAATTAAATCCTTATAGTCCGGTTTCGGTGGTACCGTGCGCGCATGGGTTGTCTTTATGTGGGCTTCATAATGAAGCTGTTGAGTTAGTGGACTGGGCGGAAAACGTGAATTGGCGATGGATGCCACAGTTTCATTGGGGCTACATTTCATGCGTGCGATTTTTCGCCAAAGACTTCAAAAAGGCAATTTCGGCAGCAAAATTAGCCAATGGCGTCATTATTGACCTGCACGCCTGGCATGCTGCAGCGCTGGCACTAGACGGGCAAATTGATGCAGCGTCCCAGGAACTTGATAAATTTGTCAGGCTGGTAAAAGAAAACTGGTATGGAACAAATTCACCAGATGACAGCAATATTGCCAATTGGTTTTTAAACAGTTTTCCAATTAAATTGACTGAAGATCTGGACTTACTGAAGGAAGGGCTGGCGTTGGCAGGTTTAGCCAACGCCTCCTCGAGTGTGAGCTAACCGCAATGCGAAATTGTATAGTCTCCAATGCGGAACTGATAAGTTTCTTCTTTTGATAGCTTTGAATTACCATTGACTATATTTTTGTAGGTTTCAGGGACTTCATACTCGCCTACATTGTAGTACCGATCTTTAACCGCCTGTCGAGGAGGTACTGCAATGTGCATAATGCCATTGGCATCATTCTCTAGAAATAAGACACCGCTAACTTCACCCTCAAAAAATGATTCATCTTTATCCCCAATAATACTGTTGAGAACTTGCTTTCCTTCTTCGGCCGTCTTTGGAAACTCACCATCAGCCATTATCGTATCGATAATGTACTTTCCCACTTTTATTTTATCTTCTTCGTCCATGCGCCAAGCTTTGTTCGACATATCATCCTCTCCTGATTAAATATTTATGTGATTACAACAATGCTCGTACTGCGTACGGCAAACTCTAAATCATTTGTGTTTCATCCGAACCAAAAGCCAATAATCGTTCCATCAGGGCTGGATTCGATATTGACTCTATTTGGGTCAATTGAACAATCGAGACTGTCACCTGTTTGATAGGCTCGATACTTCTTTCCAACAAGTTCTCTTATTAACACCGGCATGTCTTCAATTGGTGATCGACTGATCGGTCCCATTATCAGCCCATTTGGCAAATCAAGTTCGGGATATTTTGTACCAACCCACTCTCGAAAACCAAATGCACCTCTTACCTTACTCTTTAAGTTTGTCCAGTCGTCACTCGAAATTGCGAATACGTTAGCGATCATCGGTGTACCATCCGCATTTTCATGCTTTGACCAATGCGTACAACAAGATCCATAGATTTCATTAACACCAAAATGATTGAGCTCAGCAACATGAGCTTTTAAAGGCACTGGTTTGTTGACCTTTCCGCGCTCCACGATCGCAGGCTTAAAAACTATGCTTACTTCAACCCCTTCAGCTGACACTCTGCTCCCCAACTCGATCCCCAAATCACTTAAACCGTTCTAATGAGCACTCAATGCTTGGCCCTTACACATAAATTCTCCATATTCAGTGTTATCGAGGCGTTAACGTGCAATATATATCATCTTCATAACGCGAATGGGCTAGACAAAAGCACTATATGCTGCCAATTTTTGCCAATTAAATTAATGCGAGCCAACTACACAGATTTTCACTACACATTCAAATTACACGCATTAACACCTGATTAACGCCCGCCAGGTAGAGTTCTCCACAGAGCGGAGATTTGGAAGTCAGTTTTTCATACCAGAATCAGAATTTAAATGGTCTATTGAGAGGGGAAAACTATGGAACAATTAATGGCTAATCCGGAGGCAGACGTATCAAAAAGTTCCTTAGATAATTTTGTGGACAACGTTTACTCGTATTACAGCAACCTGGATTTTCAGGAGCAAAAACTATTGCTGTTAAACCTGTACGCGCAACTAAGACACAAGGACGACAAAGATTTCCGCAGTGGGCAATGCGAGAATCTTACCAACCGAGAGAAAGAAGTTTTGGTACTCATAGCGCATGGATACTGCCGTAGAGAGATTGCATCCAGTCTGCACATTAGTAGAAATACCGCTGCACGACACATTTCAAATATCTATTCGAAATTGGACATCAATACGGTTGCAGAGGCAACGCGCATTGCGATAGCAAACCGTTTAACTGCGTAGAAACTGGCTGTTTTCTCATAGAGAGAGAATGAGACAGAAAGAAAGAGAACTGATTTGATCGGCTACCGATTTTTATCGTGGCCGGTCAGATCAAGCATAACGCAAATACCAATTCTTCAGTAGTGTAAACGCCAAGCCAAGGCAGTGGGCAATGCACAATAATATTGCCGACATTCTTATCCGAATTACCGTTAACTGATTGGAAAAATTAAAACTACGATTCATGTACATCCTTGTAAGCAGAACTACAGCTGCTCATCCAACCACTGCGCTATAACGTCTAGCAATTGATTTTCATGATCTGTGTTGTCAAAAAAATGATAGGCAGAATCAATAACAACTTGCTTGTAGGTTTTGTTGTGTGCCGCGCCTTGTTGACGAGCGTCCGCCGTTTCGAGAACAGTCGGGAAATCGCGGCTACCGTAGATATCCAGCACCGGGATGCTAATCTGCTTGAGTGATTCAGCACTGTTCACCGATGTTTCCTTATGCTGAGCGCTCATGCCAATGGCCACAAGTGCTTTAATGTCGTGTTCGTTGTTGGCCAAGTAATAACTGGCCATAGTCGCACCCTGGCTGTGAGCCACCACAACGATAGTATCAATGCTTTGGTTTTTTAAAAAAGCTATTGCCGCTTGCATTCGAGCCGGTACTTCCGGATAGAGCGGGATGTAGTCTTCATAGGCTGCACTTTTTTCAAGTATTGGGAGTTGAATCGAAAGGGTATTCCAGCCATGTGTCGCCATTTCCACCCGAACGGGTTGGACCACCTGCTCCCAGTCCGGATGAAAACCTGTGCCGTGCAGCACAACCATGCCTTTGTTGGACGTGGTTTCAGATTCAGTGAAAATACTCAAAAAACGATGTCCATCAGCATCAAGGAACACCGGTTCTCCGTCAAAAATTATATCCAGCGTCTGATCTACCCAACGCTGTTCTCGCTCCGCATTGGTAGCGTTCAGGGGGGACGCGACGATAAGGCACAATAGTATTAAAAATCTCATAAATAGCTGTGCAGTCAACTCGTTATTGAATCGTATAGTTATAGCGATACCACATAAAGGCGAGCCTACACCTTTTTCATGCTGTCGTTAAATTCTTTCAGATAAGTTTGAGCCCATTCCACATACGCTTGTAATATTGGTTCCAGCGCCCGCCCGCTTTTTGTTAGCTGGTAAGCATTACCCCGATTGGCGCCATCGGGATTGACACGCTCGATCAGACGAAGTTTGGACAGGTGTTTTAGTCGAGCCGCCAAAACATTGGTTGATATTTTTTCTGGTGATTCACAAAAATCTGAATAGGTTCGTGAACCATGAATGATAAGGTCTCGCACGATGAGCAGTGTCCATTTGTCACCCAGCACATCCAGTGCGCAGCTGACAGGGCAATGGGATCGCCACTCGCCAGATTGCGAAATAGACGTAGTTGCTTTTGTACTCATTTGATCTTGCTATCGCACACCGTAAATGCAACTAGCAGTTGCATATAGCCATGTTCGGACTGGTGAAACCGAACATGGCTACAAACTTATTGCTACAGTGTGCTCGACATCAAGCGAACTTAACGCCATTACTGGCCATGGGCAATTTAGTCACTCGATTGCCCGTTGCCGCATAAATAGCATTGGCAAGCGCCGCCCCGGCTGGTGGCAAGCCAGGCTCCCCGACACCGGTAGGCTCTTTGTCAGATTGTACAATATGTACTTCTACCTCTGGCATGTCGGTTATTCGCAGTGGCTCGTATTGAGGGAAGTTGGATTGTTCAACCACACCGTCTTTAAGCGTGATTTCGTTTCGCATAACAGCACCCAATCCAAAACCGATACCGCCTTCCATTTGTGCACGAACAACGTCAGGGTTCACTGCAATACCACAATCAACGGCACAGACAACTTTATCAATGGAAATAGCACCATCAGCATCAACTGACACATCCATAACCTGGGCAACATAGCTGTTAAACGATTTGTGTACTGCCACACCACGACCCTTGCCTTTCATAGGTTTACCATCCCAACCGGCTTTTTCCGCGGCAAGCTTCAGGACTCCGGCAAACCGTGCCTGATTATCATCGGACTCATCCAGGTGAGCAAGACGAAACTCGACAGGATCTGCTTCGGCTGCCTCGGCCGCCATATCCATCAGTACTTCCATGGTGTAGCCAGATTGACTGTGGCCAACCGAGCGCCACCAAAGCACAGGCATTGGGGATTCGTAGTCGGTTAAACCCAGTGCCATGGGTAGCTGATAAGGTGTGTCAACAATGCCTTCTACCGAAAAGTGATCTACGCCGTTATGCACGGCAATGCTTTCCATTGGGCCGCCTTTGAAAATAGACTGCGCAACAGAACGATGCCCCCAGGCTGCAATTTTTCCATCGTCTCCAATACCAATATGAGCCCGTTGAGCAAACATGGGACGATAGTAGCCACCGGCTAAATCATCTTCGCGGGTCCAAACCAATTTTACGGCCGTTTTTCCACCCAGCGCAGCAAAAGCTAAAGCTGCTTCAACATGATAGTCGGAGCCGCCGTTTGCACGCCGTCCGAATGATCCACCCGCGTAATAAGTCACAATATCTACCTTTTCAGGCGGAATTTGCAAAATGGCTGCGACGGTTGGATGCGTAATCATATGAAACTGACATCCATCGTGTAAGCGCACACCACCATCTTCGGTGGGTTCAATCACGCAATTGAGAGGCTCCATTGGCGCATGAGCCAACAGCGGAAAGTGAAAATCGGCAGAAACAGACTTTGCAGCCGCTTTTGCTGCCGTTTCTGTTTCGGCCAAATTGCCCTTACCCGTAGCATCGTACGTTGGCTCAGCATCAAGCATTGCGTTGTATTCGCTTAGCATCTCAGCAGACCCACGTTCCTCAGCGGCAGCGTTATCCCATTCGGCTGTGATGGCGCGCCGCGCTTTGATGGCAGCCCAGGTGGATTCCGCGTAAATTGCAACACCGGCTTTGTTTGGCAATACCTTGGCATCCACAAAACCGCTGACTTTATCAGCATCACCCAATTCAAAGCTTTTTACTGTGCCGCCAAACAAGGGCGAACGCAAAACGGTGACATAGACCATGTTAGGGACTTTGACATCCATTGCAAACACAGCGGTGCCGTTGGTCTTGGCTTCACTGTCTTTTCTAGGGAGTTTATTTTTACCAATCAAATTGAATTTGCTGGCATCTTTCAGCACAGGCTCAGCATTTGGTTCAAGTTTAGAAGCCGGTTCAACAAAATCACTGAACGAACCTTTGTTATCGCCACTGCTGAGCTCACCCTCTTTAACCATAATGGTGGATGCGTCGACACCCCATTTTTCTGCTGCGGCGCGCACTAACATGTCGCGAGCCACCGCGCCTGCCTGCCGATATTGCATAAAGGAATTGGCAATGGCGGTTGAGCCACCCGTTCCCTGCCCACCAAAAGCCAGGTTTTTGTAGTTGTCGTGCGACGGTGCGAACTCCACTGCGACCTTATCCCAAGCGACATCCAATTCTTCTGCCACCAGTGTTGTCAAACCTGTGGAGGTTCCCTGGCCCATTTCAAAATGCTTTATGACGACAGCGACGGTGCCATCAGGCCCAATTTTGACAAACGGATTAAAACCAACTGAGGCGCCAGAGGCAGATTCTGACGTGGCTGCCAGTACACCGCTTACATTAAATCCAACGGCCATTGCACCGCCTACAACTGCTGTACTCTTTAAAAACGAGCGACGATTCATTGGTACTTTATTTGTAGCACTCATGACTAGCCCTCCAGTATGTCTGATGCGCGATGGATTGCTGCGCGAATTCGATGATAGGTAGCGCACCTGCATGCGTTTCCTTTCATATAAGTATCGATATCTTCATCTGACGGTTTGGCATTGCTGGTCAAAAGACCTGCTGCCGACATAATTTGCCCTGACTGACAATAACCACACTGAACCACATCTAGTTCCCGCCAGGCGGCCTGAACAGCCTTGCCCTGTGGGGTATCAATGGCATCAATAGTGGTTACTTCACTATCACCTACGGCACTGATTGGTAAGACACATGAGCGTTGTGGCTCCCCATCAACATGAACCGTACAAGATCCACAGGATGCAACACCACAACCGAATTTTGTCCCTGTGAGATTAAGCTCATCTCGAATAACCCATAACAAAGGAGTATCGGCATCCGCGGTTATCTCCCGGGTCGCACCATTTATCTTTAACGTAATTGACATACTGTCTCTCCGTTTCTGTTTAAAAAAATTTGCATTCTGTTTTACACATTCACAATAAAAGAAGGGCACTTGCGCACTGAACGACAATGTATTCAATGCGTAATGAATAAAAGCTTTTAATTTAGTCTGACTGGAGTGTAAAGCGCCAACTTGCAAAACACAAGTTAAGGATTATTGACAACGTCATTACCGACAACATCGGTTCGACGAACTGGGTCATTGGTATAAGGCAACAACAAATTCAAATTGAGACGATAACCGATTGATCCAGGTCAACAAGAAATTGCAGTGCAGAAACTAAGCTGAGTCTGTCATCAATAACGCAAACACCTGAACCATGAAACATCCTATTACCTGGGTAGTGCTTGCCGATGCAAACTTTGCTCGAATTCTTGAAAATACGCATCCCGGTGAGGGATTGCATCAAATTCCGGCAGGAACATTCAAATCACCAGAAAAAAATTCCTGGTCAGATGATGAAGGGAGAACACAGAGTAATATCCGCAACGCGCGTCTGCGCCTAGACAAACACACTGAACAAGCTCCCGAAACGGTACAGTTCGCTCGCACACTGATTCGCACTCTCGAGAAGCATCATAGATGCAGTCATTTCGACAAATTGGCCATTAGCGCACCCCCGCAAATGCTCGGTTTGCTTAGGCCGATGTTATCCGCCGAACTCAAAGGCGTTCTGAAATGTGAACTGAACAAAGAGATTGCCCGAGTTCCGACAGATGAAGTAGCGAAGCACTTTAACGGCGCTATGCGGTTCTGATTCCATGCGCATTTTTAATTTAATCTAGGCAAGGAATTCCCCATGAAGGACATACTAGTATCGATTGATGGCAGCAATGGCGATAAAGCCAGTATTGATGCAGCACTTTGTCTGGCAAGGAAATTTGACTCACACATCACCTGTGTTTATGAAGAGAAACTATATGGACACAGTTCTTACGCAGATTTGTATGCTGATGTGATTACGGCTGCGTTTGATAAACAGCTATTTGAAGAAAATGCCGCTATCACTCGCCAGTTCAATGACAGCACGAAATCAAGAAAGAACAAAAGCACATTAAAAATTGAGAAACCGCTCAATAACAAGATTATGCTCTCCTACGCCTATATCAATGACATAATCATTTGCGCACAGCACGATACCGAGAAAGCGACATTTGGCGAGAGAAATCTCCCAGAGCACTTGGTCATGGGCTCTGGCAAGCCAGTATTGATCATTCCTTATATTGGTTTTCCAGAAACAATAGGGAAGAACGTCATTATTGCCTGGGATAAGAGCCGTGAAGCATCAAGAGCAATACATGATGCATTGCCACTGTTAAAGCAAGCAGACAAGGTGCATATATTTTCTGTGATCAAAAAAGGCGGAGAAGAGAACGAATTGGCAGCATTGGCGGATATTACCACTCATCTATCTCGACACGATGTAGACGTAGATAATAACGCTTGCGTATTTGATCGCGATATCAGCGTTGCCGAAATGCTCTTATCAAGAGCATCAGACTATGGAGCAGACTTGATTGTTATGGGTGCTTACGGACATTCCAGGCTTCGTGAGTACACGCTTGGTGGTACAACACGAACAATTCTTAACAGTATGACAACGCCGGTTTTAATGACCCACTAGCGAATTCATGTTGTATAAGCAGTGTGGACAAAATTCAATTCCTTTTGGTAAGCGCGGTAAGCGCGGGTAAGCGCGGGTAAGCGCAATAATCCGTCGAGTGGCAAGTGGCAAGCGGCAAGCGGCAAGCGGCAAGGAATACCATAATGATCCAATGACTTCCGTTGGGTCACGTTCTATACATCAGAGCTATTAGATCACACTCTATTTACCCTGAACCCCAAGTGCTCTAATTTCAGATAACCTGATTTTATTTTGTTCTTCCGTGCCACCATCAACGTTACCAAGCACAGTATGCCTGACAGGTTTAAAACCGGAGATACCGAACAGGCCTCGCTCTACTGCTTTGAGTGAGGCACCGGCAAAGAGTGTTTTATAAGCAATAGCAGGCATCCCCATCGTCACCACAATACGAGCAGATTTTCCTTTCATCATCCGTTTCGGCCACTTGTGTCCAGCATCTTCATTCGCCTCCAGAAAGAACTCTCCCCTCGCCATCTGCTCAAAAAAGGCTCGCGTGGCCGCAGGCATACTTCCCAGCCACAATGGAAACATTAAAACGACATGTTCAGCCGTAATTAGCTTCGCACGTTCACGCTGTACTGTGGAATCGGGGTCGATGTCAAAATCAGACTTGTATTTGAGTGGTTTACAGTCAAGCCTGGCAATGTCAATACGACTGATTTCATGCCCACCTTTTGTAGCACCAGCGCAATACTCGTCACACAGTGCATGAATTAATCGGGAATCATCAGGATCAGGATGACCATCAATGACGCATATTTTTTTTGGCATAGGGCTCTCTCAGTTACGGGTCCATTGGGTTACCACCGTTCCCGTTGCTAAACGTATGGGCGTGGTTCCTCTGCTTTTGACTGCGTATTGTCTGATTTCGCTTTAGATTGAATGTCATTGGTAGATGATTTAATCGATTCACTCGCAGGCTTTTCATTACCTGGCCAGGTATCAAAAGGAAAAGGTGTTCGATCTGTATTAAAGGTCAGGTAGTTGGCGATTTGTTGAATATATCGTCCAAGCGAACCACCAAAAGTGACTATGTGCTGATTGTTTTCTCCTTTTATAACTCGATGAATCAGACTAATGATGGCAAGCAAATAGAGAATTGTCTCGCAAACACCAAAAACCACGGCTAATATGAGCATGTACAGTGCTCTCAACCATAAATTGTCGCCGCTACTGAGTTTTGCACCGGAGTTGGAATTCATAATCGAATATTCTCGGTCGAGTATTTGAATTCCATTTTAAGAAAATAGCGTTCGAAGAATACTGATCTGGATCAATCAACCGTGTGGACGTGTTTCAGACGATAACTGAATGAACAATTAGCATCGTTGAAATCCCTTGCCAACTTGTTTTTATCAATACGATAGAGTCAGGCTGGATGAGTATCAGCAAGCTCGGCAACGGGGTTTACTATTAGCTTTTTTATCACTTTTCATAGATTACCCTTTGGAATTACAACCACATTGGCAAGCATTTTATAGATATTTTCGGCCTCGCATAAATTGGTCCCGGTCGTCATAACGGCGGCAGCACCGGCAGCTATGCCGTATCTGAATGCCTCTTCCAATGTTTTACCACAAGCAAGCTGAGTAGTCATTCCCGCTACAAAACTGTCCCCTGCACCAACAGCCGAACGCACTTTGACTCGCACAGCCGGCGACCTTAACGTAATGTTCTCTGTGCAAACAAAAGCACCGTGTTTTCCCATTGATACCGCGACAATTGCAGCTTGCTTTTGTTGCACAATTGACTGTGCGAATCGGATTCCGGACGACTCATCAAGCTTTTTTCCAGCAAGTTGTTCCAGTTCACCAAAACTAGGTTTAACCATATAAATACTGGCACTTTCCAGCGCGCACCTTAACGCTTCACCGGAGCTGTCTAAAACAACCTTCATCCCCCTGCCCGTAGCTGACAATGCAATTTGAGCATAGGTATCCATCGGCGCATTAATCGGTAAACTGCCACTGAGTACGAGCGTGCCGCACGATATTGAGTCAACATGTGTTATTGCAGATTGCAGGTAGACTTCAGCAATTGCTGCCCCCCCAGAAACAAATCGGAATTCGCGTCCGGTTAGCTTTTCAAGAACGGTATATGAGATTCGCGTATCAGTATCAGTACAAATACAATGATTTGACAGGTTTAAGGCGTTAACGGCATTCTGCATCACTTGACCATAAGCACCACCGGCAAGATAAGTCAAACTGACACTCCCTTTGAGCGCATCCACCACCCGTGCAACGTTTATAGCTCCGCCCCCCGGGTATTCGTTTTGCTCTGAAACTCTGGTTTTATGAGTGGACTGTACCTTATCTGCAACGGATGCAATGTCAAGTGCAGGATTTAAAGACAGGCAGTGAATAGTCGTATTTGGCATTACGTCAGTTGGCTGTAGTGTTCGCTATTTGAATTAAAACGATGTACCAACTCAAACAACCGCACGTTTCGTTTCCTGGCGTAAACGCTTTTCTGCTATTGCGATATGCTTTTTTACAGCGACAAAGCTGTCAGGAGTAACCGAAATGGAATCAATCCCTGACGCAACCAGAAATTCTGCAAATTCTGGATAATCGCTTGGCGCTTGTCCACACAATCCAATTGGAATCTTAGCCGCCTTGGCCGCTTTTATCGCACGCTTTATCATCCAGTTAACTGCTTCATTGCGCTCATCAAATACCGTTGATAGCAATGCTGAATCCCGATCAACGCCAAGTGTTAGCTGCGTTAAATCATTTGAACCTATCGAGAACCCGTCAAAGTGCTGCGCAAAAACATCAGCTAGAATGACATTGGAAGGAACCTCACACATCATATAGATTTGTAATCCGTCTACCCCTCGCCTCAGGCCTTCTTTTGCTAAAACGTCAATCACACAGTCAGCTTCGTGCACGGTTCTACAGAAAGGAATCATAATAATCACATTATCAAAACCCATCGTTGTGCGCAGTTGCTTCAGCGCCCGACACTCAAGGCGAAACCCGTCAATATAATGATCGGAGTAGTATCGTGACGCACCTCGAAATCCAATCATTGGGTTTGACTCAATAGGTTCAAACTCCTCACCACCGAGCAAATCTGCATACTCATTGGATTTAAAATCACTCAGTCGTACGATAACTGGCTTTGGGTAGGCAACAGAGGCGATTCTACCCAGCCCCATTGAAAGCTCCCTGATGAAGAAGTCGGAAGCGTTTTCATAACCTTGGGTTAAGTTTTGAATTTGTGCTTTGGTTTTTTCATTGGTCAGCTGGTCTATCCGCGCCAGCGCCAATGGGTGAACTTGAATATGATTACTGATTACAAATTCCATACGAGCTAAACCAATCCCATCAATGGGCAATCGCCAATTGCGAAAAGCAGCTCCTGGATTAGCCAAATTTAATTTAACCAGCGTTCTGGTACTGGGTAAGTCATCAAGATGAATCATGCTTGTCTTCACATCTGCTGCTCCAGCAAATACCTCCCCTTCGGCGCCCGCGGCACATGAGAGTGTCACCATTTGATTTGATTCCACCGTGGTCGTTGCATTGCCCGTACCCACAATAGTGGGTACGCCAAGCTCTCTGCTAACAATTGCGGCGTGAGAAGTGCGACCACCGTGGTCAGTAATAACACCAGCGGCTTGCTTCATGATGGGAACCCAATCGGGGTCGGTGTTGGCTGTGACCAAAATACTGCCTGGAACGAACTTGTCTCTGTCTGCAGGGTCGTCAATATGACACACAACTGCCGACACAACCTGCTCACCAATGCTGGTGCCCGATAACAATTTTTCGCCGGCTGAAACGATCTCTCTGGTGATGAATTCTGTAGTCGAATGATGGGATTGGACCGTTTCAGGGCGAGCTTGAACAATTGACAGCGTTTCGTCGATTCCATCCTTTGCCCATTCAATATCCATTGGGCATGCATAGTGGTCCTCGATGATAACGGCCCACTGAGCCAGTTGCATTATCTCATCGTCGCTTAAAACAAACGAGCTCGGTTCTTGTGTTGTTGTGGGAATGGTGCTGGTGGCCTGCTCATCATCGCCATAGACCATCTTGCATGCTTTAGCTCCAAGCCGTTTTTCAATAATAGGAACCGATCCAGTTTGATGTATTAAAGGTTTGAAAACCATATACTCATCGGGATTGACCACTCCCTTCACAACCGTTTCGCCCAAACCCCATGCGGCATTAATTAGAATAGATTTGTCAAATCCGGTTTCGGTATCGATTGTGAACATGACTCCTGAGCCACTCTTGTCCGATCTGACCATACGCTGAATGCCAACAGATAACGCAATTTTTTGATGGTCATACCCTTTGGCTTTGCGATAGCTAATCGCTCTATCGGTAAAAAGCGAGGCATAACAATGTTTGCATGCATCCAACAGTGCCTTTTTACCCCTCACATTTAAATAGGATTCTTGCTGCCCGGCAAAACTGGCATCAGGTAAATCCTCGGCTGTAGCACTGGAACGAACTGCAACGCCTGCGTCTTCTCCCGCGCTGCACAAAGACTGATAATCAGCGCAAATCGCATCTGCTATTGCCGACGGCCAAGTACCCTTTAAAATAGCCTCTCGAATTGTGGTGCCGGTTTCCGCCAACGAGACAGACTCCGCCTCATACTTGGCCAATTCAATGGATATGAAATCGCGCAGGTAATTGTGATCAATGTACATCCAATAGGCATCAACAGTTGTTGCAAATCCCGGCGGCACGTTAACCCCGCGCTTATCCAACGAGCTGACCATTTCTCCTAATGATGCATTTTTTCCACCAACGACTGAGACATGTGTTCGGCCACATTTATTGAAGTTAACGGTGTAATGAGTTGATATCGTCATACGGGCCCTCACACAAAAAACGCATCGCTGTCCTTTACTACACGGTGACACTGAAAGCATTTGATGCATTGATCAATATCAATTAAATAACAGGCTGGCGAAAGTGAACACAAGAAAACCGGAGCAGTTTATATCTACAAATTAATGACACTGCTAATCCTCCCTTGCGTTGGCGTTGGCGTTGGCGTTGGCGTTGGCGTTGGCAATTTAATCCAGATCAATACGCACTCAATAGCAATCGCGATACTGACGGCATCAGTTGGAGTGCTAATAAAGTCCTGACGATCAAATGCAATACCAATCCTTAAGAATTTGAGCTTTATGTTCAAACAATATAAAGAGATAAAGGATACAGACCAATGAGAAAGTCGATGCCTGAAGTCACCGTCTCACACAATGCTCAAAAGGCAACACTTGCACGTGCACTGAACCTGCCATTGCTTGTGCTGTACGGACTGGGAACCACAATAGGCGCAGGAATATATGTCCTGGTGGGCAGCGCCGCCGGACAAGCAGGGTTTTACGCACCACTTGCATTTCTGGTAGCAGCAATCGGTACAGCACCATCAGCTGCTTCCTATGCCGAACTTGCCGGACGATACCCCGTGAGTGCTGCAGAAGCTGTGTATGTTGAAAACGGCTTCAACTCGGCCACTATGGCAAGGTTATCCGGTTTACTCGTTATTTTCTCAGGCGTGGTCGCAGCCGCTGCTATTACAGTCGGTTGTGCCGGATATATTGGCGTCTTTGTTGACTGGCCGTTTTGGCTTGTTGTGTTGGGTATTGTTGTTTCTATGGGTGCCGTCGCCGTACTCGGAATACTGGAATCAGTACTACTGGCAGCCTTGTTTACTTTGATAGAAGTGGGCGGTTTACTCGTGATCGTTGTCGCCGGTTTTTACAGTGACGACGAAATTATCACCAGGATACCCAGACTGGTTTCAGAACTAAATGACATAACAATCTGGAGCGGTATCGCCAGCGCAGGTTTACTTGCAGTATTTGCATTCATCGGGTTTGAGGATATGGTTAACGTAGTGGAAGAAACCAAAAAACCTGCCGTCACCATGCCGTTAGCCATCGGTGCCACACTGATCATCACCACATTGTTGTATTTTCTAGTGACATTGGTTTCAGTGTCGGCAGTACCTCCGGCAGAACTCGCGCAATCAACAGCTCCATTAAGCGCAGTGTATGAAAAAGTCACTGGCAGATCTGCTGGCGTCATCAGCGCAATCGCTATATTCGCAACATTGAACACCATTCTGGTTCAGTTCATCATGGCATCACGTGTTATTTATGGCATGGCAGATCGATCAGCACTACCAGCCATATTTGCAACAGTAAATCAGGTGACGCGAACACCCGTAACGGCAACGGTACTTGTTGTAGCCATCACTACCCTATTTGCACTGGCAATACCACTGGACAATCTAGCTGAATACACTTCAATGATCATTCTGATGATTTGGGGTTTATCCAATACAGCGTTACTGCTGATCAAAATTCGCAGAACACCAGCACCGGTTGACGCTTTTGTGGTGCCTGCCTGGGTGCCAATGCTGGGACTGGCATTTTGCTGCGCTTTCATTGGCATTGCCCTGGCCAGACTTTGAGCTAACTGACTGACTTCGAGGTTATACATCCATAACACTCTCAGTCACCTTGACTATCGTCCATTTAGCTTTAGTCTGCCTGCGGCTCAGGCTGTGGAATCAGCGTGAGCCAGACTGCATGTAATCAAGTTATCAAACCCGAAAGAAAATAGCCGCAGCTATAGGCGATAAGCGCCGCTGATGAGCCAATCAATAAAGTTTCAAATCCTGAGCGCCACCATGGCCTTCGAGTCCACATTGTTTTGACCGCGCCGACTAGAAAGAACACCAATGCAGTCGCTATTGAAGACACGACAATCGCATTTTCCATGCGTAATAAAAAGGGCACCAGAGGAACCGAGCCGCACGCCACAAATGCAACAAACGTCGCCATCGCAGCAGCGGTGGGATTTGGGCGTAACGAACTAAGACCATACTCACCGAGTAACATCAGATCGACCCACAGACGCTGCGAGCTATTGATTGTCTCAGTCGCATCATTAAGTTTAGACCCTTTAAATCCGTAACCTGCCAGAATTTGCCTCAGTTCATCTACTTCCCCGGCTCTATAATGTTCCAAGTGATTGTTCTCGACATCAATCAAATATTCCAGTTTCTCTAAATCCGATTTTGTAGCGCTATAGTTGCCAACAGCCATGGAGAATCCATCTGCTAACAAATTTGCAATACCCAAAACGAGTATGACGCCATGGGACATACCAGCACCACTCACACCGGATATGATCGCGAAGGTCGTTACCGTACCATCGATACCACCGAACACAGTGTCGCGAAGAAAATCACCAGACTTTCGAGCTGAAATTCTCTCTGCAATATCAGACTTTCCATGGCCATGATGCAAATGATCATTGTTTAGCAAGGAAGCACTCCTCATCGGTTGTGTTCGTGATGACACAGACTGAATCATCAATTGGTAAATCTGAGTTTTACAACAATGACTATACAGGCCGCAATTTTCAGACTACTGCCTCGATTGCCGATCATTGCAGTGTCTTATTAACACTGTCACATGTGCAGGAGCGCAACTGATAACGGCTTTCGGCACATTACATTGTTATTTTTAATGGTGAAATCCCTCTGCGCTGTTGATGTAAATCAATGTTGGCATTATTGCTTGCAATAAAAATGTAACCGGAAAAAGCAATTCCCTAAAACTAGCCAACTATCTGAGGTATTGAAAATGAGCATTAGAAATTTGTTCCCAACTTTACTTTCCGATCAATCTACTCATAACTTATTTTCTCGATTAAACAATGAAATGACGAGAATTCTGGATGACTTTGAATCCGGGAATGCTATGGACAAACGACCTGGAAACCTATCATTTCTCACCACAAAAATGGACTGCAGTGAGACTGATAATTTTGTGGAGATTACGGTTGAAATACCCGGCGTTAAAGAAGAAGATATAAATGTAGAGCTCAATGGTCGGTTGCTATCAATCAGCGGCAAACGAGAAGCTCGGAAGGATGAAAAACAGAAAGAATATCAAATAATTGAGCGCGAAAGCGGTAGTTTTATACGTCGTCTCGATCTTGATTTCGATGCCGACCCAGACAAAGTCAGTGCTTCAGTCGATGCTGGTGTTCTCACTGTGACCATTGAAAAACCAGAACACACGAAATCCAAAAAACAGAAAATCAGCGTGAAATCAAAGAACGCCGTTGGCTAAACTCATTAGCTACACTCAGAAAGACTTAAGCGTCGCCCCAAGTCTTTCATATTATCGTTCAGGTAGCCAGAATATTGCTGCGAATGGCTACCTGGATTCCTGGTTTGCCGTGCTTTGTTCAACATCACATTGGTCAGGTTTCACGTTGACGTGCATTTGTTTATCGTGCAAGGGATAATCGTCGTTCTCCAATATGCGATACCGCGCGCCGTCAAGATCATCGTATTGATTTTTTCTCAGCGTCCACAGGAATGTGACTAGCGCAAGAAGCCCTAACCCGATGGATATGGGCAGTAGGAATAAATAATTATTCACGCAGCGACTCCAATCGCTTCTGGTTCATTATCCAACTCATCGCCTAGTTTCGACGCCGGGGGCACTATTCGCATTGCATTAGCTACCACCAATACTGATGATGTGGACATGGCAATCGCCGCGATCAATGGAGTAACAAGCCCGGCAAAAGCAAACGGCAATGCAACCAGGTTATACACTATTGCTATAGCAAAATTTTGTTGGATTAGTGTGTGGGCCTGACGAGCAACAGACAACGCTACCGGAACGGCCATTAAACTTGGGCGTAAAAACACAAAGTCTGCCACTGTTCGACTGACGCTTGCCGCTTTTGCCGGTGCCATGGACACCGTGGCTGCCGCCATTGCTCCAGCATCGTTCAGTCCGTCGCCCACCATTAATACTCCGCGGCCTTGCTCAGCGTTGGACAGAATGTTGTTTTGTTTATCCGCCGGCAAGCAATGAGAGAAAGCGGTATCAATACCCAGCTTCGAGGCCATAGCCTGTACCGGTTGTGCTGAATCTCCGGATACAATAATAAGCTTGTCGATTTGTGTTTTTAAATGCTCGATAGCCTGTGCCGCGTGACTTCTTAAGTGTTGTTCAAATTCAAAGCTGGCAATGATTCGACCATTGTCTGTCAGCACCGATTCGGTTCGACTGTTCTTACGTTGGCTCTCAACGCCGGCAAGTTCTGTCGCCCAACTGCGCTTTCCGAGTCGAATGATGCTAGGGCCTGACTTTGCCTCGATGCCAAACCCCGGCACTTCTTTTATATTTTCAAAATGCCGGTCATTATCCAATGTAGCCATTTCTTTACATGCTGATGGAGCGCAAACAATGGCTTTCGCAAACGGATGCTCTGAATGTGCAGCCAGTGTCTGCGCAATCCGAAGCGACCTGTCGCCAAAATTCGACCTGCTGGAAACCGTTGGAAATCCATCGGTTAACGTGCCCGTTTTGTCAAATACGACAGTGTTTATACTATTCATTTTTTCCAGCGCGGCACCGTTTTTCATAATAATGCCTGTGCTGAATAGTCGCTGTGCTGCCAGTGCCTGGACCATTGGTACAGCTAACGCCAACGCACACGGACAGGTAATAATCAGCACTGAGATCGCAACAGTAATTGATCGATGTATGTCCCCACTCATTATGTACCACCAAAAAAAGGCCAGTATGGCGGCAATGTGGACAACCGGTGTATACCACTGTGAGGCCCTGTCTGCCAGTCGTTGGTAAGCGCCTTTAGTCGCTTCACCGCTTCGCACAAGTTGCTGCATTGACGCCAGAAAAGACTCCGCAGCAACAGCAGTAACCTTGATTTCCAATGGTGCAGACAAATTCAAGCTACCAGACAAAACAAGTTGATTCGCCGCTACGGTTCTAGGCAAACTTTCTCCATCGACCAGCTCACTATTAATATCGGATACCCCTGAAACAACAACGCCATCGGCCGGTATTCGGTCTCCTGGTGATACGACAATCCGATCACCTTCCACCAACGCGCTGGTTTTCACATGCTCGCAGGAACCATTAGACAGACATCGCTGCGCACTCAGCGGCTCCAAACTTTGCAATCCATCAACGGCACTGGCCGCTCTTTGTCGCATCAAGTGGTCTACTGTTCGACCAATAAGCAGGAAGAACACCAGCATGATTGCAGCTTCGAAGTAGACTTGATCTGCCTCCATGACAGTGTCATACAGGCTCATTGTGCAAGCGAGTGAGATACCCACACTGATGGGCACATCCATATTACTTTTGCCTGATTTAATTGCATACCAGGCAGATCGGAAGAAGAACCGGCCTGCATAGACAACTGCTGGAATGGCAATCAATGCTGATATCCAATGAAACAGCAAACGCGTTGAGTTGTCAGCTCCAGCCCAAACCGAGACCGATAGCAACATGATGTTACCAGTTGCAAATCCGGACACGGCCAATGCGCGAAGATACGCGCTAAACTGTACATCTTTTCGCTGAACCTGCACTGCAGGCAAAACCGGATGAAAACCCAGGCGTATAAGTTGTTCGACAAAAAGACCAGGATTGATGATTACCGACCAGCAAATAGTTACACTTTTATTGGTCAGATTAACCCTGACATCTTTCACGCCATCAATTTTAATGAGTGTCTTTTCAATGCGCGCCATACAGGCACCGCAATGCATGTCTGGAACCGAAAGCGTTGTGCAACGAACATCATTTGACAACGACTGGCTAACAAGTTGCAACTCGTCATTTGATGGTGCATTCGCGGTTGCTGAGCTCATGAAGATTCAGTTTGCTCAGTAATAGCGGGCCTGAATATCGGCTCCTCGATAGACTGTCTGATATCACGATACACATGCCAGGTAGCGTGTCCGAGCACAGGAAATACAATAATTAAACCAAGCAACCCTGTGAGTAAACTCAGCGCAGTTAATCCCATAACGATGCAACCCCAACCTAACATAACGGGTAAGTTATGCCAGGTAAGGACAATGCTAGAACCCATTGCCGTAAAAGCGTCAGTTTCTTCGTTCAACAGCATGGGCACGGAAAAAACACTCACGGCGAAAGCGAACGCTGCAAACAAAGCGCCTATGAAAATACCCGTTATCAACAGCAAATACCCCTTGGGTTCAGTGAATATCAACAAAAAAACACCGCCCAGATTGGGAAAGTCGTGCATACCAAAGAACAGTGCATATAAAAGCACACCTGCTCTGAGCCAAAGAAAAATCCATAGCGTTAGCATTAGCCCAATAAACAACAACTGACCTTTGGACTTTGGCTGCACACGTAACATAGAGCCAATAGTCACTGGTTCGTCTGTTTGGATTCGACGACTTTTCTCATACAACCCGATAGCAAGCGTTGGACCGATAACCAGAAACGCCGCCAGAGCAGGCAATAAAATGTAGTCCAACTTGAATAAAAACAGTCCCACCACTATCACTATAGACAAAGCAGTTATAACCACGCCATACAATAGACTTGCTTCCATATTATGGCGACGAAAATCTTCCCAACCATACTGCAACCACAAGTAGGGCATTGTCATCGGCAGACGCCGATTAAGATCAGCTTTGTGCCCCATGGGAGGACTTGGTTTTTTCAATGGCATAAGTTCGACTCCGCTGGATTCGATAAAAAACCTAACATGACGATTTTGCTGCAAGGTAGTTAGACTCGCTTTTTTCATTGGCTTTACGATGTTGAACACATTCAGGTTGCGAGCTCACAGCGATGGTCACCATACGAACACTGGCGGTCAGCAGTAGCATAATAAGGAGACTGATAATCAGCAGAAAAAAAATCAACGCATGATTTTTCCATATTGCCAGAAGGCTATAAGATCGCTTGAATTTAGTTTGATGCACGCTGTTCATGCTATTGTTTTGAAAGTCCGGCAACGTAAAGAGCCAGTATGCGTAGCTGAACATCACTTAGGCGATCTGACCACGCGGGCATATACCCGGCGCGCCCATCGCTAAGTGTTTGCATAATACTTTGAGTATCTGCACCGTATATCGAATAACTATCAGACAAATTGGGTGCACCCAACGCCGTATTGCCACCGGCATCTGCACCATGGCAAGCTGCACAATTCTTTTCAAAAACAGACCGCCCCTTTCTCAACGCGGTGAGTTCTTCCACTCTGGACCCGTTGCCAATACTCCGGTTGCTCAGCGATTGTATGTAGACTGATACATTGCCAAGACTCTCTGCATCAAGTAATTCGCTGGCACCGAAAGCTGGCATTTGCGCCACCCTCGAATCGGTTCCGCCGACATTGATTCCCACCTGAAGCGTTTTGAGTATGTCTTCAGCGCTTCCACCCCACAGCCAGGCATCGTCGTTAAGTCGCGGAAAGCCCGGACCACCCTCACCCTGCTGCCCATGGCACATAGCACAGTTGTCACTGAATAAAGCAGGACCGCTATGATTTACTATTTTCTGAAACTCAGAATCAGTACTCGCCTCATTGATCGGTGTTGATAAAAATCGGATTGACCAAAGGGTCTGTTCGGCAGTTGCAAGTTTTAGCTGCTGTTCCACAATGGTGCGCTGATCGACACCCAACTGACCGCGCGAATAATCTTCCTTGCTTGGCCAGGCAGGCATTAAGTACCAATAGCCTAAAGAGAACAACAACGTTACCGCTAAACAAAACAATAAAAATCGCGGCACGCGCGTATTCAGTTCCGTTATTCCGTTCCATTCATGTCCTGTTGTCAGGTAACCGGTGTATTTATCACGCTTTTCTACTGACACGGAGAATCCTCATCATCAATAATACGACTGGCAGCCTCATCAAATTTTTGTTTATTGGCCGGACGATAAACATAGATCAACACCGCCACGCAGCACACTATTAGATAAATAAGCCCATGCGTTTTAGCGTAATAAACCAAATCAATATGTTCAAATTGCATTTGTCAATCTCCGGTCGCGTCGGATGAGTCGCTGTAAGCAATGTCAGTCAACCTGCCCAGTATTTGTAAATAACTGATCATTGCATCCATTTCAGTTAATTCATCATTGTTGCCGTCGAACATGCGCACCGTTGTTGCATCACCGTATCGACTCATCAAACCCTGCACACCAACACTACCCGGATTGCCCTGCGCAACCATATCGGCAGCTGCATTGGCGATCATTTCATCGGTATAAGGAACACCAACTTTACGCAGTGCTTGTAAATGGGCTCCAATGTTATTGACATCCAGTGGATTACGATTAAGCCAACGATAAGCAGGCATAATCGATGCGGGTACTACATCGCGCGGGTTAGTTAGATGCCGTTGATGCCACAGGTCAGAATACTTTTGCCCGATGCGAGCAAGATCAGGCCCGGTTCGTTTTGAACCCCATAACATTGGATGATCGTATTTGGATTCAGCCGCAAGGGAATACGGGCCATAGCGATCAACATCATCACGAAGTGTGCGGATCATTTGTGAGTGGCACGCGTAACAGCCTTCGCGTATGTAAAGGTTGCGACCCGCCAGCTCGAGCGGTGTGTAAACGCGCATATCAGGTGCAACCTCTACCGTGTCATCGATAGTAAACAGTGGTGCTATCTCTACAAATCCACCGATACCAGAAACAACGACAATGGCAAGCACCAATGCAATCGAATTTTTTTCCAGCTTGTAGTGAGAACCAAAAATCATGACTTATCCTCAACGGAAGGTGCGGTTAGCAACACTGGAGCCTGCGCTCGATCGAGCACTCTCTTATCTGGGCTAACAAACTCAACGTCAGAGTCGCTACCCATACGAATGGTCATGACGATGTTGTAGAGCGCGATCAATGCCCCAGTCAGATACATCAGCCCGCCAATGCCTCGAGCGAAATAGTAGGGGTACATTGCTACCATCGAATCGTGAAACGAATGCGTTAAGGTTCCGCTCTCGTTATAAGTTCTCCACATTAATCCTTGTGTGATGCCAGCGTTCCACAAACTCACCAGATAAATAACGATACCGGTGAGTGCAAACCAAAAATGTAATTCAACTAAAAACGTTGAATACATTTTTTCTCGCTTCCAAAGCCACGGCACCAAGCTGTACATCGCACCAAAGGTAACGAAGGCTACCCACCCCAACGCACCGGAATGCACATGGCCAATGGTCCAATCTGTGTAATGCGATAATGAATTAACTGGCCGAATGGCCATAAAGGACCCTTCAAACGTAGACAATCCATAGAAAATGGCCGCCACCATCATGAAACGCAACGT
>CALIMV010000274.1 GCA_938045275.1 uncultured Granulosicoccaceae bacterium
TGTGCGCATTAGCGCTAAGCTCTCCGGCAAGTCGAACAGCAGATGAAAATTCGTTTCAGCACGCGACTGGTTGGGTTGCCGTTGCCGATGTATCACGATCAATGACGCTGGATGATGTGGCGCCATCCAGATTTACTGCAATGCGCGATGCGCTGGATGCGTTATCAAGAAACTCCGGTGCCAGGCCAATGGCTTTGGTTATCTATGCAGGTGATGCGTTTCTGGTTGTACCGCCAGTGTTTGATAAAACACTGTTGAACGAACATATTGCGCTTCTTGAGTACGGCATCATTTCGCACGACGGTTCAAATCTGGCTCGTGCTCTGTCACTAACCACCGCCGTCATAAACGACAGCGAATTTCTGCGTGCGCGCGTTTTCGTGTTCAGTGATACTGATGGTATAAATAAAAGCTCAACAGCTGCGGCCAGACACCTGGCTGCAAATGGGCATCAGGTTGATATGCTGATCTTTGGAACAAATACAGATGATATGGAAACGGCAGTAGATGTGAATGCTGCCAAAGCACTAGCCAACGCCGGTTCCGGAAAGCTGATCATCGCAAATCGCCTGGGTGAAATCGACCTTGACAAACTCGAACTGAGCTCAGTTGTTGAAGCAACAAACAATGCTGACGTGCGTGCATTGTATTGGCAGAACCAATCTCATTGGTTGCTTTTGCTGATACTGCCCGTGGCACTTTTATGGTTCAGACAAGATGCATGATGAACTTAAACCTGCTTAAACAAATTCTGCCATTGCTGCTTATGCTGAGTGCTTCAGCTGCACACGCAGCAGACGACAATATCCTTGCTCACGAACTTTACACTCAGGGCGAATATGCCAAAGCTGCTGAAATATTCACTGACCCAGCATGGAAAGGCGTATCGCTTTATCGATCCAAACAATGGTGGCGTGCCGCTGAAGCCTTTGTGAGGGCCAACGATGCAGAGTCTCAATACAACTTAGGTAATTGCTACGTTCAGCTGGGCTATTACGAACTTGCACTTGAAGCCTATATTCGTGCGTTATCAATTGATCCTGAACTGAGTGATGCCGCGCACAATGCGAATCTTATGCGACAGCTATTGGCGAAAAAGAGCGATGAAGAATCAGGCCAGCAGGCTTTGCAATCACGCCAGCAGGAGATCGACAGTATAGAATCAGAGTCTGAAGAGAAATCTGGAAACGCAGGCGCAGGTGACGAACAAACCACCCCTGGTGATAACAAGACCGGTAGCGAGGAAGAATCCAGCACCGCAATGCATTCGAGTGCAGATGCAGAAGATGAGAGTGAAGGAGGCAATCGCTCAGAGCAAACCACCGAACAGCAAACCGGCAAACCCGGCGCTGATAATGTTCAAGGTATTACCGATAACAGTGAAGCACAGGAAAGGCCATCGGGTGGGTCAGATACAGATTCTGCCACAACAGAATCTCAATCAGCAGGATTGAGAACCAAAATTGAACACGAGCAAGCGACCAAACAGTGGTTAAATCAGATTAAGCACGACCCCAATCGGTTTTTACAATTACGAATTCAGCTGGAATCTGAACGCCGTCGTCTCGCCGGGCAAAACGCACCTGCAGGTGGCAGCGCATGGTAAATTTGGCCACAGCCAAGCATTTACGTGGCTCATTACGCTACTTACCCACTTTTATCTGGCTGCGAATATTAATCAAACTATTAATACTCATCGCTTGCACCTCTGTCCGTGCTGAAAATGCCGCCAGCATCTCGCTAACATCCGCAACGCAGAGCCTTTACTTAGGTGATGTCGTCGTGCTGGATATTGAATCAACTGGTTTGCTGGACCCATTGGATGTCAGTGTACTCAAAGGCCGATCTGATTTTTTACGAGAAACTACCGGTACGCGCATTGCCGTTATTGAAGGCAAGGTAGTAGAAATCGCCATTCGTCGCATGGAATTCATACCAACTATAACGGGTCCCATAGTGTTTGGACCTTTAGCCGGAGAAGCCAGAACAGGCACCATTACTTCAGATTCAGTATCGGTGCAGGTTCAAGCTGCGCTGCAATCGCAATGGAAACCTGATTCCACCGAACTGCAAAGCGAATTCAGCTTTTCAAACCCATCACCCGTGGTGGGTGAGCAAATTATTGTTGATATCGAACTTCGACACGCTCATCAGATAGCAAACGAACTCATCAGAACGCCGTTATTTTCCAACTTTGATGTGTTGCCAATATTCGAAGCTCGCAGAACTATCGAAGATGACGGGAAATGGCGTCAAATTGCCTGGCGCTATCTGTTACATCCAAAACAATCAGGAAGTATCAGTGTCGGCACGCTGCAATGGACCGGAACCATGATCAAGTCCCGTACACAACGCGGAGAGTTTAATCAAACCCTTGCTCTCCCGACGCTGCAAGTGCAAAGTGCACCTGACGGACGATCTGAATGGTGGTTACCAGCCACATTGGTAAAACTGACCGACACCTGGTCTAAAGAGGTGACCACGCTTTCAGCTGGCGATGAAATTATCCGCACCATAACGCTATCCGCCAATAATGTTCTCGGCAGCCAGCTCCCGGATATTGCTCCCTACCCTACTCGCGCGCTAACCAGCACACTTATACGAACCACCAGAGACCATGAACTAATAAATAATCACACAGTCGCCTCAGCGGTTTTCGAATATCGCATGGTTGCGCAAAGCCCAATTCCAGTATTTCTGGATACGGTGCGCGTACCATGGTGGAATGTTGACACTGGCACCCATGAAGAAGCCATTCTTCCAGCGCGACGTATTAACGTTGGTTTGCCAGACAGGGCAGATTTACTGGCCGATTTAGCCACTAATAAGTCAGGCTGGTCACGGCTTGTATTTAAATTGCGTAGTTATGCCCGTTGGCAACCAATAGTAATATTGTTGAGTGGTGTACTGGTTTTTCTGGGCCTGTTGCCGCTACTACGCGACGGATTGAGGCAACACCTGATAGCACAAAAAAATAGAAAGACGCTACGTGTACTCGAACAGTTGCGGGTAAATCGAAACTGGACTGGCTTATACAGTGAACTAAACAAACGTACTGAAGGAAAATATGGCATTAAAACCAGCAGTCAGGAGTATCAATCTCTTATTCAGGCATTGCAAAAAATACTGTTTGAAGAAACTGACACTGAAGCAGACATTCTGCAAAAAAAAATCCAGGTGCCTTTTTCTACACACTTAATCCGATCGCGCCTGTCAGATATCCCGCCTCTGTAAAATACAGTCTTTTTTACTGAATAAACTCATCCGGTAAAACCGCTGCTCCCCAAGGGTATCGACCCACTTTAATACTCTTCTTGGCACGTAGTGTTGCAACGTCGATAACTGAGACATCCCCGGACACACCGTTGGTGGTGTATAGCTTGTCTTGCTCAGGTGTTAACGCTAGATGCCAGACACGTTTACCAACCAGAATATATTCAATGACCTCCATGGTACTGCGATCGACAACGGCCACATGATTTGCCGGCCCTAAGGCAATAAACGCCAGTTTGCCGTCGGCGGTTAACTCCATTCCAACAGGCTGGTGTCTTTCTGTTGAGATACCTTCAATTTTAAATGACAAGGTGTGCTTTGTTTGTTGAGTTGCAACATCTATCACAGCTACCGTTCCGCCGATTTCGGAACTGACCCAGAGCTCTTTGTCGTCGCTGCTGAATTCAGCATCCCGCGGACGCTGATCGACCAGGGTATTATTGACTACAGTATTGGTTTCAGTATCGACCCAGTGAGCCATGTTAGATGTTTCTGACGTGACGATTACCCACTTACCATCATGGCTAACTGCCATGCCCTCGGGCTCAACGCCGACGTCGATTTGTGCGATTACGGTACGAGATTCAATATCGACAACTGTTGCAACGGCATCGTCTTCATTTGCAATGTACAAACGTTTGTTGTCTGGATGCAATACAAATTGTTCAGGGTCTTCACCACTGGGTAGGTCATTGGTTATTTTACCCTGCGCCATATCGAATACCTGAACTGCGTCTGAATCAGAAGCACAAATAAATAATTTGCTGAAATCTTTGTTGAATGTGATACCGCGCGGTCGTTCACCAACATCGATAGTATTGACTACCTCGTTTGTGTTCGTATCAATGATACTAACGGTGTTGTCTTTTTCGTTTGTCACATAAACCAAATGTGAATAGGCAGCGTTACTCAAAAGCAACACCAAAGTGCCCACAACGCCTACTAAACATTTACACACCATGAATTTCATTCCTTAAACCATTAACTCTTATCTTAAGCTGTGCCAAGCTCCAACTAACTACGATACGTCAATTTATTACTTTACGTAACAAGCTGCCGTTCAGGTTGGGTTAGCTGATGTGAAAGCAATGCACGCAATTGAGCAGGCTTGATCGGCTTTAGCATGACTTCAATATCCATGTCTTTGGCATCTTTGGCCAATTGTGTTGACGGATTCGCTGTCACGATGACGGCTGGCACCGTATCGCCAATCAGGGTGCGCACTAGCTCTATGGTGGATGTTCCTGTCTCTTTTGCATCTAAATGCTGGTCGGCAAGAATAAGATCAGGTTGCCAGGCTTTATCAACAACCGAACTTAGCGCCTCCTGGGTACTCGATGCCAACCGGTAATCACAACCCCATTGCTTAAGCAAAGTATCCATGGCATTGAGCACAACAAAGTCGTTCTCTATAAAAAGAATTCTGGTTTGCGACAAACCATCCGATTGCTCGATTGATCGCGTTTTCAACCTTTGTGGTGGCGTATTGAATTCTGCTGTATTTTTTTCTGCAGCCAACAACGACAAGCGAAAACACGAACCACGGTCCAATTCAGAATTAACTGTTATGGTGTGCTTGAGGGTATTGATCATTCTGGCAACAATAGCCAGCCCCAACCCGGCAGAGCTTTGTTGCTGCATGGATTGGTGCGCTGAAGACCCCCTATAGAATTCATCGAATATATCTTTATAATTTTCGCTGTCTATTCCACAGCCGGTGTCTGCCACTCGTATATGTATGCGATCTGCAATTCGATTAGCGCTGAGCAGAACACCACCGCTGTTAGTGTACTCGATTGCATTTGCCACCAGGTTCTGCACAATGCGCCGCAACATGGTTGAATCTGAATGCACAAACAAGTTGTTATGCCTAACGCGCAAGTTAATTTCCTTGGCCTGCGCTACCGGTTGAAAGTCTGATTCTATTGAATCAAACAAGGTTAACAGTGATACGCTTTGCCACTCGGGCTGTACCGCACCTGCATCAAGCCTGGACATATAAAGCAAAGAGTTCAGCAGGGTTGTCATCGTATCCAATGAACGTTCGATCTGGTTACAAAGTCGTTGCCCTTCATCGCAACACTGGACACTGGCCAGCGAGGATATCAGTAATTGGGCGGCATTCAATGGTTGTAATACATCATGACTAGCAGCTGCGAGCACCTGAGATTTATTCAGGTTCGCTTTCTCAGCAAGATTTTTAGCAGTTTCGAGTTCATGGTTGACACGGTTTAAATGAGCAAGCGTTGAGGTAAGCTCGCTGGTGCGTCGATCAATCTGGGATTCAAGATTAATGGCAGTTTGAAATAATGAAAACCCGTGGCCCTGTTGATCCATTGAGCGCTCAACCCGATCGACCAATACTTTATTGATTTTTTTCAGCTTCTGAATTTCTGCATTTGACCCTGATTGAGTGCTCATGGCTGATAGTCCGGCAGGCCGAATGCAACACCTGTAAATGTCTGATTAATATGCATTGACTGGTATTGCTCGCCGTAGCTGTTAAACGCCACTATATTGTTCTCCCTGTATACATCCTCAATTCGTTCGATAACATTCCGATGGCGTGCGTCCAGCTTTCGAAGAATACATTCAAACCCCATAATAATGTCTATCTTGCCAATCGCGTGTTCAATACTTTCAATTGAGCTTTGCATTGAACGAACCATACCTTCGGTTTTCGCGATCGTTAAAACCACACCAGTGTCAATTGCGCTAAAAAAAGTCAGCGAATCATCACGATTCACTCTTTGCACAGCTCGACAATAATATTGCCCTCCCACGCGCACCACCATCGCATTGGAGGCGAAGCATTGTGGACCTAGCTCTTCCCTATCACGACCAATGGCGCAAGCGTAGGCCAGCGCGGCAGGCTCGGCATTGAACTCATATACAGTGCGCGTGTCTGGGTCGGCATCGGTAACCACCAATTTGTGTTCTGTGGGTACAAAATTATTTTCAGTACACAGGGAATACGGCAGTTGTGAATTTATAATGATAAGCACAGCCGCTTTGGTATACACACGACCATTGCACAGCTGAGTGGTTTTTTTAAAATGCAAGCTGTCGCCGGCCGACCCACCAACCAATGGAATATCTCCCAGACCCCGGTGCAGCGCCGCTGTAACTGATTCTTCGGAAAAGGTTAGTCCATCGATCAATGTTATGGCGAAAGTAGAATCAATATGGGATGAGCCGTATGCCTCTTCGAACAATATACGCTGCTGTGCTGCTTGCTGGGCAATGTTGTTCATACCCACGTTATGAATGTTCTCTATGGGTTGCGCCTGTACATTGAAACTGCTTTCAGGTAACAAGATTGCCAGCGCACCACAGTCTTGCATGCCGTCTGGCGATATTTCACCACCAGTGGAACAACCACAATAGTTTAAATCACTGCAGTGGGTACTGAAGTAGTCGACCAATTCCTGGGGGTTCAAGGCGTCGGAAGAGTAATAAATGAGCGCCATGTCGCACGCTTGTCTGGCGTGTTGTTCGACGATGAGTTCACAAAATGCGGCTGTGTCTTTGGATTCTGTCCAAACAACGCTAATGCCACTTTCGTATCGTCGAAATTTCGCCATAGGCTCAAGCGTAACGCAAGTACCTACAAAACTACAAGATCATCCGATCCAGCACCCGATTTCTTCATTTTATCTGACCGGCTGTGCTGCAAAGCATGCAAATAGCCCGTATCCACATCGCCAGTGATGTACTCGCCGTTAAAACAGCTGGATTCAAACGTTTCGATGGGGTGCTTATCATAGCGAACCGCCTCGATCAGATCGTGAAGATCTTGATAAACAAGCCAATCTGCACCAATTATTTCCTGAATGTCTTTGACCTCTCTGTCGTGTGCAATTAGCTCTACCGGTGCAGGCATATCGATGCCGTATACATTAGGGTGTCTAACTGGCGGTGCTGCCGAGGCCATAAAGACCTTTTTGGCGCCCGCATCACGAGCCATTTCAACGATCTGACCAGAGGTCGTACCACGAACAATGGAATCATCAACCAACAACACGTTTTTTCCGGCAAATTCCAAATCAATCGGCGAGAGTTTCTGACGAACCGACTTCTTACGCATTTGCTGTCCGGGCATGATAAAAGTGCGACCGATGTAGCGATTCTTTATAAACCCTTCGCGGTATTTCACGCCCAGATGAAACGCTACTTCCATTGCCGAAGTACGGCTGGTATCAGGTATAGGAATGACAACATCGATTTGATGATCTGCCCGCTCACGCAATATTTTCTTTGCCAGCTTCTCACCCATCCGCAAACGCGATTTGTAAACTGAAACGTTATCAATAATGCTGTCCGGGCGAGCCAGATACACGTACTCGAAAATGCACGGTGACAATCTCGCATTCTCAGCGCACTGCCGCGAATGAAGGTTGCCATCAATATCAATGTAGACAGCCTCGCCAGGCGCAAGATCTCGCAACAGTGTAAAGCCGAGACCTTGCAATGCAACGCTTTCGGAGGCCACCGCGTATTCGCTACCGCCGTCAGTATGACGCACACCAATTACCGCAGGCCGTATTCCAAGTGGGTCTCGAAACGCGAACACGCCTCGTCCAACCAGCATTCCAACGACGGCGTAGGCACCGTTACATCGCTTGTGAACCGCTGCAACAGTTGCAAATATTTGTTCCGGGGTAACACTTTTAGAAGGCCTGAGAGCTTGCAGCTCATGCGCGAATACATTGAGCAATACTTCAGAATCAGAACGGGTATTAATATGTCGTAAATCTGATTCAAATAACTCACGTTGCAACTTTTCGGCATTCGTCAGGTTTCCATTGTGGGCCATAACGATGCCATACGGAGAGTTGACATAAAATGGTTGTGATTCAGCAGCAGCTGATGAACCTGCAGTTGGATAACGAACATGGGCAATGCCCATATTACCTTCCAGACGTTGCATGTGAGTACCAGTAAATACATCACGAACCAAGCCCGTGGCTTTTCTGAGCAGAAGGCGACCGTCGTGGCTGGTAGCAATTCCTGCAGCATCTTGTCCGCGATGTTGAAGTAAAGTCAGTCCGTCATAAAGCCGATGATTAACAGCTTCTACCCCAACAATTCCAAGAATGCCGCACATTGTATTTAGGAGCTCGTTGGTGAAAAATAAAAATGTTGCGCCAACTCCCGCGGAAGTTGTGCGTGGATAAACTTCGCCGCTTTTTGCACCGGCGGAATAAAAGCCGAGTCGCGCCACCAAGTTTCTTGTTTAAATGTGGGGATTAAATTTGCCATCAATACCAGTAAAGTCACTATAACAACACCCCGACCTACACCAAACCCAACACCAAGCCAACGATCGAGCCTACCTTGCTGACTGTTGCTTAGTATCTTTTGGAAAAGAAAATTAATCATGCCACCCACAATCATGGTTCCGAAAAATAGCACCAGCGCACTGATCGCGTAGCGCGCCTGCGGACCTTCGATAGTTTCACGTGGCAGCAACGAGGAAAATCGAGAAGTAAACATCAAGGTGATAAGTATCGCCGATAACCATGTTAGTAAACTCACCGCTTCTTTAAAGAAACCACGGATAACGCTTACAGCAACCGACACCCCAATAATCAGCAATATAAGTAAGTCTATACCTGAAAACACTTTACCTCCTAGCACGGTTTTAGCGTGCACGGCATTCTATCAAAGACAAGCATTCCACTAAGGATAGCTGACTACAATAGCTTCTCTTCCCAAATAATCGATTACTTTGTCCCGTTTCGACTCAGCTTGCTTTAAATCGATCATTGGGCCCACCCGAACCCGGTAAACTGGCGGTTCTGTATTGGTAGGCGTAACAAACGACGGATGACCTGCTCGGCGCAATTTGTCACGCACAGCAATGGCATTGTCCTCGTCAGCAAAGCTGCCAGCCTGCACTACCCACGCGCGCAATTGCTCAGTATTGGGCGACCGACGATCAGCTGGGCGCCCATCGGACACAGAATCCGAATTGATCGGCTTACTGGCTTCTGCGAGCCGATCGTTTTGTTCGTTTTGCTCATCGCTATAAATCTGTTCAATTCGATCATCTTGCTGACCTTGTACGGGTGTATCGCCTTGCTGATTCTGTGCAATTTGATCTTCTTGCTGACCCTGCGCAACCTTATCGGCTTGTTGGCCCTGCGTAGCCTGATCGTCTTGCAGGTCCTGCACAACCTGATCGCCTGGTTGGCCTTGCGTAACCTGATCGTCCTGCCGACCCGGTCCGCTCC
>CALIMV010000275.1 GCA_938045275.1 uncultured Granulosicoccaceae bacterium
TATTTTATTAATATTGAGTCGCTGGAAATTGAAGCCAACGTGCTAGTCGACACTCGACCACGGGTTGCACAATTTACTGCAGATGGCAGTGAGGTATGGGTTTCATCAGAAATTGGTGGCACGGTTTCGGTTATAGATGTAGAGAGCAAAACGATAAAACAAAAAATCGAATTCGAAGTTGATGGTCTCAGGCCAGAGTCTTTGCAGCCGGTAGGCGTAAAAATAGCTTCAGACGGAAGCGATAAAGTGTATGTGGCATTGGGCCCGTCTGCTCGTGTCGCGGTAATAGATGCGAAAACTTACGAGGTTGAGAAGTATCTTCTGGTGGGGCCGAGGGTTTGGAACCTTGAATTCTCGCCTGATCAGAAAATGTTGTATACCACTAACGGCGTCAGTGGCGATGTATCCATTATTGACCTTGAAAAATTACGGGTTATTAAATCGGTCAAAGTGGGACGCTTTCCATGGGGTGTAGTGGTTCGACAATAAGCTGAATGTAAACAACCGACTAAGCAGAGTGTTAATGAAAAAATTGAATAATAATGACTGAAGACTTAGCGCTTGATGTTGATCAGGTGAGCTTTAGTTATGGTAATACGCAGGCGTTAAACAAAGTGTGCCTGCAAGTGCCTGAGAGTGGGTTTGTTGCATTGCTTGGCGCCAATGGTGCCGGCAAGTCGACCTTGTTTTCCATCATCACCGGGTTGTATTCTGCGCAGCAGGGTACGGTGTCTGTAAAAGGACATGCCCTTCGAACCGACACACTGAACGCGCTGTCCAAAATGGGTGTTGTATTTCAGCGTCCCACCGTGGATATGGATTTAAGCGTGATACAAAACTTGCGCTACGCTGCCGATTTACAAGGCATTCCGACTGCTGAAGCCAAGAACAGAATTGCGTTAGGCCTGGAGCAACATGAGTTAACCGGCTTTGAAAAGCGTAAAGTGGGTGCCTTGAGTGGCGGTCAGCGCAGGCGGGTAGAGCTGGCGCGTGCACTGTTGCATCGCCCTGCGTTATTACTTCTCGACGAACCAACTGTCGGGCTGGATTTACAAAGCCGCAGTAATTTCGTTGCACATGTAAAGTCTTTGTGTGCAGATATTGGAACCGGTGTGCTTTGGGCTACTCACCTGCTTGATGAAGTCGTTACTGACGATGACGTTTATATACTGGACAAAGGCCTGATGGTTGAGCATGGCACCGTTGTCGAGCTTGTTAAAAAGCACAATGTTGATGATATTACAGCTGTGTTCAATTCGATTGTTGTGCGAGAGGCATCATGACCTTAAGTAGCGCACTGCTCTGCCTGCGTGGGGTGGTGACTCGAGAAGCACTTCGATTTGTAAACCAACGCGGAAGATTCCTTTCGGCGCTGGTTAGACCTTTGGTTTGGCTTTTTATATTTGCTGCAGGTTTTCGCTCGGTACTGGGTGTATCGATCATCCCGCCTTATGAAACCTATGTGCTTTACGAAGAATATATAGCGCCAGGGCTGTTGGGCATGATTCTGCTTTTCAATGGCATGCAAAGTTCACTTTCAATGGTTTACGATCGCGAAATGGGTAGTATGCGAACTTTGCTGGTGAGCCCGTTGCCGCGCTGGTATTTGCTGTTGTGTAAATTGTTGGCCGGTGTGTCTGTGGCAATAGTGCAAGCGTTTGTGTTTATGTGCATAGCCTGGTTTTGGGAAGTCCGGCCACCGGTTATTGGTTATTTTTTGTTAGTGCCTGCCTTGCTGCTGGGTGGTTTGATGTTAGGCGCCATGGGCTTGATGTTATCGTCCATGATAAAACAACTTGAAAACTTCGCTGGCGTCATGAATTTTGTCATTTTTCCAATGTTTTTTGCATCATCGGCACTGTATCCGTTGTGGCGAATACGCGATTCCAGCCAGTTGTTGTACTGGATATGTACTTACAACCCTTTTACTTATGCTGTCGAGTTAATCCGCTTTGCGATGTATGGCAAACTTCATGTTATGGCAATGCTCGTCGTTGCCGCTTGCACAACAGTGTTTATGGCAGCGGCGGTTATTGGCTACGATCCGCTACGTGGTTTTCTATCGCGCAAAGATGGTGGAGCACCTTCAAAGAAATGAAATCAATATTATTAAGAACGTGTTTAAGAGGTTTTGGTAACAAAGCCAAACGCGTGAATAAGTATGGTGCGCTTACATTGGGCATGGTTGCGTTACTTATTCAGCCAATGTTAGCAACGGCAGCGGAACCTGAACCCGACTGGCCGTGCATTCAAGCGTTTGTGCCGGTTGTGGAGCTAGGTGTCCTATGGCCACAAGTGGTGCCTGAGTCTGATCTTGGTCAGTGGAAAACTGACGAAAGGGTAGAGCCACTGGCTCGCAAGCTAGGTAACCTGGCAAGCTACACAGACGCTGATCGACAGCTGGTTGAGCAATTTGTAGAGGAAACACCGAAAGCTGATCAAGTCTCTGCATTAAATCGATTGGCGGAGGGCTCGCTTGCCATCGCCAATAAACGGCGGGCTTTGTATATCAAAGGTATAAAAAAATACACACGACAACAGACCGCCATTGCCGAGCAAATAGAAGATGGTTTGAACAAACTGGCGAAGCTGGAACAAGATGGTGTTGAGTCAACGGAGCGCGATGAGCTGCGTGAAACTATGGATTGGCATCAGCGTGTTTTCGATCAGCGAGAGCATTCCATGATCGCACTGTGCGATCAGCCGGTCTTGGTTGAGCAAACGACAAGCGATGTGTTACGCGACCTGGCGCAATACCTGCCGTGAAGACCAGCGTCTCTTTTATCTCGACTAAATTACAGATAAAAGGACATCAATTGAAGTGGCTTCCATTATCAATACTCATTTGTGTGCAATTGTTGAGTGGGGTATGTTTGGCTGATTCTGAGAAAGAACCACTCGATTTTACCTTTATAAAATCACCGCCTGGAAAGTTCATCCAGCTAGAGTCTCATCGATTGCATGTAACCTGTGTTGGTGAAGGTCCGGTTACGGTTTTGTTTGAACCTGGACTGGGCGGCAGTGCCTTCGAATGGCACCGGATTCAACACCAAATTGCAGAACATGCTGTTGCGTGTGTATACGATCGCGCCGGATACGGATGGAGCGACCCGTCACCGTTTGTCGGCAATGTGCGCCAACTTGCGTCTGAGGCGAATCAGATGCTCGAACAGGTTTCTGACAACAATAAGCTGATACTCGTCGGTCACTCTTTTGGTGGCTTTGTGGTGCGCATGCTGGCAGCGCAAAGACAACAACAGGTGATTGGAATAGTGTTGGTGGATTCGTCGCACGAAGATCAACTGGAGCGAATGGAAACGCCAGGAAAAACGAAAATATTGCCCAGCGGCAACACCTTTGTCATAAACAGAACCAACATACCCGACAACCTGCCGAAAGAGATTGGTCGCAAGATTGCAGCGTTTTTACGCATGCGTAAAAGTTATTTAGCCACTGAACGCGAATTGCGCTCCTTCAGAGAATCAATTAATCAAATTAAACTGTTAGGCGATAACTACTCAATGCCGCTGGCGGTTATTCATCGCGGACGTAACCCAATGTCTATCGAAAAAGACGGTGAAGAGCGTCATCAGATCTGGGGTGAACTGCAACAGAGTCTGGCAAAGCTCAGCAGTGACGGTAAAGTTATTGTGGCCCATAATAGTGGGCACCATGTGCATATTGATGAGCCAGAGTTGGTTGTTGATGCCATCATGAACATGCTGAATAAGGAGTAATCTCTTTGGTTGGCGAAAAGAGTGGCAAATGGCAACAGCTGAAACCAAATCCACAGCCGGATTTGTCAGCCACACTTTTGCCAGCTAATAAAAACAGGCGTAACTTTATATCAGGTGGCGCAGCAGTGGCCTCCGCTGTTGTGGCATCTGCTGCGTCTGCGAATACGCCCAGTTCCTGGCTGCTGCCCGGTGAAGGTTTTAGTAACTACGGAGAGCCGCGTGGTGATCGCTCCAGCCCAATAAGGTGGATGTCGGAGAATCCGTCTGTACCCGGCGACGGTGTTTCGTGG
>CALIMV010000276.1 GCA_938045275.1 uncultured Granulosicoccaceae bacterium
TGAGCCAACACCACGTACACCATCAGGAGGGTAGCGTGTGGCTTTAACCAATTGCTGAGCCTGATCGCCACTTTCCACCATTGGAATTAGCAAGCTTTGGGCACCTGCATCTAATACTTGTTTAATCATGTACGTTTCGCCAACTGGTATACGTACGATTGGGTGCGAATCAGAGGCATCAATAATTTGCAGCTGCGACAGGATGCTGCGTAAATCATTGGGTGCATGTTCGCCATCAACCAGCAACCAGTCGAACCCGGCGCTGGCTGCAATTTCGGCAGCGTAAGCATCAGCCATACCTACCCAGCATCCATAGGTTGTTTCATGGTTCAGCAGTGATTGCTTAAATGCGTTTACTGGTGCTGGCATAGTGTCATAACTGCTGTTGAAGGGAGAGCGACTATTCTAAGTGGTTTTTCCGTCAAAATCACTCGAATCATGGCGTTCTGGAACCTTTCGTTCATCTGGGCCTGAAGTCCTATTGACCATTAGTCCTCGTTTTACAGCGGGTCTTTGTGCGATGGTATTTGCCCAGCGGTTCAAATGCACGTAGCTCTGTGCATCAAGAAATTCTGCAGCTTCATACACCACGTTTTGAACAACTTGGCCGTACCAAGGCCAAATGGCGATGTCAGCTATGGTGTATTCGTCGTCAATCATATACTGGTTATTTTCCAAGTGTTTGTCCAAAACGTCCAGCTGGCGCTTGGTTTCCATTGTGAATCGATCGATACAGTATTCAATCGGAAAAGGCGCGTACTTGTAGAAATGGCCGAAGCCGCCGCCGAGATAGGGTGCACTGCCAATTTGCCAGAATAGCCAGGATAAACAGGCTGGTCTGTCAGCTTTGTCGGTTGGCAGTAACTTGTCGAATTTTTCGGCCAGGTACAGCAAAATAGCGCCCGATTCAAACAAGCGAGTGGGTTGATCGGTGCTATGGTCCACCAGCGCTGGAATTTTGGAATTTGGATTTATCTCTACAAACCCGCTACCGAACTGCTCACCTTCACCAATGTTAACAGGGTAGGCGTCGTACTCGGCACCCGTAACGCCCAGTTCCAGAAGCTCTTCGAGCATGATTGTCACTTTCTGACCATTTGGGGTAGCCAACGAATGTAATTGCAGTGGATGTTGACCAACCGGGAGTTCTTTTTCGTGAGTTGCACCAGCGATAGGGCGATTTGTTTTGGACCACTTCCCACCACTATCAGCATCCCAATTCCATACTTTCGGTGGTGTGTAATTGGTATCTTGGCTCATGGTGTCGAATTCCGCTATTTTTTGTTGGATAGATCAGTCCATTATATCGACGCAGAGTTCATCTGTACTGGCAAATGCGATGAAAATATTCGTGAGAAGCGGGTAATAAGCTCAACGGGTAGTAATTTACGGGGACAAAAAAGCCAGAATAAATCTGGCTTTTTAAACGAGCAAGGTGTTACGCGTTTTAACTGGCTTTTTTCAGTGCCTCTTCGTCTGCATTAATTGCTGATACCAACTCGGCCAAAACTTCTTCTGCTTTGTCGTTATCTATTTGACAGGTTCCTGCTGCACTATGACCACCTCCATCATACTTCAGCATCAGCTCGCCAATGTTGGTTTTACATGATCGGTCAAATATGGATTTACCTGTAGCGAAAACAGTATTCTGATTTCTAAACCCATTCATTTGATGAATTGAAATGTTGCAGTCAGGGAACGTAGCGTAGATGTGAAATCGACTACCTGGGTATATAATGTTCTCGTTGCGTAGATCAAGCACAACCAAATTGCCATACACGGTTGAGCAGCGTTGTAGTTGGTCTTCGAAAGCGGGTTTGTGTTTTTCATACAAATCTATACGTTCCCGCACGTCTGGCAGAGCCAATATCTGTTCAATGCTGCTTGTACGGCAATGATCTATTAGTTCCATCATTAGCTGGTAGTTGGATATACGAAATTCGCGAAATCGGCCCAAACCTGTGCGTGAGTCCATTAGTAGATTCAACAGTTCCCAATTTGTAGGGTTCAATACTTCGTTCATTGAGTATTGAGCAGAATCTGCTTTATCTACCGCTTCCATCATATCGTTCCATGAAATAGGAAAGGCTGAATTGCCACCGTAGTGGCGCCAAACCACACGAGCGGCTGATGCAGCATCAGCATCGATAATATAATTTTCGACGTTTACGTCATTTCTTTTGGTTTCAGATTCATGATGATCAAAAACCAAATGAGCGCCGGCCACGTAGGGGAGGTTGGTGGTTATATCTCGTCCGGTGATTTCAATGATACCGTCCTGCATGTCCTTGGGGTGAACGAATGATATTTCATCGATCAGATCCAAGTGCTTTAGCAGTACAGCACACACCAAACCATCAAAATCGCTTCGTGTCACTAATCTGAAATTTTCGCTCATATTGTATGCCTTTCGCGTCTCGTCAAAGGTAGTAGCGACTTGTATGCCAAGACCTATAAACACTACTCTAAAAATTGAGACGAACGTCCAGTAGCACTGATTTCACTGGTTTTTTTTGTGAAGTGACTGGATAAAAGTGCAGGTTACATGAAAGATCTGACTAACGAGCGCGAGTGCAGGCTTAGGTTTGAACAGGCTACTCAATAGAGACAGAATCCTAGCAGGTAAAGAAATTTCCACATTTTAGACAAATCTATATTCGACGTATTCTGAGTATAATCAACAAGTCGGTGCTGACTTGCTACAGACTGGCAACCAGTCAGTTAATGTAGTCGGAGATTCCATTGAGTCCTTTACCAATTATCTCGAAACCAAGACAAAAACACTATGATGTGGTCATCGTTGGTGGAGCCATGTATGGCTCATCGGTGTCATGGTTTTTATCGAGTAATCCTGATTTTACCGGTTCAGTTCTGGTTGTTGAGCGTGATAACACATATCAAGCTTGTTCCAGCACACATACCAACAGCTGTATGCGGCAGCAATTTTCATCTGAACTCAATGTGCGTATTTCGCAATATGCAGCAGATTTTGTCAAAAATTTCCGTGATTATCTCGGTGGGGAAGAACGCGTTCCAAACATTATTTTGCATAGCTTTGGTTATATGTATTTAGCCAACAATAAACCGTTTGCCGAAGTATTGTGCGAAAGTCAAAAAGTACAAGCGGCATGTGGAGCAGGAACAAAGTTCATGTCGGCTGAAGATATTCTGCGCGACTATCCTTTCTATAACGTTGATGACATCGTTGCCGGTAATCATAATCTGGTTGATGAGGGCTACTTTGATGGTGCCACAGTGTTTGACTGGTGGCGCCGACTCGCTCGCGAAAATGGCGTTGAGTATATAGAAAATGAAGTTGTCAGCATGGCCAAGAACGACTCTGCCAGCAGGGTTACATCTGTTACCTTGAAGTCAGGTGAGACCATAGCATGTGACACAGTAGTGAATGCATCTGGTCCAAGAGCGGTGTTGACATCGCGAATGGCGGGTATCGACATTCCAGTGGAACCGCGCAAGCGCTATACCTATATTTTTGATGCCGAACAGCCACTCGATCGTGATTTACCCTTGACGATTGACCCGTCGGGTGTCCATATGCGAACAGATGGTGTTTATTATATGGCTGGCTGTCCACCGGATGATGACCCTGCTGTCGACTACGACGACTTTATACAAGACCATTCATTGTGGGAGGAAAAGGTCTGGCCTGCCATCGCGCATCGAATTCCACAATTTGAAGCGATAAAATTAACTAATTCGTGGGTAGGTCATTACGCGTTTAATGTGTTTGATCAAAATGCAATACTTGGAGCGCACAACGAGGTGGAGAACTTTATTTTTGTCAATGGTTTTTCCGGGCATGGCTTTCAACAATCGCCTGCCATGGGGCGAGGTACGTCAGAATTAATCATTTATGGCGCGTACCGGTCATTAGACTTATCGCCTTTTAACTACGATCGTATTGTCAGGAATGAGCCGTTTATTGAAAAAGCGGTTATTTAGCTAATGCTCTTAAAAAACAGGCAATTTCGGTTTACCACCCCGATCAAATATTCAACTACGAGCGGTGGCGGTGAGCCGGTCCAGGCATCACTGTAGCTTTGCGCGTATCGAGTTGGGAATAGGTGGTACAGGTATACGCTAAGAGTGCACCGTGATCGGACTCACAACGCTTTATCAATGTGCGTAAACGCGAATATGGCAATAAACTTGGTTTCCTTTGAATGCCTGCTAGTCCCATTCTGGCGCCCATGGCACCAGCGCCTTATCAACAATGCGGTAATGCTGGGAACCAAGAGTGTCAATACGGGCGATATCGACATTTGATAGACCAAAATCCATAATATTAAAATTTGCCTTGATGTTAGCCGGCTTGGTGGACATGGCATTTACGCTAACACCTTTTTGTAAAATCCATTTCAATACAATTTGCGATGGGGTTCTTTGGTATTGTTCGGCGAGGTTCAGAATCAATGGTTCCTTTAAGACTTTTCCGCGCGCCAATGAACAGTAAGACGATATCGGTATTCCAGTTTGGTTCGAGGCATCAAGCATGATTGACTGGTCGAGTAGCGGATGAAATTCAATTTGATTGCACACAAAGGGCTCATCGCTAATAGTAGCTAGCTCATACAACATGCTGGAGTTGTAATTGCTAACGCCTATGTGTTTGCATAAACCAAGTTGTTTGGCTTCTAGCAGCCATTCAACACTTGGGGTGATATTGCCATCTGCTGGCGGCCAGTGCAGTAACAATATATCGATATAGTCTAGTTGCAAATCAACCAAACTTCTTTCAACTGATGGTATAAAAAGGTTTTTACTGAATTGATTAACCGGGACTTTGCTGGTAATAAGTAGCTCGTTTCTATTAATGCCAGAACTGGACAGCACCTGGCCAATGTCTTTTTCGTTCTGGTACATTTGCGCGGTATCGATGGCTCGGTATCCGGTATCGAGCGCTGAAATAAGAGCCGTTGCCAGTTCGTCGCCTTTTAACGGATATGTGCCGAAAGCCCGTTGATGTCCAATTTTATGGTGCATTGCAAACTTCTATTGTTTAGTTAATGTTTTGCGCAGAATATACTATGCGAATTTGCAAAGTATATGTCCCGTAAACCATGGATGTGTAACAAACACGATGGCGCAAGAAACGCGTAGAATTGTACGACACCATAAATTGTTGAAGGTAAATTATGTCGATTCGACCAGTTAAGTCAACATCTGGAACCCAACCAACTATGGAAGGTGCTGGTGTTCATCTTCATCGTGTATTCGGGTTTGGCGACACCGATGCGAGCGATCCGTTTCTGCTTATGGACGATTTCCGCAACGATAATCCGGAACAGTATGCTGCTGGTTTTCCTTGGCATCCGCATCGCGGAATAGAAACTATAACCTATGTGCTAGCCGGTAGCGTTGATCACGCAGACAGCCTGGGTAACGCAGGTTCGTTAGGTCCGGGCAGTGTGCAGTGGATGACCGCCGGTAGCGGCATTTTGCATCAGGAAATGCCTCAGGGTGACGAGGCAGGCCGTATGCACGGTTTTCAGCTATGGGCAAATTTGCCAGCCTCGTTGAAAATGACAACGCCCCGATATCAGGATATACAGGGTAGTGATATACC
>CALIMV010000277.1 GCA_938045275.1 uncultured Granulosicoccaceae bacterium
ATCACTACTCTCGAGTCGGGTAGAAGCCAGTTCTTCTTTGGCCAGCGCCAGTTTTTGATTTATTTCACCGAGCTGTGCCGTTTCGCTCGCGTCGTTATTGTCAGCAGTAGCACTTGCAACAGTGGATGATGGGTCGCCTCCAGCAACGATACTCAGTTCTTGACGACCAGCTGCCGCTTCTCTGGCTGCATCGAGTATGCGTTGGGCAGCTGGGCTCAGCTGCGTTGGTGCTTCTTCCTCTTCAGCAACTGGTTGTGATTCAGGTTCTGATTCAGCCACCGGTTCAGCCGCCGTTTCAGGTTCTGGCTCAGGTGTGGCCTCAGGGGTAGGTGCGGCCGTGGCAACTCTGGTACCAGCAGAGCTACGAACACTGTCTCGGTACTCGCGCCATAACTGATTCTGTTCGCCGATTTGGGCAACTGCCTGCGCTTGTGTAAGTTGTGTTAATTCGTCGGCCTCTGGGATACGTAAAATAGCGCCGGCTCTGACCAGGTTGACATTGCCATTGATGAACGCACTCTGATTAGCATTCAACAGCGCGATCATCATTTGTTGAGAAGAGACGCCAGGCACAGCGATCGAATCAACAATGCTCGACAACGTATCGCCACGCTGTACCGTTACCTCTCCACCATCAGAAACGATGGTCTCAAGCGAGTCAAGCGATACAATTTCTGACTCTGCAACGCTCTCACCACCTTGTTGATCAGCTACAAAGGTGTCCGAGACTTCACCACTATCGCCGACAATTTCTACATTAAATTCGAAGTTTTGGTTGGCCTGAAATTGTGCCGCAGCATCTGTGTTTTCAACGCCCAAGTCGCTCAGTACAACAACATCGCCTTGATTGCTCACTGTCTCAACGCCACCGTCGCCAATCAATTCGACTTCACCGATGACATTATCGGTGCCATTGCCGATGCCATCGGAATCCAGAGAATCGAGCGAAACCACTTCACCGGCTCCGGTATCAACACTATCGGCAGTGCCCGCGGTGTTGTCAGCGATTTCAACCGAAGACCCAACAATTTCTACTTCAAACTCATCGCCAGTGCTCGCACGTTCAATGGGTGCCGGTGCACTCAATGATGAGTCGCTACGTTGCAGAGTCGCTGGCTGTTCGCTGGCCGTGTTGCGATCGCTCGCACTCGGGCTCATGAAAACGGGTGGATCAAGTAAAACGGTATATTCGCGCACCATTCGACCGGTGGGCCAATCGACTTCCACCAGAAAATTTAAAAACGGCTCTACGACAGGTCGACTACTGGATATTTTGATGACGGGTGTGCCGGCGCTATCGTCAACTGAAAATCGAAGATCAGTCAGAGAACCAGAGCGTTCTATGCCTGCACGAGCAAAGGCATCCGGTGACGCTAATTTGACAATCATGCCACTAGCTTCACCAGGCTGAACCGAGGTCAGTCGGATTTCTGCATTCATCGGCTGGTTTAGCGCGGAGCGCATTTCAATGTCACCAAGCCCAAGAGCACGAACGCCCCCTGAAGATAAGACCAGACTGACAGCTGCTGCCGTTGCAAGTTTTCGCACTTTGATATATCCCGCAAATTGCTTCGCCGAGCAAATACCGACCGGAATCGGTACTGCCAAGTTGGCAATGTTAACTATCTCAACTGTATTCTATTTTATAGCTGAATTTTTAAAGTTTTCAGCAGTTTATAGGTAGTCTGCTGCTAGACATTCGGCGATCTGAACACTGTTCAATGCCGCTCCTTTACGTACGTTATCGGACACAACCCAAAGGTTTAGCCCGTTATCAATACTTATGTCTTGCCGTATTCTACCTACGAAAACCGCATCGGTACCGGCCGATTCGGTTACGGCGGTGGGATACCCACCGTCTTGGTGTTCGTCAAGAACTACAATTCCTGGCGATAACCCCAGCAAATGTCGGGCCTGATCAGCCGTCATTGGCGATTTTGTCTCCAAATGAATGGCTTCTGAATGCCCATAAAATACAGGAATGCGAACACAGGTAGGATTGACCCGAATACTACTGTCCTCCATGATCTTCGCTGTTTCCCACACCATTTTCATTTCTTCTTTGGTGTATCCATTATCCTGAAACGTATCTATATGGGGCAATGCGTTAAACGCGATTTGCTTCGGGTATACAGACGGCTGAATGGGTTGTCCGTTCAATAACCTTGCCGTTTGCCCACCCAATTCCTCTATTGCTTCCTTACCTGTACCCGAAACAGCCTGGTACGTACAAACATTAACTCGGGTTATGCCGACCGCATCGTGAATCGGTTTTAACGCCACCAACATTTGAATTGTTGAACAATTCGGGTTAGCTATTATGTTTGTCTCTTTGTAACGGCTAATTGCATGAGCGTTTACCTCAGGTACAACCAGCGGTTTGTCATCGTCGTATCGAAACTGTGAGGTATTGTCAATAACCACACAACCAGCTTCTGCCGCAATCGGTGCATATATTTTTGAAACCGATGCACCCGGAGAAAACAACCCTATCTGAACCTGACTGAAATCAAACTTTGCCAGATCCTGCACGACAAGCTGTCGCGACCCAAATTCTACGCGTTTGCCCGCAGATCGTTCACTTGCCAACGCATAGATATTTCGAACCGGAAATTTCCGTTCTGCCAGTATCGACAGCATGGTTTCACCAACCGCACCTGTCGCTCCAACAACCGCAACATCAATTTGGTCTCTCATTTTATAGCCTACGTAGATTTTCGGGGTGGGTTTGAGCGCACTATCAATTAACTATTGAAAACTAATTCGATATTTGCGTTGCTAAGTGTTACGAATTGTGTAGAGCGGTCATAACAGCGTCACCCATTTGAATAGTGCTAACGGCTGTTTCATTACCGGCTATGTCTGCACATCGAACACCATCACTGATTACCTGCGCGACTGCCTGTTCAATCTGATCAGCCGGTTTTTTCTCTTTAAGCGTGTATCGCAACATCATGGAAACCGACAGGATAGTGGCCAGTGGGTTGGCTTTCCCGGTGCCGGCAATATCTGGTGCTGACCCATGAACTGGCTCGTACATGCCTTTCCCGTGGATATCGAGCGAAGCCGACGGCAACATGCCTATTGATCCGGTCAGCATGGCTGCTGCATCAGACAGGATGTCTCCAAACAGGTTGCTTGTTACTATGACGTCGAATTGTTTAGGCGCTCGTACTAGTTGCATTGCTGCATTATCAACGTACATATGGGTTAGCTCCACTGCTGGATAGTCTTTGGAAACGTCTATCACCACTTCACGCCAAAGCTCCGAAACTTCAAGTACATTGGCTTTGTCAACAGAACACAGTCGTTTGTTTCGTTGCATAGCGATATCAAAACCACTAACAGCAATTCGTCGAATTTCATTTTCGCCGTAAACCATGGTATTGAAACCAACCTTTTGTCCGTCTCTGGTTTCAATTCCCCGAGGGCCACCAAAATATATTCCGCCAGTGAGTTCGCGCAGTATCATCAAATCCAAACCTGCAACTAACTCGGGCTTGAGTGATGATGCATCTGCCAGCTCCGGATACAACATGGCCGGTCGCAAGTTTGAAAACAATCCCAGTTCGGAACGCAATCGCAGCAGCCCGCGCTCTGGTCTCTTATCACGCGGCGCCGCATCGTATTGTGGTCCGCCAATGGAACCCAACAAAATGGCATCAGCAGCTTGACAAGCCTTGAGCGTTTCATCGGTTAGTGGTTCACCGCACTGATCGTAACTGGCGCCACCAAATGCAAACGTTTGCGTGCTAATACCAAGACCGTGCTGCTCGTTTACACAGTCTAGAACTCGCACAGCCTGCTCAACAATTTCGGTACCAATTCCATCGCCTGGTAATACAACAATATTTTTTGACATAGGGTTTATCGCTTAATTTTTTTACTTGATCTATCAAACATTAATTTCTGCTTTGTCGATAATTTCCGACTCGTGAGAGGCTGCTTCATACCACAGCTTCATGGATGCATCGTCTAACACTCGCTGGCAGTATTGTTGAGTTAATGGTGGTGTTTTCACACCATAGGTTTTAAACCGCGACACCACCGGCGCGTACATAGCATCAGCTACCGTGTAATGACCAAACAACCATGGTCCTTTTGTATCGTGCAAGGCCTGCTCGAAAAGTTGAACGATACGCTGAATGTCCAGCTCGGTTTCAAGCTCGGGCACAAAATTTTCAACACTACGCCGACAGTTCATTGGCATGTTGTCGCGAAGTTTTTGAAATCCGCTGTGCATCTCGGCACTCATGGCTCGCGCGCGTGCTCGTTCAGCACTGTGTTCAGGCAATAGTTTTTTGTCTGGATACTTGTCGGCAATATATTCACAGATTGCCAATGAATCCCACAACACCAGTCTATCGTCGTACAGCACAGGCACCTGCTTTGCCGGGCATAGCTCATCGAGCATCAGCTCACCTCTGCTGGTGAATAACGGGATGCGCACTTCGTCAAATTTTATACGAGCGTGTTTTAGCAATATCCATGGGCGCAGCGACCATGACGAATAATTTTTATTGCCTATAACCAGTCTCATTACGATAAGTATCCTTTTGCAGGCGTACTCTTATCCAAACAACCACGGAGCAGATTGCTTGCGTGATGCCTCATAGTCTTGGATTAAATTGCGCTTTTGCAAAGTTAATCCAATCTCATCCAACCCTTCCAATAAACAGTCTTTACGAAATGCATCAATATCAAAATTGATCACATCTCCACTGGGAGTGGTAATCGTTTGAGATGCCAAATCTATGGAAAGCTTGTAACCAGGTGTGTTCTCACATTCCTCTGCAAGTTTATTAACGGTGTCTTTATCAACAGCAATTGGCAGCAAACCACTTTTAAACGAGTTGTTGTAAAAAATATCAGCATAGGCAGGTGCAATAACACAGCGGATACCGTAGTCATCAAGCGCCCAAACTGCATGCTCACGCGATGAACCACACCCAAAGTTATCGCCGGCAATCAGTACCTGTGCTCCAGCAAAACGCTCTTCATTCAATACAAAGTCCGGATCCGGTTGACGATCATTTGGATCCTGCCCAGGGAAACCCGGGTCCAGGTAGCGCCACTCATCAAATAAATTGACACCGAAGCCACTGCGTTTAATGGATTTTAGAAATTGTTTTGGAATGATCGCATCCGTATCAATGTTGTTGCGCATCAGTGGCACGGCCAAACCATCCAGTTTTGTAAATGCTTTCATCAGAAGTTCCTCACATCAACAAAATGACCGGCAATGGCTGCTGCCGCCGCCATAGCCGGGCTAACTAAATGGGTTCGCCCACCTTTTCCTTGCCGACCTTCAAAGTTGCGATTAGACGTGGATGCACAACGCTCCCCTTCGCCCAACTTGTCAGCATTCATAGCAAGACACATTGAACAGCCAGGCTCACGCCATTCAAAACCTGCATTGGTAAATATTTCGTCCAAGCCCTCACTTTCAGCTTGTTGTTTGACCAACCCCGAACCTGGCACTATCAGCGCCTGTTTGACTGAGTCAGCCACTTGACGATCTTTTATGACCTCCGCTGCTGCCCGTAAGTCTTCAATTCGAGAATTTGTGCATGACCCAATAAAAACTCTATCCAGTTTGATGTCGCTTATGGGTGTGTTGGGTTGCAGATCCATGTACTCAAGTGCACGCTTCATTCCTTCTGATTTGGCTTCATTATCGATTTCGTCGGGGTTTGGCACGTGACCACCAACCGATGTAACCATCTCCGGAGACGTACCCCACGACACTTGCGGTTCAATTGAAGCCGCATCCAGCCGTACAACCTTGTCGTGTACGGCATCGTCGTCTGATTTCAGGTTTCGCCAGGCAGCAACCGCTGCTTCCCATTGCTCACCAGTTGGCGCAAATGGTCGACCCTTGATGTAATTGATTGTGGTGTCATCGACCCCCACCATGCCTGCGCGAGCACCCGCTTCAATAGACATGTTGCATACCGTCATTCGCCCTTCCATCGACAAGGCTTTAATAGCGTCGCCACCAAATTCAATGGTATAACCTGTGCCACCGGCCGTACCGATTTCACCGATGATGGCAAGCACGATGTCTTTGGCAGTAACACCCGGTCCAGTTTCGCCATCGACGCTGATCAGTAAAGATTTAGACTTCTGCTGTAGCAATGTCTGTGTTGCCATAACATGCTCAACTTCAGACGTGCCAATACCAAATGCCAAGGCACCAAAAGCACCATGGGTAGAGGTATGCGAATCGCCACACACGACGGTCATACCCGGTAAAGTCGCACCCTGTTCAGGGCCAATGACATGCACAATTCCCTGACGCAGATCAGACATTTTAAATTCAGTTATTTCAAAATGATCGCAGTTTTTGTCCAGAGTTTCGATTTGTAGCCGAGCCACTGGGTCGTCAATGCCTTCGCTTCTCGATGTGGTCGGCACATTGTGATCGGCAACAGCGATCATCGAGTCGATGCGCCATGGTTTACGACCGGCAAGCTGTAACCCTTCAAAGGCTTGAGGGGATGTGACTTCGTGCACTAAATGTCTGTCTATGTACAGCAGCACCGTGTCAGCGTCTTCGGCATGCACGACATGCGCATCCCATACTTTGTCATACAAGGTTTTACCTGGCATGTGAATTCTCCAACGAACAAACGAAACATAGTTTACGCCTGGCTAGCCAATAACTCAAATTCATCTTTTTTATATTTGTCATTACTTATTGGAATATAATCACTGATCGATTTTTTTAAAGCTTTGGAGTTAAAGGATGGACGTTCCAAGCCTTCAAGCACTGGTGGCAGTTGCCGAAACCGGCTCATTTTCTCGCGCTAGCGAACAATTGTTTATTACCCAACCGGCTATTTCCAAACGTATTGCAACCTTGGAGGCTGATCTGGATGTGGTGTTGATCGATCGTCTCGGCCGCAATACCCAACTCACAGAAGCCGGTGAAAATTTATTGGTCTCCGCTAGACGCATACTGGCCGACATTGCCGAAAGTCGGGAAGCGGTACGTTCACTAAGTCACGACATTGGTGGAAAACTTCGTCTGGCAACAAGCCATCATATCGGCATTCATCGTCTGCCTTCCATCCTTAAAGCCTATACACAGGCATGCCCGGAAGTCGATCTCGATTTGATGTTTATGGATTCAGAACGTGCCTGTGAGCTGGTTTCAGAGGGCGATATTGAGCTCGCCGTGGTCACATTGCCAGAACACCCTGCTGACAATCTATACACACAACTTATCTGGAACGACCCTTTGTCTATTGTGTGTTCACATGACCATCCGCTTCGCGCAGCTAAAAACGTCAGACCAAAACACCTGGCCGCGCACCCGGCTGTGTTGCCAGCGCGCGGCACCGTGACGCGTGGCATTGTTCTCGATGCGATTAAGGCGCACGACGTCAACATCAACACAGCTCTGGAAACAAACTATCTTGAAACCATAAAAATGATGGTATCAGTTGGCTTGGGATGGAGTGCCTTACCCGAAACCATGATCGATGAGTCGTTGCTGGCCCTGTCCATACGCGGCATGAAGATGAACAGAACGTTGGGTAGCGTGCAATTGAAAGACAGAACACTGGGACGCGCAGCGACAGCTTTTCTCGAGATGTTGCCGCGACAGTAAACTAAATCTGTTTAATGACAGATCACACTACCGGCTTTACATTAAAATCAGTAAGCAAAAAACCTGTAAACAAAAAAGTTCTCACGTATTCTCGTTACTCACACAATCTCTTTGCATGGTCGAGTATGCCTGTGTGAATCCTAATAACGAAAAGGACACCTCCCTTTCAGC
>CALIMV010000278.1 GCA_938045275.1 uncultured Granulosicoccaceae bacterium
CGACCCTTACTTCTCTGGCACCAAAGTGGCCTGGCTATTGGATAATATTGATGGGGCCCGCGCACGAGCAGATAAAGGTGAACTGGCTTTTGGCACCATAGACAGTTTTCTGATTTGGCGTTTAACCGAAGGCACAGTTCACGCCACAGACACCACGAATGCGTGTCGTACATTGCTTTTTAATATCCATGACAACCGTTGGGACGATGATCAACTTGCACTATTAAACGTCCCAAAGAACCTGCTGCCCGATGTGCGCGATTGTGCCGCCGACTTTGGCCAGACCAGCGAAAAGGTTTTGGGTGCGTCTCTGCCCATTTGCGGTGTGGCTGGCGATCAGCATGCCGCCTCAATTGGTCAAGTGTGTTTTGAAGAGGGCATGGTTAAAAGCACGTATGGAACAGGTTGCTTTGTGATGTTAAACACCGGCGACAAAGCCATTGCCTCGAAAAACAAAATGCTGACCACCATTGCTTATCGACTTAACGGTAAAACAACGTATGCCATTGAAGGCTCAATATTTGTTGCCGGTGCAGCCATTCAATGGTTGCGTGACGGCCTTGGGGTAATTCAGTCGGCCGATGAAACCGAGTCAATGGCAAAAGAGCTTGACGACAATCACGGCGTATACCTCGTGCCGGCATTCACCGGTATGGGCGCACCTTATTGGGACCCGGATGCTCGCGGTGCGCTGTTTGGTTTAACGCGCGACACCGGACCAAAAGAGCTTGCCCGCGCAGCGCTGGAATCTGTGTGTTTTCAAACAATGGATTTATTCAATGCAATGAAAAGTGATGGCGCTACTTTAGACACGGTTCGCGTAGACGGTGGCATGGTGAAGAACAACTGGTTAAGCCAAACACTGGCAGACATTCTCGATGTGCCAGTACAACGACCAATGCAAACAGAAACTACCGCGTTAGGTGCTGCGTATCTGGCTGGGTTGCATTGTGGTATTTACACCTCCCTCGATGACCTTACTGGTAATTGGCAACAAGACCGTGCATTTGCGCCAGCGATGAAAACGGATGAAAGAGAGCGGGCAATTGCGGGTTGGGAAAATGCGATTAAGCGTACACGTTCAAACCTTGAGTAAAGTTCAAACCGCACAGCAAATGCAAGTCGATCGATCGAGACCCAGCGCCTGACGACCGATGCCAGTTTTTTAAAGGCCTGCTATGGCCCCAGTTAGACTAACTCGTTGTCTAACTGTGAGTACGCCGTAATTTATTGCCGTAGTTATTTGGATCATTCAGTCGGCGATAAATTTTAAACAACTCGTACACGCCATACGCGCATAAACACACCGACAACAAAAAGCCCGGGATAATGAAACTGTCGGTGAGACTATTAAAGCCGTTGTCAGCGGATATAATAGCCGCTTCTCTAATGGGTGCCAATGATGCGTCCATCAGGAATCCGAAAACCACCGTGCCAATGAATCCGACACTGGCCAGAAACATTCGAAAGACTGTAGCTCTGCTTGGATGAATTCCATGCTTTGCTGTGTGTGCCGTATGTGCTGTTTTGAATCGCGCGACTTGCATAACATCCCTATCCTTTTGTATCAGCTTTTTGTATAAGCTTCGAATCGGTTTAGCTGAGCTATCTGCCAAGCGCATCTCAGACACAATTCCAAGATCTACCCAGCGTTTGCTCCACTATCGCTTGAATACTGCTCCACTATAAGATGCTGGATAAAACAGCTTTTGTGGGATTAAATTATCGAAATAGTGCATCAGCACTCAATCCATTTATTCCTGAAAGCCACGTAATGGGCACTTTATTTGTCGTTACATGTCGTTACTTGTAGTAACGGCTTGTACCTTGCACACTTTGCCCATAGATATACACTAGACTTAATTTCTCTTTACCGTAAAGCACCCGACCGTTAAGGAACCGACATGATCTTTGCAACCCATCGATTCGCACGCCCACTGCAGGCGGTCATTATCGCTACCGCGGTTTTGACCACTGGCTGTGCTGCAACCACTCGTACAATCAATCCGGACGAGGACACCATTCACTACGATGCAAACTACGATTTTTCTGATAAAAAAGAAATCGTTGCGGCATTAACCGATAGCCTGATGAACACGCCAAACGTGTCTCGCGAAAACGGCAAACCCATTATTGTGACGTACGGCATTGCCAATGAAACTTCCGAGCACATTAATACCGGCGGCATCAGTGACGACATTCGCCTGTCATTACTGAAAGCAGGTGAGTATCGTTTTGTTAATCGCAAACAACGTGATAACACACTCGCAGAATCCGACTTCCAACACGCAGGCTTTGTTCCGCCAGAGCAACGCATTGCAGAAGGCCGACAACTAGGCGCTAACTACATTCTTGCCGGCACACTGCGGTCGATTGAAAAGAAACAACCGCGTCAGTGGCGCTTAAACAAGCGCAAGCTGGTTTACTACAGCTTGAATCTTGAGCTAACCAACATTCAATCCGGCGAAATTAGCTGGGCTGACAATGTTGAAATTGCGCGCGAATCCAAGCAACCGATTATTGGTTGGTAAATTTGCGTGTTCTCGCTCATTCGCTATCGCGCGGCACTGTTAAGTGCCGTGGTGCTAACGCAGGGCTGCGCCGGTAGCGGCCCGCTAAGCGATGCACGTAGTCAATTCTTCAGCGGCTATCCACAGGCTGCCCTGGTTACGCTCGAAACCGATTCGGTAGCCAAGCGTAATCGCCTGCTGGCCCATCTTGACCGTGGCCTCATTGCTCATACCGCCGGTGAATACGAACAAAGCGTTGACGCATTTAAAACCGCTGCAGCTCTTGTAGACGAGTTGAATTTTATTAGTGTGCGTGAGCAATCAGCGTCGCTGGTAACCAATGACTGGGTTACCGCCTATAAAGGTGAATACAGCGAGCGACTGTGGATACACTCATTTCAAATGATGAACTTTTTACTGCTGAACAAACCTGAAAGTGCGGCAGTGGAAGCGCGACAGGCGCTGCAAGTTCTCGACGAACACGGCGAAAATTTAAAAAACGATTGGTATACACGAGCGCTTATAGCCATGAGCTTTGAGGCTGCTGGCAAAGCCGACAGTGCGCACATTGAATACAAAAAATTACTCGTTGATACCGGGCGAGACATTGGCATGGCTCGACGTGCCTGGCAGAATGCCAAGCGACTCGGTCGCCAGCAAGACGCCGAGCAATTTAAAGAACTGATTACCACCAGCGCCACCACCGCTAAATCGAAAGGCGAACTGGTTGTGTTTGTACAAACCGGTTCAATACCTCGAAAAATGTCGGGTGAAATTTTTATCGACCCATCGCTGTATGCTTCGTTTCCTGTTTACCCGAACATAGAACGACCCAACGTCAGTCTGATGGTCAGTAAAGACGGTGCTGATCAAGCTGCCGACGTTATCAGTGTGCAATTGGTAGACATATCACGCGCAGCATTAGCCGCACGTGCTACAAGAATAACCGCTAAACAAGCATTACGTATTGCAGCAAAAAAAGGCATTGTCGATGCAGTATCCGACGACAATGAATTGTTGGGCGCATTGTTTACAGTCGCTTTTCTATCAAGTGAAATAGCTGACACTCGAAGTTGGGAAACATTGCCTGCGCATATATCTCTGGTGCAAGTCCCTTTGGATGCCGGCACTCACACTGTTCGATTGCAGGTACAAGATGGTTCAAGATCGCATGACATTACTGTTCCGGATGTTGACATACAAGCGGGTAGAACAAGTTATCGCTCCTACAGAGTGGGCATTGGCGCGCCACGACCCGATTTGAGTAACGAATCTTTAGACAACACCGAAACACTGGACGGCCCTGAAACACTGCCTTCGCCATAACGCGCTGTCACGTTTTGCCGATCAAGCGTTATACACGGTTGTATTTTCGTGCTACGCTCAGGGTCCCATAAGCAAACGCAAAGGAGGTGATCTAATGTCTAGTGTTTTGATGACTGGCATATCAGTTCTAAGCGGGGCGACAACAGCATAAGCTTTTGTGTACAAGCTTCTGTGTATAATTATTCGAATGTGAACTATTTTTCGAATTAACGTCTCGTAGTACGTACTAGTTACAATAGGCGACTGAAATGTCAGCTGAGACACGGGCCGCCGCAAGGCGGCCTTTTTTGTACTTCTCTAGTTAGTAGTTGAACATGAGTAATTGAACATCATTTTCTTACTACTTTTAACCCCTCACGGCAAAGACAGTGACCCAACAAGAACCAATCCAACAAACCCAGGAAGAACCCAAACAGCGTCCATTTGTTGATCTTATCGTCAGCATTATTATTCCGTCGATCATTCTGATGAAACTCAGCGGTGAAGACAAACTCGGACCGGCTGGTGGATTAATCGTTGCACTGGCGTTTCCGATCTTTTGGGGACTCTACGAACTGATCAGCAATCGCAAAAGAAACTACATAGCCTTACTGGGCATAGTCAGCGTATTACTCACCGGCGGTATCGGTCTATTAAAAATAGACGCACAGTGGTTGGCAGTGAAAGAAGCGGCAATTCCACTGATACTGGGTATTGGTGTATTGGTTGCCAACAAGATGGGTTTTCCCATTGTAAGAAAATTGTTGTTCAACCCAAAGCTTATGAACGTAGAAAGAGTTGAATCGGCTCTGGCAAAAAACAACAACAAGCCCGAGTTCGAGATGAAGCTTGATCGCGCTAACTTATTCTTTGCAGGTACCTTTCTATTCTCTGCAATCATGAACTACGTGCTTGCGAAAGTGATTGTCACCAGTGAGTCAGGCTCCGCTGCATTTAATGAGGAGCTTGGCAAAATGACCTTGCTCAGCTACCCAATGATTGCCATTCCATCCACGATCATGATGCTGGCTATTTTCTATTTTATCTGGCGCACAGTGAATCGTTTAACCGGATTAAAGTTGGAAGAGGTATTAGTAACTGACGCTAAAGACGAAGAAAAATCCGACCAGGTTTCTGACAAATAAAGTACAGCGCTGCTAAATACAACAGTCGTTTATTTCAGTGCACGCACAACCGTGCACGACAATAAACGAGCTTTCGGTAGCCAGCTGTATTTCACTTAACGCCACCTGAGTGCAATGAGCACTCAGGCGTTATTGAAAAATGGTGATCATGAAATGGAAACGCCATCTTCATTGTTCATTCAATCTCACAATTGCCGGTTCAATCACACACGTGATTGACCTCTGGCTCATCACCACACGTTAAGATTTAGGTAGAGTAATAGCCAGAAATATCGGTGCATCTTCGCGTTGGATCAAAATGGGCATCGACTGTCCGCCAGGTGCATCGCTTACAAGCGACTCGAGTTGTTTAACCGACTCAACTTTTGCACGATTAAACGACACGATAATATCCCCGGGCAAGATTCCCGCTTTTGCAGCAGCGCCTTGATCTTCTACTTCTGTAACGCGAACACCACTGTCGAGGCCTAACGACGATAGCTCACTGGATTTTGCAGGTGCCACCACAGCGCCCAAACTCGATGACCCCTGGCCTTTAGCGACAAACTCACGACTGTTGTCGACGTCACTTTGCAGCGGTTCTATGGTCACTCTGATGGTTTTACGCTTGCCGTCTCGCAGCATTTCACTTTTGACGGTATCGCCTGGCTTGATCACGCCAACCAAAGGGGGCAGAGCGCTCGAAAACGGCACACTTTTGCCATTAAAGCTAAGAATGATGTCACCTGGCAGAAAGCCCGCTTTGTCAGCCGGACTGTCTTCAGTGACTTCCGTAATCAACGCACCCTCAGGCTTACCCAAACCAAATGATTCAGCGAGTGATTGATCGACATTTTGAATGCGTACACCTAACCAACCGCGTGTGGCAAAACCTGTTTCGCGTAATTGCTCTGCAATTGATATAGCAACATTAATTGGAATCGCAAAAGATAAACCCTGATAACCACCAGAGCGAGAATAAATTTGAGAATTAACACCGATAACTTCACCGTCGGTATTAAACAAGGGACCACCAGAGTTGCCGGGGTTTACCGCCACATCGGTTTGAATAAAAGGTACATAGGTTTCATCGGGTAAACTTCGCGATAGAGCCGACACTATGCCCTGTGTTGCGGTATGTTCAAAGCCAAAAGGTGAGCCAATCGCGAGAACCCATTCGCCAACTTTTATATTATCCGAGTCACCGATTTTGACAACAGGCAGATCATCAGCATCGACTTTCAGCACTGCAATGTCGCTTGAAATATCTGCACCAATAAGGGTCGCTTGTAGTTCACGTCTGTCGTTTAAGCCAACTTTTATGTCGACTGCGCCATCGACAACATGTGCGTTAGTTATCACGTATCCACTGCGATCAATGATGAAACCGCTACCAAAACCAGAGCCACGACGCTGTTGAGGTTCTTGATTAAACGGCCATTGTTCTAGATATCGCCGATATTGTTCTGGCACTTGCTCCAGATCGAGACCCGGGATGCCGCTAAGCCCACTTTGGCCAGATTCTGTGGTTACAGAGATTTTCACCACAGCATCGCCTTCGGTGTCGACTAGTGCACTGAAATTGGGTAAATCATCGGCAAAGGATTTCGTAACAGCAAGAATCGACAGCAATATTAACCAGACAAGCGGATTTAGATATATTCTTGGGTCACGAGCATACGACTTTTGGGTACCCAGGCGCATGGAGCGCAGATTCTCATTCAAAAATGGTGTATTCATAGGACGGAACTCCAAGGCTTAGATTGAATCTTTAGTAATCTAGATTTCGTAGAAGCAGTGACAGCGACACAAATTACCGTGTTCCATTACAGATCTGTTACTAAGTTGACCCAATCACCCCATAAAAAGTAGGGATGATTTTTTAAAAGGGATGATTGTTCTACAAATCGAAACAACAATGGGGGCATTATGCGAATTTTACTAGTGGAAGACGATACAGAGGCTGCGGCTTATTTAGTCAAAGGGCTGACTGAAAGCGGACACGCAGTGGAGCACGCAGCCGATGGCGAGGTGGGGCTGCAGATGGCAGTGTCCAACGCCTATGATGCACACATCATTGACAGAATGTTGCCGAAGCGGGATGGGCTGTCAATCATTGAAGAACTGCGCCGAATGGGCAACATGTCGCCCGTTCTGATACTGAGCGCGCTCGATGATGTTGATGAGCGTGTAACGGGGCTGAAAGCAGGTGGCGATGATTATCTGACCAAACCTTATTCATTAAGCGAACTAACCGCACGACTTCAGGCACTGACACGCCGAGCACAATCGGGTGTTCAGGGCACCATTTTGCACGTGGGCGACTTAACACTCGACCTTATCAAGCACAAAGTGACTCGCTCTGGCCGCAACATTAATCTGCAGCCCAGAGAATTCCGCTTATTGGAGTACCTCATGCAGCACACCGGGCAAGTGGTTACTCGCAGCATGCTTCTCGAGAACGTGTGGGATTATCACTTCGATCCACAGACCAACGTTATCGATGTGCAGATCAGCCGTTTACGAAGCAAGATTGACAAAGACTTCGATAACCCGCTGTTGCACACCGTTAGAGGTGCTGGTTATAAATTGCAGGAAATCACCAGCACCGTAGAAGCCTCCTAGGCGGAATCTTAGTTAGCCTCCTAGGCGGGATCTTAGTTAGCCTCCTAATCAGCATCCTGGGCGACTTGCCAGGCGCGGCCAGGCACAAGCCGTTTACGTAGGAGTTAGCATCACAGGCTAAAAAGCCGGGCCAGTGCCCGGCTTTTTTGTGTTTACCGCCAAGCACGCTACACTGAGCGTATGGTCTTTCAGTTCACTACTGCCGATTCTGGCATTTTACTAGCGCCGTTGACGAATCCGAAATGAGCACCGTTTTACCGAATCAACGTATCGAGGCCAATGCGGCCAAAAGCGCAGCCTCAGCGATAAAAAAACCTGCTGCCAAGCCGGTAAAGCGCACTCGGCTTTTCCGAACATCAGCGTTTCGGCTGGCGTTCATTTATGCGTTCTTGTTCAGCACGCTTTCAGCAGCCACACTGGGATTTATTTACTGGTCAACGCGTTCGCAAATAGACGAGCAAGTCGACACCCGGCTACGCCTCGAAACGGATTATCTGATTAATCTATATAAGTCTGGCTCAGTACCGGAATTGCTCGAAGCGATCCAGCGCCGCAATCAGATCGACACTTACGGGCGCTTCTATTATTTAGAAAACAACGAAACCGCCAGTTCCAGCGAAGACACCACCGACGAAGACATGCCGATTCGCATGAAGTCACTGCGCTCGCATACCACAAAGAATATGGGAGATGTCACCGACTTACCACCAGGCAGCGCCCTGGCATTCAATCCGGTTCGCGTTGCCGAGACACAGTTGAAAAATGGATTGAAGCTCACCATTGGCCACGAAATCAGTGATGAGAAAGCATTGCTTGACCATACGTTTGTGCTTGTTTTAGGCGCCACCCTTATAACCTTATTTTTCTCTCTGATCGGCGGTGTCTGGATTGGTTTGCGTATGCTGCGACGCATCGACTCGGTCAGCCGCACGGCATCAGAGATCATGAGTGGTGACTTGTCCCAGCGCTTATCGGTAACAGAGCGAGACGATGAGATTGATGAGATTGCAACCAAGTTAAATCAGATGCTCAACCGCATTGAAGATTTGATGAAAAGCATGCAGCAGGTTACCAACAACGTAGCCCACGACTTACGCAGTCCACTCACGCGTTTACGCAATCGCATGGAAGTCACACTCTTGGAAGAGCGCGACCCACAAAGCTATCGCGATGAGATGGAAGGTGCAATCGGTGACGCCGACAGCCTTATTCAAACTTTCAATGCCATGCTCAGCATTGCGCGCTTGGAAGCAGGTATAGACAGTACACAATGGGCTCAATCCTCGATTGGTGATCTGCTCGAAGAACTGGCAGAGCTTTATGACGCTGTTGCCGAAGATGCTGGAATGCAGTTTAGCGCCAACATAGAAAGCAACCCGGTTTACTATTGCAATCGGCACCTGATTGGCCAGGCAGTGACCAACTTGCTGGATAACGCCATCAAATACTCGCCTGTCACAGGAAAAGTGTCTATTGGGCTTAGCGGTAACAACGATGCGTTTGAAATCGTTGTTAGCGACAACGGGCCGGGTATCCCAGCGGAAGAGCGCGAGCGTGTTTTTGAACGCTTTGTACGACTGGAGAACGAACGTAATTCACCAGGTAATGGCTTGGGACTGAGCCTGGTGCAAGCCGTTGTTCGCATACACAAAGCAACACTTGTGCTTGAAGACAATGAACCAGGATTAATCGTTAAGCTGCGTTTTACACGCGCTGCGAGCCAATCTAAAAAGCGTCGCTAGTTTGATCAGCCATTTATAAGCGAATCTGTTGGTGCTGGCTTGTGAGCCGCACGCCGTTTTGAAACTGTTTTGTGTAGTTTGTTCGTGGACGCAAATCGGGATTCATTAACCACAGCCGCCATAGCAATCGCCTCAATTCAGGGTTGGCATGATCAACGTAAGCAGAGCGTGTATGCAGTGCAACATAGTTGTTCAAGAACTGCATATCGCCAGGTTCAAGTTCCATATCAAACCGGTTCTGATCAGCAATTTGCTCTGCCATACGAATCGCTTCACGTTGCTGCTCGTTCAGTGGTGGGGTATCGGGCAGCTTGTGACCTTTTTCAATGTGCGCCGGACCAAATGAAACGCACAGTTTGCCATCAAGGAAATTGAACACCGGACTTTGATAATACGGTTTATCACCTTTCGCAAACTCACCCATTTTCGACCAGTAAAGTGGTTTCGTTAACGCTTGCGCATGTTCAGGATGAGAACGTAACAACTCGTTGAACATGGCAATAGAGCTTGCTACCTTCGACAAGCCACCAGATTGTGCGGTGCGAATGCAAAGCAACCCAACAATGTCTGACTGGTCACAGTGATAGTCCATTGCTTCACGGGTTTGATAACCGCGACTGTTAGCGTCTTTTTGTGTTTTACCAAGGTCAGTAATATGCCCAAACATATCGCCTTCAGGATTGTTCGGTGTGGCCTGCCCCAAATGTAACCCTATGCCCCAATATATGGTCGCCACATCGATAAGTTCCAAGTCGTTAACAGGTAGCCCTTTAACGAGCGCTATGCCTGTTCCTTCCTTGATACCAATATAGATTTGTTGCAACCGAGACGCAAAAGCGCCGAGGTTAAAGTGTGCTTTTGGCAGCGACATTAACCGATTAGGGTCGTTGCCAAGTAATGGGCGAATACTGGCAGCCATTTTATTAAGGTCATTAATTTCTGTGGCTTCAAGAAAATAGCGCCAACCCTCACCTGGAGAGAGATCTGACCCCGTCCAAACGGCTTTGTCTGATACTGGCTGCAGACCCTGACTGGTTG
>CALIMV010000279.1 GCA_938045275.1 uncultured Granulosicoccaceae bacterium
AATGTTTGACGGTAAAGAAAACAGCTGGGTCATTAAAGGCTTAGCTCAAACATTGAGTACGGAGAGAGACTGGATATGCTAGCGCCTCGTATAGCTCCACCACCAGTAGAGTGGATGGATATTTTTCTACGGAGCAGTCATCGACGACAGTATCCGGCCAAAACCACGATAATTCATCATGGTGATGTGCCAGAGACACTGTATTACATCGTAGACGGTTCAGTAAGTGTGGTCATCGAAGATGATGACGGTCGCGAAATTGTTTTAGCTTATTTAAGCGCAGGCGATTTCTTCGGTGAAATGGGATTGTTCGAAGAAAACAGTCAACGCAGCGCCTGGGTAGTTGCCCGAGTTAAATGCGAGCTGGCAGAAATGAACTACGACCAGTTTCGTCGATTGGCGACTGAACAGCCTGAATTACTTTATTCACTGACTACACAGATGGCTGCGCGGCTGCGCAAGACCAGTGTGAAAGTACGTGATCTGGCCTTTCTGGATGTCACTGGGCGTGTTGCTTCCACATTGCTGGACCTGGCGAAAATGCCAGATGCAATCACACACCCAGACGGAATGCAGATTCGCATCACTCGTCAGGAAATTGCCAGAATTGTGGGATGTTCACGCGAAATGGTTGGCCGAGTTCTAAAAGAGCTGGAAGACCGTGGCCTCATCCATGCTCGTGGCAAAACCATGGTTATCTACGGCACCCGCTGAGAGGTGTCGGTTAAACCGGGGCACTTAGCCCCGGTTCGAACAATGCCGCCAGTGCGTCGCCGGGATCCGGTGCACGCATAAAAGCTTCCCCAACCAGAAAAGCATTCACTTGATGTTGCCGCATCAGTGCCACATCGCTACTGGTCAGAATCCCACTTTCCGTTACAACCATGGTGTCCGCTGGCGTGTCCGCCAACAATTCAATGGTGGTGTTTAGCGATACGTCAAATGTTCTTAGATTCCGATTGTTAATACCTAGCAGCATCGGTGACAAACGATTTGCTCTATCGAGCTCTGCCCGGTCATGGACCTCAACTAACACATCCATCCCCAGACCAACAGCCTGCTCGTACAAATCTTTTATTTGTGCATCATCGAGTGCGGCCACAATGAGTAATATACAATCGCTGCCAATAGCTCTAGCTTCGCTGACCTGATAAGAATCGATAATGAAGTCTTTGCGTATAACCGGTAAGTCACATGCTGCTCGTGCTGTCTTCAAGGCAGCCTCACTGCCTTGAAAGAAATCAGCATCGGTTAATACCGAAAGACACGCCGCACCGCCGGCTTGATAACTTTCAGCGATTTTCGCAGGTTGAAAATCTTCTCGCAAAACACCTTTGCTCGGACTGGCTTTTTTAATCTCTGCAATAACCGCAGATCGCCCCTGAGAAATTACTTTTTGCATTGCAGCAACAAAGCCACGAGGCGCACTTTGCTGTTTAGTCAACTCGAGTAATTCTTGCTGACCTACTTGCCGTGAACGCGCCGCAATTTCTTCGGTTTTTCTTTGCAGGATTTTTACTAATATATCGGGCACACTTGCCGGCACTCTCATACTTTTAAATCCTGTGTCAAAGCAGCTAGCTCTTTCAGTTTTTTTGCGGCAGCACCACTTGCCAACGTTACACCAGCCATCTCGACTCCCGCTTCGATAGACTCTGCAACGCCACCTACGTACATGGCCGCGCCAGCATTTATAACAACGATATCTCTGGCAGCCCCTGTGTTATTTGCAAGTACCGATTGAATCATAGCCAGACTTTGTTCCGGTCCGTCGACCACAATTGAATCTATGGGCTGCGCTTTGATGCCAAACATTTCCGGGTTAATTTCATACTCGGTGACTTGACCATTTTTTAGTTCTGCCACATGAGTCGCCCCGCTTAAGCTGATCTCATCCATACCGCCGTCACCATGAACAACTAACACATGCTCGCTTCCGAGTTTGCTAAGCACCTCGGCAATGGGCTTAACCCATGCCTTGTCATATACGCCGAGTAATTGTCTACGAGCTCCAGCGGGGTTAGTCAATGGGCCAAGAATATTAAAAATGGTTCGAACGCCCATCTCTTTACGGGGACCAATTGCATGCTTCATCGCGCTGTGATGTCGTGGCGCAAACATAAAACCCAACCCAACCTCTTCAACGCATCGGGCCACCTGAGTTGCATCCAATTCTATATTCACACCAGCGGCTTCAAGAAAATCGGCGGCACCAGATTTACTCGATACCGACCGGTTGCCGTGTTTGGCCACTTTTACACCTGCAGCAGCGGCCACTAATGCACAGCAGGTTGAAATGTTAAAGGTGCTGGTTGAATCACCACCGGTGCCAACGATGTCTATTGCTTTATCGTCGACTTCTACACTCGCTGCTAACGCTCGCATAACCTTGGCAGCACCCGCTACTTCGTCAACACTTTCACCTTTCATATGAAGCGCCGCCAGTAGAGCACCGATTTGTGCGGGTGTGGCCTCCCCTGTCATGACTTGCTGCATAACACTGCCCATATCATTCATCGACAAAGAGCGTTTGCTTAACAACTGCGCAAGTGCTTCTTGAATCTTCATGTGATAAGTCCTGCATCGAGTAAAAAATTCTTGATCAAAACGTGCCCATGCTCACTACTGATCGACTCAGGATGAAATTGCACACCCTCGATTTTCTCAGTACGATGGCGCACGCCCATTACCTCTTCCATTTTGCCATCGCTATCTTCTGTCCAGGCTGTGACCGCCAGACATTTTGGTACCGATTCAGGTGATATAACCAGCGAGTGATACCGAGTGGCTGTAAATGGGCTAGGCAGGTTTGCAAACACGCCTTCACCGTTATGATGAATTTGCGAGAGCTTGCCATGCATGATTTGTCTTGCATGGGTTATTGCACCACCGAAATGTTGACCAATACTTTGGTGTCCCAAACAAACACCCATGATGGGTAATTTTCCTTCAAAGGCACTGAGCGCGTCCAGCGTTATGCCTGCGGAATCAGGATTACCCGGTCCCGGTGACAACAGTAACGCCTTAATAGACGTATCTTGCAGTTGTTCAATACTGATTTGATCATTGCGATAAACCTTGACTTTTGCACCTAGCTCGCAAAGGTATTGCACCAGATTGTAGGTAAATGAATCGTAGTTATCGATAACCGCGAGCGTGCTCATGTGCGAGCCTCCCTGCTTAATTCTTGCATTTGTGCATTGTGCGCATCGGCACGTTCTTGATCAGACAACAACAAGTCTGGCTTTGCGTTCAACCCTGCCTCAGCCATCGCAACTGCGCGAACAATGGCCCGCGCTTTACTCATGGTTTCATCCCATTCAGACTGTGGGTCTGAATCGTAAACTATGCCGGCTCCAGCTTGCACATGCAGTTCACCATTTTGAACCACCGCCGTCCGAATCGCGATGGCAGTATCCATATTACCGTTCCACGACAGATAGCCAACTGCACCCGAGTAGATGCCGCGTTTAACCACTTCCAGTTCTTGCAATATTTCCAATGCGCGTACCTTTGGTGCCCCAGAAAGCGTTCCTGCCGGGAAAGTAGCTCGTAATACATCCACCGGGCTCATGCCATCGTTCAACTTGCCAACCACGTTCGACACAATGTGCATCACGTGTGAATAACGTTCGATGCTGAATTTGTCAGTCACTTCAACACTGCCGGTTTTAGCGATGCGGCCAATATCATTTCGGCCGAGATCAATTAGCATAAGGTGTTCAGCCAACTCCTTAGGATCGGCCATTAAGCTTTCCTCATGGGCTAAATCCTGTTCCTCGGTTGAGCCACGCGGGCGTGTACCGGCCAACGGTCTCACAGTAACCTCGCCGTCCTCAAGCCGCACCAGAATTTCCGGTGATGCGCCAACCACTTGATGATCACCAAGATCCAGATAAAACATATAGGGTGATGGATTCAATATTCGAAGCGCGCGATACAAATCCAACGACGATGCTTCATACGGCACACTTAAACGCTGTGACAACACCACTTGCATACACTCGCCATCTTTTATGTATTGACGAATTTTTTTCACCGCCGCTTTGTAACCACTTTCTGTAAATCCACTTTTAAAGTCAGATTCTGATACTCGATTTGGTCGGTTTGGCCTTGTCATTTCAGGCAATGGAGCATGCAGTGTTGTGCGCAACTTATTAAGACGCGCAACACCTCGTTCATAGGCATCAGGGCGCGCAGGGTCTACCAGTACCAAAAGCGTTAACTTGCCGCTTAAATTGTCGAACACAACCAGTTCGTTGGCTTCCATCAGCAGTATGTCAGGATTGCCCAATGGGTCCGGGTGCGGATTAGGACCCAAACGGGGTTCGACCAATCGCACGGTGTCATACCCAAAGTAGCCAACCAAACCACCTGTGACTCGCGGCAACCCATCTATATTAGGCAATTTAAATTGTTGCTGATACTCATCAATCCAGCCCAGTGGATCGGGGTTTTCAAAAACTTCGTCCTGTACACCATCTCGTTCAACGCTGATTTTATGAGCATGAATACGAATAATCGTAGAACAAGGTAAGCCGATAATGGAGTATCGACCCCATTTCTCGCCACCCTGAACCGATTCGAACAGAAAGGAAAAAGGTTGATTGGCAAGCTTTACGAATGTCGACAACGGGTTTTCGAAGTCTGCAACAATTTCGCAGTGCAGTGGGATACGGGTATAACCAAGCGCGCTTAACCGCGCAAATTCATTGGGAGTCATGATTGGGTTCCTGACGTTTGATCAAAACAAAATCGATGGACCAGACTATTCCTGGCCGAGTTAGTCGAGCTGATCGACTAAGTGTATGAGCGAGCTAGAGTCGCCAACGCCCGAGATTTTGAATTGTTGCTTTGTACATCAGGTTCAGCCCATTTCGAAAAAGCTAATCATGTTCAGCTTAAATTTTAATTATTCAGATTATTGACCAACAGCCACCACCGCCTGTGCGTTGAGCAGCGCCATTACCCGATACTATCCCAATATGCTCAAGCGTCGTCAAGCTAAAATGGCGGGTTAATGCAGATAAGCCCTAATTTTGCGGAATTGGTTATCTCTTCGACCAGGTTCGGTATCATTGGTGCACTTTATAATACGTGATTTATACGCCAGGTTTTTGCCATGACAGTAATTAAGCAAGACGATCTGATCGACAGCATGACAGATGCACTGCAATTCATCTCCTACTACCATCCCAAAGACTATATCGATGCGGTTCACGCGGCATGGGAACGCGAGGAGTCAAAAGCAGCCAAAGACGCCATGTCGCAAATCCTGATCAATTCACGAATGTGCGCTGAGGGGAAGCGACCGATATGTCAGGATACCGGCATTGTCACGGTTTTCATGCGAGTGGGCATGAACGTGCAGTGGGAAGGCGACATGGATTTGCACGGCATGATAAATGAGGGAGTTCGACGCGCCTACCTGATGCCGGACAACAAATTACGTGCGTCCATTCTGGATGACCCTGCTGGCGTCCGTAAAAATACTGGTGATAACACACCGGCCGTCATTCATATCGATATTGTTAAGGGCGACAAAGTGCATGTGGACGTTGCTGCCAAAGGTGGCGGTTCAGAAAACAAGTCCAAACTTGCCATGTTAAATCCAAGCGACAGCATTGCTGACTGGGTCGTGAAAACCGTGCCGACAATGGGCGCTGGTTGGTGCCCGCCCGGCATGCTGGGTATCGGCATCGGTGGCACAGCCGAAAAAGCCTGCGTACTGGCCAAAGAATCTCTAATGGACGCGGTTGATATTCAAGCGTTAAAAGATCGTGGACCTGCTAATCGAATTGAAGAGCTTCGTCTGGAAATTTTTGAGCGTGTTAACGCATTGGGCATTGGCGCGCAAGGCTTAGGAGGACTAACAACCGTTGTCGATGTGAAAATCAAAGACTACCCGACCCATGCTGCCTCTTTACCTGTTGCGATGATTCCAAACTGTGCCGCTACCCGACACACACATTTTGTACTAGACGGCAGCGGCGCCTATGAGCAAACACCGCCAAAACTGGACGACTGGCCGTCAATCACTTGGGAGGCAGGCGAGCAAACAAAGCGGGTTAATCTGGATACGGTAACTCCTGAGGAAGTGGCCGGTTGGACATCGGGAGAAACGTTGTTGTTGAGTGGAAAAATGCTGACCGGTCGAGATGCTGCTCACAAACGTATCCAAACCTTACTGGCCAATGGAGAAGGGCTACCTGAAGGGGTTGATTTTAAAAACCGCTTTATTTACTACGTTGGTCCTGTTGACGCAGTGCGAGATGAAGCCGTTGGCCCTGCTGGTCCAACTACAGCAACCCGCATGGATAAATTTACCGAAATGATGCTGGCCGACACAGGCCTGCTTGGCATGATCGGTAAAGCCGAACGCGGGCCTACTGGCATAGACGCAATCAAAAAACACTCTGCTGTGTATCTCATGGCTGTTGGTGGTGCTGCCTACCTTGTGTCGAAAGCCATAAAAGCGGCACGGGTGGTTGCTTTCGAAGAGTTGGGAATGGAGGCAATCCACGAATTCGTTGTCGAAGACATGCCAGTCACGGTTGCTGTGGACTCAAAAGGCGACTCAGTGCACAAGAGTGGCCCTGCCCTGTGGCGCGGCAAGATCGAAAGTGGTGAAGTCAAACCGGTTTATTTCGTATAATCCCGCCAGCGTTTCGTTTTGGTCGATATGACCTAAACTTAACTCTGTAACACGACACTGAAATAAAGCCGTGATTGACTCTCGGCTTGTTAAACCAACAACAGGACTACCGCCGCCATGCAACAGCGCGTTAAAACAATTAAGCAGCGATGCATCATTGGTATTTTGATGCTGGGTACGCTTGGCATTGCAAGCTGCGCCACTTCAGATGGCGGCTACGGGTCAGCCTCAACCAGAGCTGCCGGTAGCAAAATTGTTGCCTGTAAAAGCGGCGATACGCAGGTCAGTTCATCGACACAGTGCTTACAAGATAGTGCGGCCTGCTATGAGCTGGCAAATGGTGGATGGTGTACAGGTGAACGTGGCAATACGTGCCCTGCTGGTTCTGTACAAATTCCCGATGGCGGGCAATGCCCGAATGGCACTCGTTGTATCGAATTCGGTGAAGGCCTTCAATGCGCCATTCAAGTTCGTTAACTTTCACTAACACTCAACTGCCTATCGTAAAGACATTCCAGCGTGGATATCAGCGCTGAGCAATCGCGCTTCTAAATGCCCCAATGACCGAATCATAGCGATTTGGGTCTGCCTGGTTTGCGGCATTAAAAATGGCAGAGCCCGCAACAAACGTATCTGCACCGGCGGCAGCTATGTCTGCGATGTTATTAACCTTCACTCCGCCATCGACTTCGAGCCGAATATCTCTACCCGAAGCGTCAATGAGTTTTCTGACCATACGCAGTTTATCCAATGTATGCGGAATAAACGCTTGCCCACCAAAGCCCGGATTAACTGACATTAGCAACACCATGTCGATTTTGTCCATGACATGATCCAGCACATGAAGCGGTGTTGCCGGGTTAAAAACCAACCCACTGAGTAACCCCGCATCACGAATCAGTTGCAGCGAACGGTCAATATGTTGTGATGCTTCAGGATGAAATGTAATGCTACTGGCACCGGCGTCTGCAAAATCACCTATGAGCCGGTCAACCGGAGACACCATCAAATGAACATCAATTGGCGCTGAAATTCCATGTGATCGTAAGGCATCACATACCAGCGGACCAACGGTTAAATTTGGTACGTAATGATTATCCATCACATCGAAATGCACCCAATCAGCGCCTGAATCGAGTACCTGGGTAACTTCTTCACCCAAACGCGCAAAGTCGGCGGAAAGAATGGACGGCGCAATGATAGCTGTTTGCATGGACGGGCCTGCTTAAAAAATATAACTGTGTCACTTTAGCGGTTTTGACGTCGCTATGCGAGCTGCAAAAAATGCGCTACAAGCCGCTACCCATTTATCATCCATGCATTTTTATTATTAAATGGCTCAAGCCAGCACCAAACCACAGGCGGTGTCGCCGATTTTCAGGCTCGACACGCCGGCTGTACTTGATTTTCAAGCTATCGAGAATGCCTCTGCAACTCCTCAGCGCGGTGCATGGCATTACCTTGCATCTGTTTTTGAAAGTGCGCTACAACGATTCAGCCAGCAGATTTCGATTGAGTCTGACGCCACCCTCTGGCGGTTACGATATAGGCGTGTCGGTGGCTATGATGAGCACATTGTTGAAGACCCTAGCCTGCTCATCCGCGCGGTCAATGCCCTGCAGATCGAACTTTGGGGCACCGAATATCGCCAGAAAATCAATCGATATGCGCGATTCGTTTGGTCAGGTAGCTCTATTGACCAGGTCGTCACGGTAAACGTTTTGAGTACAATCAATGGTGATGTGCTGCATTTTGATCTGGAACACCTGCGAACGTTACCACCGCAGCTCGAAGAAATAGGATTCACTCCGGCCCAACTGCTTGAATTGCGTTTACGCTTAGACGAGCAACACGGCATGATTGTGCTGACAAGCCCAGAGCTTGTCATGCTCAATGACTTATTGCTGGCTATAAACCAAGACCTGATATCACCTGATCGCAAACTGCTCTCTATTCACGACCGTCATCGCTACAGTGTACCCAGAACCACACAAATCGATATGCGATCACATGACAATAAAACATGCTCTGACATCTGGCAAAACGCGCTCAACACCCGTTACGACACTTTATTGATTCATGCAACTGTACCCAGGAAGTTTCATCAACAGATCGCCGATAATAGTAATCGAGGTGGTCTGGCCGTTCAGGCGCTGCAAGTCAACCGTGCTGCCGATTTTATTCACTTGCTAAACTCAAGCATCGCTCGTCATGAACCACTGCATCACTCTGTTACCAGTGTAATCAGCCACTACCCTGTTCGCACCAATTGTTTGCATTGCAGCGAACAGGCCACATTGAATGAGCGTGAGCAAGATTGGCTGGAACAACTACGAACGCCAGTAACTGAAAATGTGATTGGCTGGTTAGCTGATGGCAATAGAGAACAATTCAGAACAGCGAAAGGCTGTGATGTTTGCTCTGCAACGGGTGAAGGAGCACCAGCGGCGGTATTTGATATCGTCCATCGCGATGAATCGGACTATCTGTTTCCGAATGCAGGGTCGGTTACGTCAACAGACCACGAGCAAATCAACTATTTGCAAAGACAGCTGATGTCTCTGGCAAAATCTGGAAGAATTACCTTAAACGAAGTCATTCGTGTTATGTCGACGACCTAAAAACGTTGCGACTTGGGCACAACGGTTCAACGCCATAACGCCTTACCTCAGTTGACACCCTGATTGACTGAAGTCGAAAAACAATAAGACAGCAACAATCCAGCAGCGAGCCTTACAATACTAAGCCGCTTTTGTGTCTTCCGAACCATCCTCACCAGTTTGACTGACATCGAGTCCAGCAATTAAGCGTAGTTTCGGTGTTTGTGTTGGTTTATCGACTCGCTCTTCGGTGTAGGTGTGTTCAGACAACAGTTTGTCTGACCAGATTAACCCAGACGCAGATTCTTTGTCCCAAACCTTATACATGTTGCCATTAATCTGGTTTTCTACTACCAGGTAGTTGCGTAAATGGTGAAACATATCTCGGTCAATCTCTCCGGCATTTTTCCAGAAGGATTTGAGAGATGCTTGATAAGTAATACCAGCCAAATCGTATATCGCCTTACCCAGTGTCTTGACCGGTGTGCCATGAAATAACGAAGACATACCAACCGTACTATTGATAACCACGGTTCCTTGAGCATGCTTCAACAAGGTGGGCAAGCATAAATCGTGAACATAGAATACTCTGCCCTGCAGCCCAAGCTCGCTGACCAGATTATTAAACAGAATTGTGTAGTCGGTATAACCACGATCAAGCGGGTGATGTTTGAATACAATCGCTTTATTAGTCGGAGCATGCTTTGCGAAAGATGTCAGTACGTCACCAATAAAATGCTCAATTGAATTGTAGTCGGAATGAACAACCACTTGCATATCGCAATGTACCTGTAGCGGGCACACGAAGTAGTTGCCATCAAATTCTGGCAGCAAGTTTTCGAGCACGCGACGTTCTTTGCGTCCAAAGCGCAATTTTCGAATGCCAGACACTATCCAGTGATAGCCCTCAGCCACTAAGCGAAAATCACGATGATGCTGATAATCGGGAAACAAACGTCGACGAAATTTGCTAGTCAGATAGTACACAATTGCATAAACTGCGACCAATGAGAACACGTTGACAGAAAGAGTTTCTTCCTGTTTTTTTGGTTGTAATGTTTTTGGCAACGCAAAGCTTTTTTTCACCATGGGCGAATGACCGTTTACGCCATTTTCCTCCAGCGTAATAAAATTAGGCCTGATATACCCTTCTTCGAAAACAAACACTCGAACGTGATTGCGTTTCGCTACTTCTCGTGCAATGCGATGATAAATGCGGCAATCACCAAACAAATAAATACGACCAATATTCTTGTTGATGATAAGTCGTTCCAGAAAAGCGTTCCAGTGTTTTACTTTACCAGTGTAGTCAATCGCGCCGGGCCGACTGTAAAAAAACTTGTCGCCCCCATTTAAATTAACCTTATGAACATTAAATCCGCGATCAACTAAATCTTCTGCTAATCGCGAAAAAAACGGTCCTATCGGGCCTTGTAATAACAACACATCACGGCGCATATCTTAGTCCCTTGACGATATTCGCCACCTTACTGACTTGCCTTGCGGACCACCCGCTGGTTTTATTATTGTTCATTGCTCTACGGCTTGTTATTGTTCTCACCAGATCTTCTGGAGTAGTGAATTCTCCGGTTTCAATGTCAACGTATCTTGGATACGCTATTAAGGCCATGTAAACCAGTTCATCCAACGTTCTACGACGTTTCCGTCGTTCTATGGGTTGATGGTCTTCACTAAGGCCCCAACCTGCGTAGAATGGAGCCCCGTAGGTCACCACCCGTTTTCCTCTAATTAACGCTTCAAAGCCCGACAAAGATGTCATCGTGTGTAATTCATCACATGCCTCAATGCAATCAACAATTGACGCGTTAACATCTATCGCATTGGCATTCTCACGTAACACTTGATCATCGATCGCACCTTTACGGTTACCAGCTACCACATCCGGATGTGGCTTATACCGAATCCAGGCATCTGGATTGGCAGCACGAACGATTTTCAATAAATCCGCGTTTTTGTGAATCTTGTCACAGCCACGCCTTATCGATTCATCATCTTCAACCTGACCAACGACCAGCAAATGTGGCTCACCATCGGAAGGTAACGTTAAATTACTTTTTGTCCCTACGTTATACTTCGACAGGCGCGCCGATAAGATGAGCTTTTTTAGCGATACAGCACGTAAAATGTCAGCTGGAGTGCACTCATAGTCGCTCAATAGCTTCTCTAAGTCACTTGTGCGGGCCGGGTCGAGATACAAACCGCGCTTGTCAATCACCAGAGACGCAGGTGCATTGAAATCAGAGCCAAGGCCCATTGAGCGTAAAAAGCCATCCTCAACGCGAAACAGTGGCTCGCCATTAACGCTCTGCTTAGAATCAGGTTTTAAGTCGCCATACGCTCTAAAGCCCCAGGTTAGTTTTGCATTGGTTGGTTCTGAATTAGTTAGTTCTTTATTGGTTAATTCTGCATTACTAGTGGCATTGTGTCGCGTGTTACTGGCACCAAAACGAACTGATCCATCTGGAGAACGCAAATATTGCCGAATATACTTCTGCTTCCAAGGCGTGATTCCGTGGCACTCAAAATGCTGAGCATTTTTTTCAAACATACCCACTTGCAGAATCACGTGGTCAAGGCATTCATGCAATTGCCAGGGACTGCCGGTTACCGGGTTGCAGTAGCGGGCATAAGCAATATGACTTGCGTAAAAAAGTTCATCGATGGAACGTTTTCTAACACGCCGGGATACGGGTGATCGGTCATCACTTAACCCCCAGCCAGCATAAAACGGCTGACCAAAAACAACCACCTGTTTACCGCATAACAGAGCCTCAAAGCCCAGTTGTGATGTACCGACATAAACTTTATCAACTTGTTTCAGCAAATGCAGCGGATTAACTGCTGCCGCACTAATAGCTATATTAAGTTTTATGGCCAGTTCTTTTAAGTACCCCTGACGACGACCACTGACGACATCGGGATGGATTCGCACGGTAATGTGCGCGCCAGGGTTTTCACTAATGGCTGCATGTAACATTTGCTCAAAACCAGTAGCATCCATACCACCATAAAGAACCGATGCATCTCCACGGGTTTGATCAATGACCAACACTTGCGGTATTTTTGTATCAACTCGTGTTACTGCTTGACGCGATGTAAAATTGTATTTGGTAATATTATTTCGTACTAGCTGTTCGCGGCATCGTTTTGCATATGCAATGCAATCAGGAGTCGCGGTTTTATTAAACTGCGCATCATCGAGGTTTAACAAATTTTCCAGATCATTAGGCGCACCGCTGTCGTAGTACACACCCGTATTGTCTTTGAGTATGGAGTAACACGTTCTGGAATGTGGGTTTGCTGCACTTGATCGTATCCATCCATCTTCCAGGTATTGCACTGGCACATTATGTTTGGCCGCAAATTTCAATGCCGCCTCAGTGTTAGACTTTCTACCCCACACCAGCACACAAGCAGGCTTGATTTGTTGTAGCCGCATTTCGCCGGGTGAAACAACACGGTCTACGTCGGCAAGTACGCACAAATGACGCAGTGCGCGAATGCCACGTGAGAAAACCACGGCAATTTTCGGGTTTGGCACTGCAAGGTTATTTGAAACATTCGCTAACACAACGATGCGATGCTACGTAAGCAGGGTAAACGCCAGCAATGCCAGCATGCAACCGACCAGGATATCGGTAATCAATTTCTTCTTTGCCCAATGACCAATATTCGGTGAATCATCACGCGGTATATCGGGTAAAACAGACTTGGGACCTGCGGTGATGTCATTGCAAATTTCATTTATACGATGCAACGGAATGTCACACGCCTTGGCGTATGCAAGAAAAGTATTAATGGTTTTCTCCCCACCGTCTCCAGGATTTTGACGAATAATCAGAGTAAGGTAGTTAATTGAACTCATGTCCAAACCTTGTTGGCGACCAACCTGTCTGGCGTGTCCCAAATCTTTCTCCAGCCCAACCAGTGCTTTCAAATGCTTGTCGAGTTTTTCCGCCGTAATCGCCGCTGGACCATATTGTTTTTCCGATGATTCCAATGCGGTCTTGAACATCTTGGCCTGTTCTTCTGTTTTTCCTTGTGCACCCAGTTCAACCAGCACGTTCACTGAATGAAACGGAATGCCACGCGCAATGATCTCCTGCTTGGAATCATGAATGTGCCCCATCAATAAGACGACTTCATCCACCACGCGTTTGACCGTGTTTTTCTCCAGCTCAGATACTGTTTCATCAACGCTGCTTTGCTTTACTTTGGAAGCGGGCTGATTCACCATAATCGTCTCACCAGCTGTCGCAGGCGCAGTGACAGCGGACTGAGCGGTGGTCATTGCGTTTTTTTGAGATTGTGCAGCAGCCAAGGATCTGTCCTCAGATAGATACCAGCTACAAATGCAGGATATAAGCCATAAAAACAACGTATTAATTGGATTTAGTGTTTGATTTAGTGGCGGAAATAACAATGGAAACGGTACCTAATCCACCTGCAAGTTAAAGCGGTTCGTGTTGTTGTTCCCTGGCGGCTCGGCATTGTTCACTGAAGCCGACCTTGCTGGCAAAGGACGGTTGAGGATTAAATAGCCGAATGGATCTGACCAGTGTCCTGATCAGATTTTGGGATATACATTTGGGATATACTTTTGGGTAAACATTGAGGAATTGAATACGCTACTATTTTCAGTCTGTATCCAGGCCCTGAACGGTTTAAGACTCATCCTGCACAAAGTTTTTTCTAAAGTGTGCGATATTGGGTTTTGTCTTTAATTGACTTATGTTCAATAACGTATGTTCAATTTAAATTAACTGGCTTTTCGTAACGGAACAACGTTGTCGTCAAGCTCAAGTAATAAATTTTGCAGGTATTTGCCGTAGTTGTTCTTCATCAATGGCGCAGCCAATGACATCAGCTCTCCGTCATCAATCCAACCATTTCTCCAGGATACCTCTTCAGGACAGGCTATTTTCAGTCCTTGACGACGCTCTAATGTTTCAACGAATTGCCCAGCTTCCAGTAAAGAGAAACCAGTGCCAGTATCCAACCAGGCGTACCCGCGACCCATCAATTCGACTCGAAGCTGATCTTGTTGCAAATACACTTGGTTAACGTCAGTAATTTCAAGCTCACCTCGCGCAGACGGCTTAATGTCTTTGGCAATATCGACAACCTGGTTGTCGTAGAAATAGAGGCCTGTAACCGCATAGTTAGACTTTGGCTTCTTAGGTTTCTCTTCGATACCCAGTGCTTTACCGTCTCTGTCGAAATCAACCACGCCATAGCGCTCGGGATCGCTTACACGATAAGCAAATACACTTGCACCATGTTCGTTGCCAGCTGCACTTTTTAGTAGACTGGTCATATCATGACCATAAAAAATATTATCACCAAGCACCAATGCAACAGGATCGTTGCCAATAAACTCTTCTCCAAGAATAAATGCTTGCGCCAGACCATCTGGAGATGGCTGTACTGTGTAGGTTAGATTGATACCCCACTTGCTGCCGTCACCCAATAGTTCCTGGAAAATGGGTACATCACGCGGGGTTGAAATAAGCAAAATATCTTTGATGCCCGCGAGCAAAAGTGTGCAAAGCGGGTAGTAAATCATGGGTTTGTCATAAACTGGCAGAAGCTGCTTGGAAACTACCTGCGTTATTGGGTGTAATCGTGTACCCGAACCACCTGCCAGAATTATGCCTTTCATGGTTTTGCGTTGCTCCGCTAGCTTTAAACTGCGACCTCCGTTTTTGGCTTACCACCTTTTAAAAGAGTGTCGAAGTATTCTATGGTTTTCTCAAGACCCTGTTCCAACTTGACCTTTGGTTCCCAATCCAGTTCTTTCTTCGCCAAGGATATATCTGGCTTTCGCTGGGTCGGGTCATCACTGGGTAATTCTTTGAATACCAGCTTTGACTTTGAGTCAGTCATTTCCAGCACTTTTTCGGCCAATTGACGTATTGTGAATTCATCCGGGTTACCAATATTTACCGGTCCTGTGAAAGAGTCGTCAGTTGCCATGATTCGATGGAATGCGTCGATCAGGTCCAGGCAGTAGCAAAATGAGCGAGTTTGGTCACCTTCACCGTAGATGGTGATGTCTTCTCCTGTGAGCGCTTGCATAATAAAGTTAGACACTACCCGACCGTCACTGGGGTGCATGCGAGGACCATAGGTATTGAAAATTCGACCTACTTTGATACGCAGGTTGTGCTGTCGACGATAGTCAAAAAACAGAGTTTCAGCGCAACGCTTACCTTCATCATAGCAAGAGCGAAAACCAATCGGATTAACGTGTCCCCAATAACCCTCGGTTTGCGGATGCACTTTAGGGTCACCATAAACTTCACTGGTTGACGCCTGAAAAATCTTTGCACCTGTACGTTTGGCAAGACCCAACATGTTGATTGCACCATGGACACTGGTTTTAGTAGTCTGCACGGGATCATGCTGATAATGAATTGGCGACGCTGGGCATGCCAGGTTATAGATTTCGTCTATCTCAAGGTAGATCGGAAAGGTCACATCGTGGCGCAATAATTCAAAGGCAGAATTATCCAACAGATGGGCGATGTTCTGTTTATTACCAGTAAAATAATTGTCCATGCAGATGACGTCGTTGCCTTCTGCCAGTAAACGATCACAAAGGTGAGACCCTAAAAAACCGGCTCCTCCAGTAACTAAAACGCGCTTGCGAACAAGGCTACCAAGTGTGGACGCGACGTCATTCATGTGTAAAAGTTATCCAAAAATTAAGTGTAATAATAGAGAGCCGAAATTATACAACTGCAGCCCAATAAATATAGACGCAAAGTCGCTGGTCAACAGAGTTTGTCATAAATGCACGGTATGCTGAATACTGGCAACAGGTTGACTGGAGCAATTTGCAAGCCAGTTATAAGCCGGGAATTGTGACAGATAGTGCGACTTGCATCGCTATATTGCAACCATTGTTGTCAGTCTCATAATCTGTCTGACTACTGTGAAATGAACAACAACAGGTAACTTAGGTTCTAACGAGGCGATTTTTATGGCATTCACTGCAACATAATGATTAGTCAATTTAATGGCGCGCAGTCATCAAAGTTGAGCCGATAAAGAACAAAATAGCGTTCGAGGCTTACCCGACCGCATCATGTGCATAGGCCACTAGTGAAGCTATGAACGAAAAACTGGAATACAGGCTCAGACTTTACAGTGGGCTGTTTATAGCGTTTTTTCTGGTACTGCATCTGCTCAACGCAGGTCTGGGCCTCCTGTCTTTGGCCGCGATGGACTCAATGGGGTCCATATTATTTGGTATATGGTCGATACCGCTGCTCAGCGTCATGCTCTACTCAGCATTTACCGTGCACATCGTTTTGATGTTCGTTTCATTGTACAGGCGCCGAAGCCTGCGAATGCCGATCTGGAATTTTGTTCAGATTGGGTTAGGCTTGCTATTGCCATGGCTACTGGTAAGTCATGTGATCGGCACGCGAGGGGCATACCTACTACTTGATGTACAAAGAGATTACACTCAAGTGGTTACCGGAATATGGAATGACCCAGAAAGGATTTTTCGGCAAATAGCGTTAGTAGTGGTTGCCTGGACGCATATGACGGTTGGCGTTCATTATTGGCTTCGTCACAAACCCGGGTACCGGGCATGCATACCAGTCTTGTATCCATTGTGTCTGCTTATTCCATTGCTGGCTATATTGGGCCTCTCTCGAGCTGGCATTGAAAGTGACCAAGTTCAGGCATACCCTGCAACGCCTGCCGTCGTCGACAACACAGCAAATCAAGTCAGCCCCGAGTCACGTGAGTTTTTACAAAGCTTGGGCGATCAGGTATTGATCGCATTTGTGTTGATGGTCTTGGCAATGCTTTTGTATCGATTCATACGTAGTCAAATAAATCGATACAGAGGAAGTTTTAGTGTCATTCACACCGTATCTGGCAAAACGATAAAGGGTCGTCGCGGTCAATCGGTACTTGAAGCACTACGGGAGGCTCGGATACCACACACAGCAGTTTGTGGTGGCCGAGGACGGTGTACAACTTGTCGAGTGAGGGTCGCTCCAGGTAAATCCGAATTACCACAACCCAGTAAATTAGAGTCTAGCGCATTACAACGCGTGGGCGCCGAGCCCAATGTGCGACTTGCCTGCCAAATTCGACCTGTGAAGGCTTTAACAATAACTCCGTTGCTCCAACCCAACAGTAATGCGAAAGATGCTAGCGAGGTGACCGGCGTAGTAGGTCATGAACAGCAGGTGGTTTGTATGTTTGTGGATATGCGCGGCTCCACCCGGTTGGGCGAACAAAAACTACCTTTTGATGTGGTTTTTATTCTAAACCAATTTTTTAGCCAGTTGTCTGATGCCCTGCAGGCGACCAATGGTCATTACGCAAGTTTTAATGGTGATGGGTTAATGGCGCTGTACGGCCTGAACACCAGTCTGGAAGTGGGGTGTACCGATGCTCTTGCCGGTGCTATCGAAATTCAAAATAGAATTAAAGAATTGAATGTGTGGTTGTGTGAGGAGATGGCTCAGCCGCTAAAGTTTGGTATTGGAATTCATTGTGGCGAGGCCATTGTCGGAACAATGGGGCCGCCTGATACGCCAATGCTGAGTGCTGTTGGGGATACAATCAACATTACTGCACGCCTGGAGGCACTTACCAAAAAATATAACACCTTGCTGGTTGTGTCTGAGGCGGTTTTGCGAAATGCTCAAATTGAACATTCGGATTTGCCGCAGCACACAGAGCAGGTTCGTGGCCGGGGAGGTTCGGTCGAAATATTCTTGGTGGACGAGCCTAAAAAGCTGGTTCGGAAAGCTTCACAACGACGTTAACACCAGTCGATTTTGTAGATATCTTTGGTTTTGAGATTGCGCAACGTGGCGTACTAGACGATCGTGCCATAGAACGCGGTGCCGCTAAAACATGATCACACCAGTACCTCTGGTGCTTGGTGATGGTGCTCATGGATGCCTCCATACGACCTTCCCTATTAATGCTCCACGGCGTCGAGTGTTGCTTTAAACACATCAAGATCTACGTTAAAACTCTTTGCGCGTGTCAACTTCTGAAATTTGGCAGCCCCGACTTTGCTGGCCTCGGCATATTGTATCAGCCGTGGATAATCCTCCGTGTTTTCAACAATGGCGTGATATTCGTGGCCGCACATTTGAGCAAGCCCGTAGTAAAACGGGTACACATGCCGACCAAAGAGCTCCACTACTTTTATCCCTGGCTTGCAAAAAACCATATTGGTTAGTGCTCCGCCATGCGGGGAAACAAGTACATCGGCGCGTGAAAGCAATTGCGCCTGTTCCAGGACTGACATGCCTTCCATCGACTTAATGGTGTAGCCGGCCCGCCTGAGAATCGGGAACAATTGTTGTTCGTTCGCTACACCTCGTCGTACACCAGCAGGTCGGCTGATATAGAGTTTTATTCGATCGCGAATCGGGTATACAGGTGGATATAAATGTTTCATCCAATTAGGTATAAAACGATTCATTTTCAAATTTATACCGTTATCAAATTTGACCATTAACAATCGCTCACACTCGACATGATTATCGTGCCTGGTTTGAACTATGCGGGCTGCATCGATACCAAGACGTTCAAGAGTTTGTTTATGAAATGAGTCATTCATCTCTCGCACAAGAAAATGATCAATAGACGACAACTTGATACCCGCTTTTTCCACTATTCCTAACTTTGGAAGTAAATCCAGCATCCAGTGATAGTAGCAATGCGCACCCATAGAGTCACCCAACATTAGCGCAGTGCCATGCAATTCTCGGTGTTCGCTCCAAGGCAAAGCATTAAATTCCTGATCAGTAACACCGTAGCGTTTTACCATCTCGCCACCCTGCGCACGCACCAGCAACTTATCACCGGTAAAAAAAACTTTGGCCTTTTTTACATCCAGTAAACGAATTGGCGTGGTTTTCATGACTTTATCACTACCCGCATTTTTACAGTCTTTTTGCACAACTTTTGGCGGATGTAAATGATAGGCCTCTGAGGGCATAATGACTTGTTCGTTAATTGCAGGGCTTGGCCTTGCAAACTTTCCGGATTGCTGTTCCGAATTTTTACCAGGCGTAAACGCCGCTAGCCGTTCAGCAGCAAAAGCCTGAACATCGAATTTATCGTCAGGAATACGCGTCATAAAACGCTCTGCAAGTTCAGTTATTACGACATCAGGCTTGATTTTGTCAACATACTTGTAATCGATACTGCCATTCCAGACAAAGTGAACCTCTCTGAACGTTTCTGCCAACATGCCAGTAAGCAAATGATCTCGATATTCAGAGAAAGAATCACCAAACAACATAACGCACTTGTCAACGGCATTCTCAGATTTGTTTCGGTATACCACTGACGACCCAACGTGCAGGTTGGCCTCATTGATCAACCCCTGCTCTTCTTTATAACGAACCATGGTGTTCGCATAACTACGTTGAGCATTTTGCGTTAGCTGATAAAACCGACCAGTTTCCTTGATAGGGTCCTCAAGCTTAGCGCCTAAGTCAAACAACACCGGCCCTTCTGAGTAAGGGTACTGTAATAAGTCAGTATTGGGTTTTACACCCATACGCGCGCACAAGAGTTGATAGGCTGAAAAGCAGCCCCAGAATGACCAGTGAGTATCGGTCTTCCAATACAGTAGTGTCTTATCAACTTGCTTTGCAAACAGGGGTAGTACATTCACCAAACAAGGTATATCCGCAGCGTGGTTTTTCGCCATTTGGTGAATCGGACTACCTTCAATGTTCTCAATTTTACCGCGATAGAACTTGTGCAACACCGTTAGCTTTTCTGGTGCGGGCAAGTGCAAGTATTGGATTCCCTTAGACGAAAATCGCTTAGAGCGATCTTTCAACAGTTTTACCCAAGCTTTTGCCATGGTTGGCGTAAATGAGGATTTGTGCTGATACATGTTGAGGACATGATTTGACCCCGCTACAAGAAAGAGCCAACCATCATCACCTTCGTGCACCAGCTTCTCCGCTAAAACAGCGGTGGCTTTGGTAGCGTTTGTTGCAGGAGCTTGTGGCTGGGTGTCAGATTTTGACTTAGCTTCCGCAATTGCTTTTGCGCCAGGGTTTGACTGATTTGCCTGTTCGGCCCGCACATTGTTTTCAGCCAGAATATCTGAATTTAATTTGGTTTCTGTTTGCCCAGCGAAGTCTGCGTTGTTACTAACCATTGTTAATTTTGGTCGAGCGGCATTCTCAATTTCACAATCAGCATCCTTTATCTTACTGTGTTCATTCAATTGAACATGGTCAGATATCTGATCACCTTCATCCGTTTGAACACGTTCAGTAGACTGACCTGCTTCAGCGCCAGAGGCTTTAGCCGATGCTTGCTTTTTGCTCGTCATCATATTTAGCCTCTCGATAAGGTATTCCTGCCTGATGGCAGTATCGTTTGTAATCTGGGTATAAAAATTCAGCTAATTTGTTGTAACTGTCCAGCGATATTTTATTCAATGCAGATCCGTTGGAAAACTTCTCAACACCGAACATATCGCTGTGCACATAGTCAACATCCAAAAATGTGAACACTTTTTCCATAACATGTTCTGGCGTTTGGCGCAGCTCGTCGTTGTCCAACACCAGTAGCTGATGTTTTTCGAATTCCTGTCGATAAGTCAGAAATTTTCGAGTATACAAACTAAATCCCAATACCAAATTAAGGTAGTAACCCAAGGTTGTGCTTTGTCGGTATGCGTCGTTAAAGTCCTGGGCGAAGAAATCATCGATATCCACATCTTTTAAAGCAGGTGCGGCAGTGGTTACCTTTAGGTGTATAAATTGTGATATCGCACGAATAACAGGATCTCGGGTAATAACAATTACGCGCGGATCTGGCGAGTAAGCGTTAATCAGCCTGGGTATTTGCGCTGTGTTAGTGGTATCAAAATAAGTCGGGCTGGCATCAACAGCACGGCAATTGTCCGGAACTTTAGAAAAGTGGTCTTCGTACCACTTCGAACCCTTGGCATAAAACAATGAGAAATAGTGAATCTCTTTTTGCTTTCCAGCGGCAATTTTTGGGTGCGTGCAAATATAGTCGTGCAAAATCGTTGTACCACCTTTCATCACTCCTGTGATAAATATATCTGGCTTTACACCGACATTGTTATTTTTGGTTGTCATTCGCTTTTAATACCTATTAAAACTGTTACGCCGCTTTTCTGCTTTTAGAAGGCTTGTTATTAAATTGCACCCGCAGCTCCTCAATGTAATCTTCCATGGCTGCGTTATGGGTGTGATCAGCATCGATCATTTCAGTGATCAAAGCATGCATTCCCGCTATTTCCTTTAAATGTGCTTGTGAGTCAAGTGACTGTGTTACTCCGCCTTCGTGGCGACGATGCACGTTCAATGAATCCGCAATGTATGCAACCGAGCGTCCTTTTTTCCCAAGTGCTTCAAGATAGATACGCCAGTCGCCCACTAAACTCAATTCGTACAAATTGTCGCCTATTTGATCGAGCGATTCGTTGAGTATTTTTCGATCCCATAAAACAGAGCTAACGTTCATGATCACATTACGAATAGAAAT
>CALIMV010000280.1 GCA_938045275.1 uncultured Granulosicoccaceae bacterium
CCGTAACGGTAGAAAGCGTTCGAGAATACATAACTCGTTATCAGCCACGCATATTAACTATTGTGCAGGGCGAAACGTCCAATACTGTTTGTAATCACGAACTACCCGAGATTTGTAAGCTGGCACGCGCCCATGAGTGCATGATTGTGGTTGATGCTGTATGTACGCTAAGCACAATGCCTTTGGAAATGGATAACTGGGATATCGATGCGGTGATTACAGGTGGACAAAAAGGACTTTCTTCCATACCTGGTGTGTCGCTGGTGGCTTTTTCAGAGCGCGCCTGGCAAGCCATTGGAGAGAGAATTAAACCAATGCAGCACTGGTGTCTTGATGCGCGACTGGCTGATAAATTTTGGTATGGCAAGTCGTACCACTATACTGCACCCGTTTCAGGTGTGCTTGCGATTCACGAAGCGCTGCGATTGATTTGTTCTGAAACACTGCCTGTTAGATTTGCACGGCATACCCGTTCTTCTACATCATTGCAGGCTGGCATTGAAGCCATGGGGATGACTTTATTTATCGACGAACCCCACCGATTAAATTCGGTAGTTGGCATCAATATACCTGAACGCATGGAAGGAAAAAAGTTACTCCAAATGATGTCGTCGGTATACCGGGTGGAAATTTCCGGCTCGTTTGGCGCAAACATTGTGCGTATCGGTCAAATGGGGGAACAAGCTCGAGCTCATAATATATTTCGGGCATTGCACGCACTCGGTGCGAGTGTTCAAACTCTTGGCCACAAAGTTGACGTGCCCGCTGGTGTTTCCGCTCTTGAGCGTTCAATTGAACGTTTTAATGAGCATCAAGGCAGCAGTTAAATTGCTGTGAATAAGCCTATATTGTGAAAAAACTAATACAAGATAAATATAACAGTGGAACAACAGTGAAATTTGAAGCGTTTAGAGCCGACTGGAACGATAAATGAATTGGTTCAGTACGGCACTCACAAGCTTATAATATCAACTCAATATTAACGAAGAAGCCTGCAATGAGCGATAAAAACGACATTAACTCACTGACGCCCAAACAGGCCTACCAGCTAATGCAGGACAATCCCAGCGCCCTGCTTGTTGATGTGCGCTCAGATATGGAATTTCTTATGATTGGGCACCCCAAGGGCGCTATGCATGTTCCATGGATTGATGAACCAGACTGGGATGTCAACCCGGATTTTGTCAGGGATGTGCGTCGTCTCTTACTGGGCCGTGTCAGTGGTGAGGCATGTGGCAATGCTCCCGTTATTCTTATTTGCCGCAGTGGCAATCGCAGTGACGATGCTGCAAAAGCGCTGATGGAAGATGGTTTAACAGATGTTTTTGTTATTAAAGAGGGGTTTGAGGGCCCATTAGACGACAACCACCATCGTGGCACCATATGCGGTTGGCGCTTTGATGGTCTGCCTTGGGAACAGGTTTAAAGCGGTAAGTGCTTATAGCTTTTCGAACCGCTTGCGCTGTTCAATTTTCAGTATTTTAATTATGTATGCCGCTACTTGAGTTGGGCAATGACGGCTTGAGTATTGGTTACTTCAGCAACATTAGTCATTGCATAGTCTATCGATGCGCGGTGCCATTGCGCGTTCATGGTTGAACAGGCATCTTCTGGTAGCACAATCCGAAAACCCTTATCAGCACCAGTACGAGCCGTGTGCTCTACACTCATGTTGGTCCAGGCACCGCAATTAATAATAGTATCGATGCCCGCGTGTCTTAAGTAACTTTCGAGGCGTGATGTTTCCCACGCACTCATCGACATTTTTTCCACAACAATATCACTTGACATAGCTTCGAGCCCTTGAGCTGGTTGAACACCCCAGGTTCCGCGGACCAGTGCATTTTCATCTTTTAAGCCCTGATAAAGGGGGGCGTTTTGGGACAGGTACGGATGGCCAGGTTCCAGAACCATCCAGACATGAATAACCATAATATTTTTTGCCCGGCAAGCATCGGCCAGCGCTTTGGCATTGGCAACCACATTTTGTTCGCGCGCGTGTTGAGGGGAGCCGGTTGCAGCAAAGGCACCACCATCGATCATGACATCGTTTTGCAAATCTTGAAGAATGAGCGCTGTGCGATTTGGCACAAGAGCGGTAGCAGGATGGTGGACTGCGTGTGGTGTGGGTGTGGCATTGCTAGTATTTGAAGTAGCTTCTCGCGAACTGCCGTAGCCGGTTTGTTTTTCGCTAACCATAAACGGCTCTATTCGCCCTTGCGCTTTTGTTTTAACGGAGTACACAGACGTGCTAGCGCAGATAAACAGCGTTTCCCAATCATCGCCACCCCAATGTAAATTGGCTGATTTTTCTGGCACACCTATTTCGCCAAGTTTATCTCCCTGAAAGCTGTATACCCACACACCCCCAGGAGCTGTTACATAGACATTGCCATTTCGGTCGGCTTTCATACCGTCGGGTACACCTTCGCGTGTGCTTTCTTTGATGCCAGAGGCGAAAAGGCGTTCGTTTGTCAATCGGCCATCTTCAGCAATATCGAACATGCGAATATTGGCTTGATCGGTATCATTGACCCACATCCAGCGTTCACAGGGGCTAAAGCACAAACCGTTTGGTTGGTTGAACAAATAGCGGTCTGTGACCAGTTGCGGTTCATCGCCGGGACGATGGCCAGGTGGCAACCGATATACGGCTTGGAAACCAAGTTGAACAGGACGCTCCACACCGAAATGAGGTTGGCGGCCAAAATTAGGATCGGTGAAATAGATGCCGCCGTCTTTGCCAACGACAATATCGTTAGGAGAGTTTAGCTCTCTACCTTCAAAGTGGGTACATAGTGTTTCACGAGTGCCGTCAGTATTGAAGCGAACCACCGACGAGCTGGCATGCTCGCATGCCAGTAGATTGAGTTTCGAGTCGTAGGTCAGACCGTTGGCCATGTTTGACGGACGCAACACTTCTGTGACGAGACCATTCTGCCACTTACGGCGTACATCGCCAGGCATGTCGGAGAATAAGAGGTGCTTTTCCAGCGGATGCCACAGTGGCCCTTCAGTGAAAATATAGCCGGTACCTAATTGGCGTACAGGCTCAAATTCAGCAATCAAGTCATGAAAGCGTGAATCAACGGCGGTGTTGCTCATATTCTGTACCAGATTGTGTTGATCGTTATTTTTATTTGTATATCGATTAGTTGCATCGAACTATTTACGTTACGGTTGATATGTTCAGGCGTTGCCACGAGTCTGCTTAAATCTCGTTCGATACAAATCTTATTTTTAAACAGATTCGTGGCAATATCATTAATCCAACTTTGCGTACCTACGGCTCATTGATCCAATTCCAGTACCGCTTTTCCATCGGCAAGTGCGACACGTTCAAGGTCTTCTTCTGATGTCCATTTGAAAATGCCGAATATGCCTGCAACCACACCGGTATCGGTATATTCCATGGTGCCTGTTACGCCGTCGTAGTTAATCTCTTTACCAGCGCGCAATGCAGCAATGCCATCTGCATAGGTATGCACGACTTCGCCCTCGCCCGACGTTACTTCAAACATAGCGTCTGTCCAGCTACCTGCCTCGATAGTGCCGGTTTTTTCAATGGCTAAGGCTGTTGCAACCAGCAGGTCGAAATATTGAATAGCATAGGAGTTAGATACATCACCAATAGCTTCAGCGTATTGCGAGCCTTCTGCCAGTGGTTTGTAAGCCTCCCAGGCAGGACCTTCGGCATTGGAGAATGCTGCCAGTACGACTTCTTCATGTTTTTCGACGGCGTTCATTGTGGCGCTAGAGATAAAACCGGGTTCCTGCCATTCACTGGTGCCGATGATGAACCATGAATTTCCAGCCTCTGCTGCGTTTTTTACAAAAGCGCCGCCATCAGCCGGTGCGGAAAATACAATGACTGCGTCTGGTTCCATAGCACCCACTTTAGAAACTACACCTCGGTAATCCGCTTGGTTGGGTTGAATATCAACGGCTCCAAGAATTTCTAATCCCAGCTTATCGGCTGCTTTGACTGCTGCATTTTTTTGCAGTTGTGAGCCTGCCGCTTCTGTTGCAACCAACACAACGGAAGATTTGCCGGCATTTTTTGCATGCAATAACGCTGCTGCACCCTGTGCTGAATCCATCGGTGAGCCACGGAATAAAGGCTCTTCCACTTTGCCACCATACTCAGCTTCTATAGCACCACCGTGTACCGATGGCATAAGCGGTAGATTGTCTCCAGCTACTTTCTCTAGCACGTAGTCGCGGTAAGACATGTAGCTATGTGCGGCGTTTAGCAGAACCTCGACATTTTCGCTATCAATTAGTTTTCTAGCTGCTCTAGCCTCACCAATGGTACCGATATCCTGATGTATGGGAACCATTTTTCTACCCAAAGGCGGGTCTTCGTTTATTACTTCAAGACTGAAATCGGTAACAGCATCAAAGAATTCACCAAATCCACCGTACTCGCCAGTGTGGTAGGTCAGGTGGCCAACGCGGATATCATCTTCGGCCTGCACAGAAATTGAAAGGGTTGCTGACGCTGTTATGATCAACGCAACAGATGTTTGCTTAAATAGTATTTTCATTGCATTCCTCTCTTTGCAAATCTAATTTGAAATAGTGGTATGCACCGTAGAAACGCATGGGTACATAAATATATTCGCAACAATAATCGCATTGTAAAAATGACATGTTGTTTACTATCGCTGCATTATTCGTACTTATTACTACTTAGCTGGTGTCTTCATATGTGATAGGCCTCCTTTAAGCTTTTGGTATTCAGGTCTTTCGCTGGCTTGAGAAAAAAGATTTTCCCAAGGCTTAGCACCAAAACGCGATCGGCTATTTCCAGTGCCTTAGCTGCATTTTGTTCCGCTAGAACAATAGTGACGTTTCTGGATTGACGAATTTGCTGGATTTTTTCAAACAAAGCGTCGACTAGCTTCGGAGATAGTCCAGCCGAAGGCTCGTCGAGTAAAATAATTTTAGGGTTCTGCATTAGCGCTCTACCCACTGCTAACATTTGCCCTTCACCACCGCTCAGACTACCGGCCAGTTGATTTTTTCGGTCGGCTAATCTTGGGAACAAAGAATAGATCTCTTCCTGTTGCTTGTCTCGTGAGAGAGGATCGAGTAATCCACCAAGCGACAAGTTTTCTGCCACTGACATATCCGGAAAAACGTTGTTTTCCTGAGGAACATAGGCGAGTCCTTTGGCAGGTAAATCATAGGCTGGTGTATTAGTGATGACGTCATCGTATAATTGAATTGAACCTGTGTTAACCGGTAGCAGTTTCGCCAATGTTTTCAGTAACGTTGTTTTTCCAGCGCCATTGGCGCCAAGTATTGAAAATATTTCGTTGTCTACGGTAAAAGAAATATTTTCAAGTACTTTGACGTCACCATACCCACTCGATACTTTGTCAACTTTGAGCATGGCTATAGACCTAGATATTTCTCGGCGACAACACGATTGGCTTTTACGTCCTCAGGAGTACCTTGAAACAGCATTTCTCCATCAGATAAAAAATGTACGTACTCGCAAAAAGACCAAATTAATTCCAGGTCGTGCTCAACGATTACAACTCGAATATTAGTCTGCTTAACTTGGTCTGATATTTCATTCATAACCAATTGTGTTACGTCTTCTGGTAATCCGGCCGTTGGTTCGTCCATGAGTAACAGTTTTGGTTTTGTGATTAAGCACCTAAGTATATCGAGTAGTTTTTTCTCTCCTGCGGACCGCGCGAACCCATCGGGTTCATCAAAAGAAAATTTCGTAAGATATGTATCTATTTCATTTTCAATCTCTTCTGATTGCTGATTCTTGTCGAACAAACCGGCTAAGGTTTCGTCGCTGCTTGGTGTTGCTGCTAAACGTAATGAATTCCGGATACTTAATTTGTCAAAACCTTGAATCCTTTGATTGGTTTTAAGTAACCCGAGTTGAGCAACCTGATGTGACTGCAATGGCATCAAGTTGTGCTTTGAATCACCAATCTCAAAATTTATCAAACCTTCAGTTGCAGGTATTCTACGTGTTAGTAATCCCATAAGTGTTGATTTACCGGCACCGTTGGGACCAATTAGGCCTTCAATGGAATGCCGCCCGAAAACGGCTGATGGTAGATCGAGTACGGTTCGTTGATGATAAGATTTTTTTAGTTTATCAACGTTTATTTTCATGATGAATGGCGCCGTGTAGATTTATTGGTAGATCTATCAGCCATCAATCCTCTTGGGCGATACATTAAAACAAGAATAAGTACAGCGCCGTACAGAAAGAGTTTGAAGTTTGGAACCATTACTGCGTATTCAGGGGAAACAGGTAAATACATCTCAATTAAAATATCGAACAATCCAAAAGTGATAAAGACGCCTAACATAGCGCCTAATGTGTGTTCTTTGCCCCCCAGAATAAGTGCTATCCAAACAGCGAAAGTGACTCCAGGAACCAGCATGTTAGGCGTAAGGAATTGATTTAATGGCGCTGAGAGTCCGCCTAGTAATCCCATTAGCGTACAGGTAATTGTAAATATTTGAAGTTTGGTTTTGAAAGTCTCCTTTCCGAGACTGGCGGCTAATTCTTCGTTATCACGAATTGCGAACATTAAGCGGCCCAATCGAGAACCGTGAAGTTTGCTTATTAATATCTGAAGTAGTGCAACGGTGACAATCAATAAAAGAAAGTACACAAATTCGGTAGAGGCTCCAAGTGTAAACGGGTATTTAATTGTTCCCAAGCCAACCACGCCCTCGGTAAGCCACTTTTCGGTTATGACGAGCAAGGCCACAATGGCACTGAAAGCTAATGTCGCGCACAACATAGCCTGACCTTTGAGCCTGAGGATTAATTTACCCAATAGGTAACTAATTGCCAGTAGCAGTACACAGCTTATCAGTATTGAAAATATAAACGGAATGTCATACTGAATGTTTAGAACACCCACACTGTACATTCCAGCGCCCCAAAATCCGACGACCCCGAAGTTTGGTATGCCCAACATGCCAAACTGTATGTGTAGCAGTTGTGCTAACCCGACATAA
>CALIMV010000281.1 GCA_938045275.1 uncultured Granulosicoccaceae bacterium
TGGGCAGGTTACCCGTTAGTAAGTAGGTCTCAACGGCTGCATTCGTGCAGCTATTGAACGGGGAAAAAACCGTGGTATGACCCTCGTGCTCGGAGCGCAAGAACTGACCACCTACGGCTGCGGCCATTTGCTGTGCAAACAGCAGTGGGGTTTGGGCGTCAGACGGCCCTCCAATAACCAACGACGGCGGGGCTTGATTAGTTGCAATGGGCGGAATTGGGTCGATCGATTCTGGCCAGCCTGCGCACATGCCAGCGTTTATCATCAGTGTTTCCGCCAACAAGTCTGATTCGACATTGAACTGGATACGTAACGCATCCAGTGAGTCGATTGTGGGTCGTGATGAGTCGTCTGCGCACATCACAGCAACAAACGCGGTTACATTCAAGCTCGCCATGCCTTCGGCAGCTTCACTGAGCCCCAGTATTGAATCCAGGAATGTAAGTTCGTCGACATTTTGAGTTTCAAGGTATCTGCTCAGACTTCCAATCAGAATCTGTTCAAAACCTGGGCTTGTGGCTGCAAACTGCAATATCAAAAATAACAGCGAGGACTCCTGCGATGCTGGTCCTGCTGCAAGCTCGTCTACTCGACGTTGTAAATCTGATGCAAATTTCTCTGGACTGCAAACAACGGGCACACCAATGCAAGCATCGGCGAGCGCGTTGATATTGGCTTGCCCAGGTAACAAGGCGCCGGCAATCAATGGCACGATTTCAGGCTCGGGTTTCATGCTGCCATCGAGTACAAAACGCCCGGTACTTTGAGGATACGTTTGCATATAAAGCGCGGCGAGGCGAGTCCCGTAAGAGAATCCGAGAAAATCAATTTGAGTAAGCCCAAGCGCTTTGCGCATTTCATTGATATCCCGAACAACATTGTATGAACCCAAGTGTTGTAGGTAGTCGCCATTACTTTCGGAACAACTCTGAGAAAAGCTGGTCGCTAAATTAAAATTAAATTCGATATCAACCCGGTTGTCAGGGTAAAGGTTTTGAGCAAAGAGATCAGTTACATCACAATTTACCGACTCACTGTCACCTATGCCACGAGGGTCAAAACTGACAAAGTCGAACGTATCTCTCATTGTGTTGGAAATAACACCAAACTCAACAATCGCATCTAGAAATTCGATACCACCGGCGCCAGGACCTCCGGGGTTTAATATGAGTGTACGCGACGACGTGGTTTGATCAGCTTGCTTTCGCGCAATAGCCACACTAATTGATTCGCCATCCGGGTTGGAATAATCCAGCGGAACAAGCAACGTCGCACACTCCAGTTCACGACGGTTATCACAGACAGCCCAGTTGAGTTCAGGTTGATCGACAAGCAATGCACCGCTGCCTGTTTCAACTTCCAAGATGTTTATTTGATTCGAACTGGCTTCATCACCGCCAGAACCACCAGAGCTGCAGCCCGACAATAATGTCACCAGCAATGTTACCAGCGGCACGATGATCAAGCACTTACCTGTGCTTAATATTTGACGTAGATTACACATCACTTTTTCAGTCTATTAAACATTTATTATTGGACGTCAGATACGTGCAAAACCATTGCCTTTGCCAACCATCTTACGATACAGACCAGACAATAACAGGTTAAGCACATTGCGTGTCGCTAACCGTACACATAATGGGCGGCTTTCACTGTCAGCTCTGTCGGATTAATAAAAAGAAATGGCAGCCAACCGAAAGGTAGCTGCCATAAAGTGTGCCGAATGTTAAGGCACTTGGAGGAGATTACCGGCGATGACTCGCCAGTTCGGTTAACCGGCAGGACTCCTTCCCGCCAGTCAGTTCATCGGTTAAGAAGCTTTTTTCTCTACCGTTTCTTCTATTGCCTCGGTAGCGAACGCGTTAACCGGAATTTTTCGTGGTCGCATGGCCTCAGGTATTTCCTTAAGCAGCGATATGTGCAGCAAACCATTGTCAAGTTGAGCATCGACTACTTCTACATGGTCGGCCAAATTAAATTTACGCTCGAATGCGCGCGTAGCTATTCCGCGATGTAAATAGCGTGAATCCTTTTTGGGCTCATCTTTTTTACCGCGAATTGTTAGCACGCCTTTTTCAACTTGCACATCGATCTCGCTTTGTTGAAAACCTGCAATGGCAAGCGTAATAGCGTATTTGTTCTCGTCGACCAGTTCTATGTCGTATGGGGGATAACCCGCGCCCTGCCGCTCTGCATTGAAAGCAGCGTCAAGCAATGAACCGAATCGATCGTATCCAACTGTGTTGGCATAAAGTGGTGTTAAATCAAGTTTCATTTCTATTCTCCAAAAGAAGCAATAAGTAGTTTAAGCAGCCAACTCTCTTCGAGACGCCGGCTACGAAAATAAAACTAAGGATGGATTTTAGAATTTCAAGCGACTGTAATGTTAATACAATCACACTACATACTTACCTACAGTACAGCGATACAAACTGATACATAACACGGCGAAAGACATTACAAGACTGGTTCGCCGACACACCACAATCTAAATAATGTAGGGATACTATTGCGTTTTTTCAAGTGCTTTCATTAACAAATGAGGAACAAATGAATACATGATTTAAACGTTTGATTTCGAACAAATTCAAGCAAGCAGTTTATGGCTGTGGGTGCAGCGTAGGTTCGAAGCAACCTATTTCAACGGCTGCACCATCTCTCGCATAAACATCAACTGACTCTCATCAGTACCCAGTTCACGCGCAGCCAGGTGTCCTGAGTACACGGCAGCTGCCACAGTAGATGGCGACAGGCAATCACCTACCCGATGTATATTTTTAATCGAGCTTGAGCCGCTTAGCTGCGCAGATCGCAGTTCGTCATAAACAGAATCGACGGGGATTCGAGACGTAACCATAATCACAGCATCGGCAGGATGAGCCCTTGTTTGCTCTGTATAAACACAACTGAGCGTGACATGGTCGTGATTAACAGAGCTTAATGCCTGCGCTGTAATAACGCGCACACCAAGCTTAATGACACGCGCTTGTATCTTGTGTTGCTCCAAGGTATGTTCCGTCCACGCAGACACACAATTCGCCGGTGTAACAATAGTAACTTGATGACCTGACGCATGCAGAGATTCAGCTATGACTGCGCCAAGGTAATAGTGATCATCATCATAAACAACAACTTGTTCGGGTAGTTGTTGGCCGGCATAGATATCATCGGGCGTGTACACAGGCAAACTGTTTTCCGAAACATGTAAACCTTTGGGGTGCTGGCGACCTAAACCATCGTGTCTCCAGCGTGCACCTGTGGCAACGAAAACGTGAGCAATGTCTGTCTCGATGATGTCTGTAGCACTAAGGCGATTATCCAGCAACAGATCTACCTCAGGTAACACTGACAATTGCTGATGCCGGTAATCCCGCACACGTCGATAGCTTGCCAGTCCGGGAAGTTGACTCTCATGCAGCAAACGACCGCCAACGTCTTTTTCACCATCGGCCAACATAACTTGATACCCTCGCCGGGTCAGTTGCAGTGCGCACTCAAGACCTGCAGGACCTGCACCTACCACCAATGTTTGTTCAGCGTGTTTGGTTTTTACACAAAATTCAGGATGCCAACCACGGCGCCATTCTTCACCCATAGTTGGGTTCTGTGTACACCGAATGGGTGCAACAACGTTATCGCTTGAAACACAGATGTTGCAGCCAATACATTCGCGAATGGCTTCCAGATTGTTCTGCAGAATTTTATTCGGCAAAAAAGGGTCAGCTATTGATGGACGAGCCGCACCGATAAAGTCCAATACACCACGGTTCAGTTGCGACAGCATTGCAGAGGGAGATGTGAATCTGCCAACACCAACCACGGGTTTGGAAACCAATTTTTTAACAAATGATGTGTACTGCTCCTGGTAGCCCTCATCAGGTTCAAAGCGTGCGGTCGCAGAATCGTTATCCCATCCACTGATGTTCACGTCCCATACATCCGGAATATCGGCCAGCATGGACACGATCTCACTGCCCTCATCACTTGCTTGCAAGCCCCCATCTCCCAGCAGCTCATCCACCGCCAGGCGAAGCGCAATGCCACAGTCAGCTCCCACAGCATCGCGTACATCGCACAAGGTTTCTTTAAGTAAACGTGTGCGATTAATCAGACTTCCGCCATATTCATCACATCGATCATTAAAACGCGGTAGCAGAAAATGCATCAGCGTCGCCATGTTATGACCTGCATAAACATAAACAATGTCGTAGCCTGCTTGTCGGGAACGTTTGGCTGCATCCACATACCATTGCCGCAGTTGTTTAATATCGCGCTTGTCCATCGCTCGCGCTTGCACGGGGTGATACAGATCGGTTGGGCGATGGGTAGGGCCCATCGGTGGTATTCGCGTGTTCAAATTGGCCGCATGATGGCCGTTATGAACTAACTCGATGCCAGCAAGTGAGTTGTGCTCGTGTACGGCGTCGGTCATCAGGCGGTGTGCAGGTATGTCTGCGTCATCCCACAAGCGCCCTTCCAGATACGGCGATATGTCTGAGCTTGGGTGAATTTCCACTTCCTGCGTACAAACCACAGCCCAGCCACCTTCGGCTTTGGTTGCTCGCAGAGCCGCCTCTGCTTGAGGGTTGGCGTGTCCGAGCCCGGTACAATGCGGCACTTGATAAAATCGATTACGTGCAGTTACCGGCCCAATTTTTAACGGTTCGAACAAGGGGGCAAATGGGTTTGCATCAGTCATGGCAACACTGCATATGGTTTAGGGTATCGCCTTTATATCACTACGTGGTCGCTGCAACAAAATCCGGTCGTATGCCAGTTTGAGCAATGCTATGCTCAACATCGGCTTCTTTCATCAACCCATGGTCTTTAATTAACACGGTTCGCCACCCGTAGCTGGCACCACCAAGAATGTCGGTATGCAGCGTGTCACCGACCATCGCTATTCTATGTGGCTCAACATTGTTAATTCGCTCGGATGCAATTTCAAACACGTTGCTAAACGGTTTACCGTAAAAACGTGGCTCACAAACACCTGCATCGGCCAACTGGTGCGCAAACAGACCAGGCTCCATCGACATAGCGTCCTCACGTGGTGCGACTAAATCTGGATTGCCAACCATTAATGGGCGAGTGCGTGTTGTTAATGCACTGTGTAGTAAGTCTTGTCGTGAATCCGACCAATCCAGAGAGCTAAGAAAGACAATCCCATCCACTGATGCGTAGTCATCAGCGTTGTCTGTCAGCAACAAGGTTCTTGGAGCCAATTGTTCGATCTGTGCAAATTCGGTTGCTATAACGCCCCAAAGCATCTCATCGTTTTCGTTTTTCATTGCCTGCTCTAGCGCGTTACGACTGGAAATGACGTCAGAAAGCGCAAAGCTCATGCCCCATTTGGCATATTTCTCCACTGTTTTTTCCACTGGCAAGGTTGCACCGTTGGTTAATACGATGACCTGCTTGCCCATCGCCTGTAACTGAGCAACACGTTCAGGCGCACCAGGTATGGTGTCGTCTCCTACATTCAAAACACCAAATCCATCGAGTACAAAAACATCGAACTCCTGCGTCAGCTGCCCCAAATCAGCAACGCTTACGGTGGATTGCGGATTAACGGCTGCAGGCATCCGGTGCGCAACGTCTGTGTAACGCGCAATTGCGCCCGCTCGACTCAGCGAGGTAGTCAATGGCATAGGTGAAGCTCTTTTTTAGTTTATTAGCAGCGGATTTGTTGTGACGAAAAATCTTGAGCTGGTGTGGCGACCGTTTTTTCACCGGCTCGCGCACGGATATCGGTAACGCCGTACTCCATTGCCAGACGAAAGCCAAATTTTTCAAGGAAACGATCATACTGATCTGTTCCGGTACTGCCAGTTGCAAATAGCTGGCCGTTTTCATCGACCTCTAACGAGATCGACGCCAGTGGAACCGGGGCCGGGCCCGATAACACAGCAGCACCATCGGTAGGGTCGTACACGCTTCTCTCTGAACAACAACTGATTAGCTGATCACGCTCCTGCTTGGTACCGTCTCGATCAAAGTAGGTCAGTTTTTCCGCGCGATAGTTAATGTGACTGATTGGTTTTGCCGGGTGCGACATCTTGTGGCTACAGATTGCAGAAAACGCAACAACAGATTGATCATCGCCGACGCCTCCCTGCCAATGGTCATTTTTTTTAGCTGCTGTGTTTAATCGAACAATAAAACAAGGCGTTGTTACATAGGGATAGCTGAACACATAGCTGTGACCCGGGGCAATGGAATCCACGGTAACGGGCAGGTTATTCTCGTAAATCAGCGCCGATTGCGGAAACGGTTGCGATAATACATTGGTTGATCTGGACAAGCCGGCAGCACCGGCTAGCAGCCCGCCACACAGTTTATTAAAGTTACGTCTTTGCATACGCTGCCACCGCTCAGTTGAGGCACAAGATCATTTTGTAAAAATACCCGATAAATCCGGATGCTGCTTTGCCAGATCAGTGGGTGTAATACCATCCCTGTTGGCCTGCAACGGGTCAGCGCCATGATGCAACAGTAATTTGATCACGCTGCTTTGCTTGTTCGCTACGGCAAAGTGCAAGGCGGTGTTATCCGATTCGTCCTTGAAGTTAACCGCTGCTTGCCCTTGTGACAGTAAGATCTTAACGGAATCAGTGTGCTGATTGTCAACCGCCCGCATCAAGGGCGTAAAGCGATAAACATCGGGTGAATTAATATCTGCACCAGCACTGATCAGCCAACGCAACATTTCAGTTTGGCCCTTGGCCCCTGCAATAGTTGCAGCAGACCAACCATTTGACCCTTTGGCGTTAATGTCTGCACCTGACTGGTGTAACCAGCGGGCGAGCGTCAAGTGGTTACCCAAAACGGCAAACATGAATGGTGTTCCGCCGGTTTGCGTTAGCTCATTAACGTTCGCGCCCAGTTCTACCATGCGTTTGGCAACGGCCAGCTCTCCCTGTTTACTGGCGACCATCAATGCACTTTTACCATTGGGTGCTGCATTTCGCAGCAGCTCCAACGCACCGGTCTTATCGCCACCCAGTTGATCGAGCATCTGAGCAAGCGTATCGATACGATCGTTGGCTATGGCGCTGGTCCATTTCTCGATCGGTGTTTGAAGCTTTTGCTCACTACCGGCAACACTGGACGAGAAAAAGGCAAAACCAAGCACAAGTAATTTCGCTGACACTACAAACACCGATGCAGCTATTGCGGAGCAATTGCAAATCCGAACCATTCTGTTCGGTAGCGCTGCCCTCATATCATCTGCCTTTTCGCAAGGGTATCTGCAAACACAGCATCCGGATCGTAGCGGTCTGTCATTCGAATAACCGCATCACGCGTTACCGCTTCATTTATCAAACCACTTATTCCCAAGCGGAATGCTTCATTTACAGGCACGCGTTGTTGCGACAGAATTGAACAATACTGATCACCCACAAACAGGGGTATCTCGGTCTGGTTGCTCAGCAAATTAAGGGCTTCGAAATGAGTTGAGCTATGGCCGGTTAGAAACAGCATGATGCCGTGGCACGGTTCGATTGGCGTCACGATTTCGATACCAATTTCTATCATCGTGCCATTTTCATGCTCATGCAAATCAGCATCCATTGCCACAGAGAATGGCCCTCCACGCAATTGCCCACCACTCAAACAAGGTGCATCTGGTGCCAGTACGTAAAAGAATGCGGCCTGCCAATCACCTTGATCAATCTGGATAGGCATGCATGTGGCGGTTATACCAGCCTCATGGAGCGCGACGATGACCTCGTCAGGAAATTTTTGCAGTGCTTGCCCTGGTTGATTAGGCATGTGAATTTATTGTGACGCAACGCTCCACCTGTAATACAGGTGGAGCTGTTTGTGCTTGAAATACCGAGTGTAACAGCCTTGAGAACCGATGGTGCTTTACGTGTTGCGGCTGTACACCGTGCCAGCCTGGCTCTGGGCGCCGCGTGGCTCACCAGGCAACAATACTTTCCCTTCACGTTGCATTTTATCGAACCAAATATCGTGATGCTGACGCGCCCACTCTTCTGATACGTAGCCCGTGGCCATACCTTCGATGGCGCCTTCGGTACCTGCCGTGCCGATGTATATATGCCCAAGCGCTATGGCCGTCCAGATGACAGCGGCTATAGCATGAACCGCACTGGCCTGTTGCATCATGCTTCTGGCCGCATCCAAGCCAGGAATGGTGATTTGTGGATAGATTGGCGCTACCAGGATGACACCAGAGATACATACAGCAACGCCCAGTGTCATGAGTATCCAGAACCAGACCTTTTCGCCACCATTCATTCGCCCGGCTGATGGATGTGCCTTACCAAACAGACCACCGCCTTTGGCAAACCATTTCAAGTCAACGACTGTTGGAAAATTGTGCCAAATCCACATGATAATCATTAGCGCTATACCAATTGTGAAAATGGGGCCTATGATGTTATGGACATTCAGCGAGATTGCCGCCCAGCTTGCAAAACCAGCTTTTCCCAGCAGCGGGATAAGTAATTTTTTACCTAACAGCATACTGATTCCAGTGATCGCCAATGCGATAAAGGAAAATGCCGTTACCCAGTGCACCAAGCGTTCAAACGTGTTCCAGCGCGGTACTTTGCGTCCCGATAGCCCATTGACGTCGAGCCGATTCTTACCGTGAAGCAGGTGGTACAGCAGCAACAACACAGCCATCACAACGATGGCCCAAGGAACCATCGTTAATAATGGACTCTCTCTAAACTGCCGCCAGTTTTCACCACCTGGCTGCATAAGCACATTCGCACCCTCGCCTTTAACGGCAGAGTAACCAGCGGTGCCATCACGAACCTGGTTCCAGAATTTGTTTCTCGGGTTCTCTACCGCTTTTGCATCTTGTGCCGATGCCGACATACCCAACCAATGTATGGAGTAACTGGCTAACGGAAGTGCCAGAGATAAAGACAGAACGAGGACGGTACTCCAAATAGCGATCTTTCTGCGTTTGGTCTTGCTCATTTTTGACTTAGCCACAATTTCTCCCGACGCGATACAAACGCTACCGTTTTGCTCGCATTGCTTCTTTTGTTCTACAAACCCCACATCAGATTGATTGGCGTGCAATGTTAGTCAGCTTTACCAGCCAACTACACGAAACTAAACACGCTACCAAACCGACGTGGGGTAATTCGCTTAACCTTCGTAAGCGGTGTCCCAACCCCAGGTCTGTGGTCGCCCACCGCGACGTAATACACGCTCCCGGTAGATGTCCGCTACTTCATCGCCGTCACCAGCAATAAGCGCCTTGGTAGAACACATTTCCGCACACAGTGGCAATGTGCCTTCAGCAATTCGATTGCGACCGTACTGTTCGTATTCGGCCTGACTCATATCGTCTTCAGGTCCGCCAGCACAGAACGTGCACTTATCCATTTTGCCGCGTGCGCCAAACGAACTTTGCTGCGGGTATTGTGGTGCGCCAAACGGACAAGCATAAAAACAGTAGCCACAACCAATACACAGGTTTTTGTCGTGCAGCACAATGCCGTCATCGGTAGTGTAAAAGCAATCAACCGGACATACAGCCTGACACGGTGCATCGCTGCAGTGCATGCATGCAACCGAGATAGACTTCTCGCCCGGCTGACCATCGTCGAGTGTAATGACACGCCGGCGATTCACACCCCAGGGCACTTCGTGCTCGTTTTTACACGCCGTGACACAACCGTTGCACTCTATACAGCGATCTGCATCGCATAAGAATTTCATTCTAGCCATGATTATCTCCTCGCGCCTAGACCGCTGTTATTTTGCATAAGGAAACTTTACTTTCCTGCATTTGAGTCACCGAGTCGTAGCCGTAGGTCATGGTTGTGTTGTCGGCATCTCCTCGAACATAAGGTGCAGCACCCTCTGGATACTTTGCCAGCATGTCTTCACCTTCATAGTGTCCACCGAAGTGGAATGGGGTGAACACAACCCCGCGACCAACTCGATTCGTTACCATTGCCTTGGCTTTAATCTTGCCGCCCTCTGGGCCCTCAAGCCAAACCATTTGCTCGTCTTTAATGGCAATGTTGTTTGCATCGGCCGGGTTTATCTCAACGAACATGTCCTGCTGCAATTCTGCCAGCCACGGATTTGATCGCGATTCATCACCACCACCTTCGTATTCAACCAGTCGACCACTTGTGTGTATGAGTGGGTAGTCTTTTGAGTAATCGTCGGCCTGTATCGATGCATAACGAGTAGGCAAACGATAATGTGACTTACGATCTTCGTAGGTGGGGTAGTCTGCAACCAGATCACGGCGCGGCGTGTACAAAGGCTCGCGATGAATTGGCACGGGGTCCGGGAAAGTCCAGACAACGGCACGTGCCTTGGCATTGCCAAACGGTGCACAACCATGTTCGATTGCCACTCGCTGAATACCACCGGAGACATCGGTTTTCCAGTTTTTGCCTTCAGCCGAGGCCTTTTCATCGTCGGTAAGATCATCCCACCACCCGAGCTGTTTGAGCATGTCGGCGGTAAACTCAGGGTACCCGTCTTCGATTTCAGCACCCAGCGAATATGAACCTTCAGCCAATAGGTTTGTGCCCTCGTGTTCAACACCAAAACGTGCACGGAAATTCAATCCACCGTCTGCCACCGACTTACTGGTGTCGTAAAGGTTTGGCGTTCCAGGGTGTTTCATTTCCGGGGTGCCCCAACATGGCCAAGGCAATCCATAGTACTCACCATCAAGAGGGCCGCCTTCGGCCTTCAATGTAACCTCATTAAAAGTGGCACGGTGTTCCATGTGTTCCTTGATGCGTTCCGGGCTTTGACCCGTGTAGCCAATGGTCCACATGCCTTTGTTGAATTCTCGCGTGACATCTTCAATGACAGGCTCTTCGCCATTCATTGCAATGTTCTTGAACATCTGGTCTTTGAATCCAAACTTATCGGCGAACTTCGCCATGATGGTGTGATCGGGCAAAGATTCAAACAATGGTTCGATCACTTTATGCCGCCATTGCAAAGACCGGTTCGATGCAGTGACCGACCCGGACGTTTCGAATTGCGTACACGCTGGCAGCAAATACATCCCGTCCTGTCGGTCGGGCAGTATCGCGGTATGAGTTGGGTACGGGTCAATAACAACCAGTAAATCCAGCTTTTCCATCGCCACTTTCATTTCGGGCAAACGAGTTTGCGAGTTGGGCGCATGCCCCCACAGCACCATGGCGCGTATGTTGTCTTTTTGTGCAATGTTTTCGGGATCTTCGAGAACGCCGTCTATCCAGCGAGACACAGGCATACCAGGGCGGTTGATCGTTGGTACGTCTTTGTCTTTTACTTTCTCATAGCTGTCGAGGTCAAAACGGCTGCGAACCCAGTCGGTTTCCAATCCCCAAACACCTGACCAGTGTTTCCAGGCACCATCGGACAAACCAAAATAACCCGGCAAGCTGTGGCTCAATATGCACATGTCGGTAGCGCCTTGCACATTGTCGTGTCCACGGAAGATATTCGCACCACCACCGCTGACACCCATATTACCCAGCGCCAATTGCATTGCGCAGTAGGCACGTGTGTTGTTATTGCCAATAGTGTGCTGAGTGCCACCCATACACCAAACTATGGTGCCTGGACGATTTTCCGCCATGGTTTGCGCGGCCTGTTTCAAGGTAGCTTCAGGTATACCGGAAACACGTTCAACTTCATCCGGTGTCCACTTGGCGACTTCTTCCCGTATTTGGTCCATGCCGTAAACACGCTGTTGGATAAATTCTTTATCTTCCCAGCCATTTTCAAACACGTGCCACAAAATGCCCCAAATGACCGGCACGTCCGTACCTGGACGCATTTGAACGTATTGATCAGCATGTGCTGCAGTGCGGGTAAATCGTGGGTCTACAACAATCAGCTTTGAACCGTTCTCTTTCGCTTTCAGTATGTGCTGCATGGCAACCGGATGGGCTTCTGCAGCGTTTGAACCGATAAAGAACATCGCTTTGGAGTTTTGCATGTCGTTGTACGAGTTGGTCATGGCGCCATAGCCCCATGTGTTTGCAACCCCTGCAACGGTAGTCGAATGGCAAATTCGCGCCTGGTGGTCAACGTTATTAGTGCCCCACATAGCAGCAAACTTTCTGAACAGATAAGCCTGTTCATTATTAAATTTCGCTGAACCCAACCAGTAAACAGAATCTGGTGATGACTCTTCGCGTATTTTCATCATTTGGTCTGTGATGTCGCCCATGGCTTCATCCCATGACACTTGGGTCCACTTTCCTGCCACCAGTTTCATTGGGTACTTCAAACGGCGTTCGCCGTGTCCGTGTTCACGAACCGAAGCACCTTTGGCACAATGTGCACCCATGTTTATTGGAGAATCGAAGTCTGGCTCCTGACCGGTCCAAACACCATTTTGAACCTCGGCCATAACCCCGCAGCCAACTGAGCAATGGGTACAGACCGAACGAATGACTTCGGTTTCAACACCAGCCTGTGGGCTTGTGCTGGCAGCCGTCGCCTTCTTCATCATTGATGGACCACCGGTAAATGCCAGTGCAGCACCACCCGCTGTGATACCGGAATTTCGCAAAAACGTGCGGCGATTTATTGCCTCGCCAAGCAAGCCAGCCGGCGCTGGTGTTGCGTTTGACCTTTCCGCTTGCTGTTTCTTTTTTAATTTCATTGGAAGTTTCCTCCAACCGAAAACTTTAATAATTTATGTCGTGCCTAAAAAGGTGGCACACGTATTAGAGCGTGTTGTTTTGTAAATCTATAAAAACAGTTAGAAACGCGCTCGCTGATAATAGCGTCGCATTTTGTCTGTTAGTTTGTAGCCAGCATGGCCTTCGGTTTTTGACACAGCGACCTCCTCGGTTTGATCGCCAGCACTATTCACAGCCGCATTGACTGCGCCTGTTGCTACTGCACCACCAGCGACAACACTGCCTTGCATAAATCCGCGTCGCTTTGCGTCAATGTACTTTGTTTTCTTACTCATAACATTAGTGCTCCTGAAAACCGCCTAACGGACTACGCCGATGAGCGAAAGAAACTGATTGTTGAGCCTTAACTTTTCATGCTAAGCAAGCGAGACTCAAAACTTAAAAAACCTTCACCAAAAAAACCAACTGAGCGGTAAAAATGTGCCGCCTTGGCTGTTTGCAAGTCCTTAAAAAACGTTGATGCCCACGGCTCGATATGGTCAATAAAAAAACGCTGCTGTCGGGCCAGAGTGACTTCTGTACCGCTTCGAATTATTATAGCCATGGCATCGCACAACGCTGCAATATGATCTTCCGACTCTTTTACTTCGTCTTGACGCTCTATCCCCAGTTCAGCCAAATCACTGCGTAGCAGGGCCAATGGTTTTTCCATCAGGAATCCGGTTACATACCAGGAACCGAATGGCACCAGCTCACCGCGACCAACACCGACAAACAAATCCAGATATTCGTCCCGCACGCCAGTTACATCGGCTTTCAGTGCCGATTGCTTCATAAGCTCCCAGCCCATGGCAACCTGACCTTCAGATGCATCCACGTCCTCGATATCGCGTAGCACCTGCAACACTTCTTCACTTGGTGGTGAAGCCAGAAGACGCCCTAAAAACTCGTAAACGCTGGCTCTCATGCTCTGAGCCTGATCGTTTAAAAACGCGTTCTCGTCTTTCACCGCCAAAACTGGCGAGTCTGTCGTCATAAAAGTTACCTTTTATCCTGTCAACAAGCTATACGTTTATAAGGAATCTGTTAAAGCACCGTATAAACACTAATTGCAACACAAATTTGAACAGTTTTTGACCAATTTTCGCGTATTGGTTAATTTTGTCCATTCTCGATTCTTCCAGCAGCGATGTACACCAACCGTTTCATGCATTTTCATTTTTATGCACATCAATTCCCCCGGCATCGTGCTCGAACATATCCTTCACTCGGCAGTCTTCACACATCTTGAGCCGTCGTTTTGCCACATCGTCTTTAAACATCCAGTGCCCGTCGAGCTTGGTGAACATAGCCTGAATAATTTTAGCGGTTGCAAACGGCTTTTGACACCGGATGCAATTGAAAGGCTCTTCTTCATTTAAGGTGTGAATCTTGCGCGCTTCAATACTGTTGTAGTTGTACTGTGGGTTAAGTGATATCGCTGATTCGGGACACGCCGCTTCACATAATCCACATTGCAGGCAATTCGCCTCAATCATTCGCAATGCCGGGGTATCTTGACCATCAAGCAGTGCTTTGGCAGGACACGAGGACACACAAGCCATGCATAAGGTGCAGTTGTCTTTATTGACTTCAATGACGCCAAAGGGTGCAGGATGTTTCAGTTGTACAGTAGCTGCTGATGGTTTGAGCTGATCGACCAGCCCATCTATTGCGGTTCTTAGCGTTTGCCTCTTGTTGTTATGAGTGGCAAAACTCGATGGCTTTAATGTGTTCAGCGCCGGGATTTGCATCTCGTTAGTATTAATCTTGGGTAGATCGCCGGGTGTAATGATCTGCACAATCGGTTCGTCAACCCCTAACCCTGCAAGTAAATCATGAAGCACGTGTATCTGGGAGTTCAATGCGTGGAGGCTTTGCTCATGCATTTCATCATTGACCAATAACAATATGCGATGCACACCTGCATTCAACATACTTGCCCAGTAGTCCATTCCAAACGCACTGACTTCCTCTACCAGCAAGGTCAGCACGCCTTCGATCGGTTCAACTGAGTCAATATCCGCTTGCTGGTCTTCGTTATGCAACAACAAAGCGATTTGCCCACCCTCTTTGAGCATAGCTCGGGTGCGTTCGATCGCATTATCGGGCTTGGGATAGGCATAGGTCATTGCACCACTTGGGCATACCGTTGCACAGCTCCCACACCCTTGACATAAATACGGGTCAACTATCACGCCCTCACCATCAGATTGAATGGCACCCGTTGCACATGCGCTGATGCAAGCACTACAGCCGTTTAGCTGGCTACGACTGTGCGCGCAAATGGAGGCGTCGTAGTCGAAGTACTTTGGCTTTTCAAAGTCACCTAATAAATCAGGCAACGTATCCATAGCCAGCTGTAAACTCACATCGGTATGCCCGCGAAAATAACCTAACGGTGGCAAAGAGACTGGCATTAAAGGAACAGCGCTTAAATCAAGTACCAAATCAAAAGCACCACTTTCTATATAAACCGAAACAGCGAGGTTGGTCGGTGCAGCAGTGTCGCTCTCAACCAGCGCGGTAAAAGCGCCAAGGTAGCCATCGATCGTTAGTCCTGGAACGCGAAACACAGCGATACCATCGTCAGTTAACTGTTTTTCCATTGTTGCCAGCGTCGGGTTAACTGAAGCAACGGTGCATTTGAGCGTTGGCAATTGTGCAACCAGAGGCAAAGCCGTATCGGCATCGCCGATAATTAAACAATGACCATTGGAGTGAAAATCAATTATTGATGTGGCGGCTTGAATGTTTTGGCTCGCAACCAACTCTTCGGTCGATGAGACAAAATTGACGGTGACGTTATCGTTACTCATGCCTTTTCCGTTGTGCTGCGGTTCAACGATGGTTTAGCCGAGGCATCATCGCACTTCTGCTGAACAGGTTGTTGCTCTATCTGCTGATCGGTCTGCTGATCGACCAATTGGTCGGTTTGCTGGTCGGCCTGCTGACGGGTTTGCAAAACAGCCTGCCGATCAGGGTGTTGAGTAGGCAGGCGTGCCGCGATCTCAAGTTGTAAATCTTCGCCGTTAGGCAAAGATTCGCTGTGCTGCTGTTGCTCAATTGCCGATGGAGCATCGCTTTCAGTGGCTGCCAACTCGACAGTCGACTCCGCTGTTTCTGTTTCTGTTTCTGTTTCTGTTTCTGTTTCTGTTTCTGTTTCTGTTTCTGTTTCTGTTTCTGTTTCTGCTTCTGCTTCTGCTTCTGCTTCTGCTTCTGCTTCTGCTTCCAGTCTTTCGCGTTCCAGTCGTTCTCGTTCACGACGTTTTTCGTGAAATTTCATATCGCAGGTAACCGTGTCACCTAACGGCTCCCAAACGGTATAGTCTTCGTCATAGTCATTTAAACCATCACGAATATTATAAATAGGCAGCGAAAAAACATGCTTTAAAGCAGCTTTGCGTAGCGCGACAGAAACACCGCGATTAAAAAACGCGCTGACATCACTGGTAGCATCTAATGATCGAATATCGGGCATGTCTGCATCCGTCAATAACGGTTCTTCGTCTGCACCCTGATGACTTTGCGAAGCGATGTGTAACGGCGTGTCTGGTAAGGCTGTATCGAGATCTGTATCAAGTACAGTCGAACTGGCAGCCAAAGTATGATTTGCGTTTTTCTTGTCGCCTTCTTCGTGATTCTGAATCGATTCGTTCAGTCGCTCTGGTTGAACAGTTAAACCAGGCGTTGGCTCATCATCCTTTGACTCACCTTGTCGCGCAGACTCCTTAATTTTATTTTTTTCAGATTGGCTTTGCAGTTTGCGCTGCGACCAACGGCCGACAAACGTTCGATTACTGGATTGAGCATTGGTTCGCTCATTAGTTCGCTTGTTGTCCTGATCATTAACCTGATCAGATGACTGACCGGCAGGCTGGCTTGGCAATGTTTTGTTATCCCGACTCACGATCGACGCCCCTGAGAATCGTCGAGCCATTTCTTCCGTTTGCGTTTTTCAAACGGCTTGGGCTGGTAGTGCTGTAATACGAAAGCCTCCATGTACCGATAGAGCTCGCCTGGAATATTCGTTGATAAAACCAACCCATCGGTTTCAGCATGCGAAATGGCTTCGTCATAGTCAATGGTAACCAACTTAGGCTCAACGCTAAGCTCGTGTTCGTCAGACTCAACTTCTTCGTTGCACACGACGTACACCAGAGGTTTATCGCCGATTAGCGCATGCCAGTACCGTTCGCAAGCATCTTTGTATAGCGTGACCGAATACCCACCAAACGAGAAAATTTCACCGTTTTCGGTTTCACCGACTTTTTGGCCTGGACTGGATTGATGAACCATGGAGTCGCCCACAGCTACGCCCTGCAGATACCATGACGGTACTTGCCAGCGCTGAGATTTCAGCAAGCGTTTTTCAAGCAGCACAACAACAGGGAGACTCAATCGTGTACTTGCAATATTGCTCATATCGTCTGGCAATTGAGCAGACCTATACTTTGAATTGACCCATAGAAGACTATTTCAATTCCTTACTTGAAAGGAGGTTAAATTGGGCTCCAGCAACCAATAGTTCAGGAAATAACGGTCAAATTAGCCCGAAAGGTGAAAAAAGTGAGACATTTTGCACCTGCTCGACTTATTGGTGAAATACAATCACTATGCCCAGTCGTTCGCCGCGTGCAACACTGAATTATAGACAGGGAATACTGTTGCTCCTGTCACTAAAACACTGGAAATATATCTGCAATGAACATTGCTGCTCCTGCCTATCGCCCCGAGATGACCGACGAAGGACTCGATCCTGCTCACGGTGTGCGGGCGGTTAATGAATTCGGCGAAACGCAAAACGTATACGTTCCGGGTGAAATCCCGCTAACGGTCCGTGTTGATGGCATGGAAGTCGTTACTCTAATGACGCTTGGCACCCAGCCCGAAGCACTTACGCTTGGTTACATACGAAACCAGAAACTAATCGAAGATATCAATTTAATAAAATCTGTGTCTGTGGATTGGGAACGCGAGTTGGTCGACGTTGAAACACACACCGGTGAAGGCATATCAGATTGGCAGGAAAAAATGAAGCGCCGTATAGTTACCAGTGGTTGCGGGCAAGGTACCATCTTTAGTTGCACTGTCGATAAACTGTATGAAGTCAAACTCACTCCACCATCGCTCAAACAATCATCACTGTACAAACTGATAAAGAATGTTGGTCAGTTGAATGATGTTTACCGCGTATCCGGTGCCGTGCATGGTTGTGGCCTGTGCACGACTGAAGAATCGATTATGCACATTGAAGATGTTGGTCGACACAACGCAGCAGACGCTATTGCCGGAAAAATGTGGCTGGATGATCTGCCAGGCGACGATAAAATTTTCTACACCACCGGCCGATTGACGTCCGAAATTGTTATGAAAACGGCGTTTATGGGCATTCCGGTTTTGCTCTCTCGCTCAGGTGTGACTCAGATGGGTCTGGAACTGGCGCAGGAAATCGGCATGACCATGATTGCTCGAGCCAAAGGCCGGCACTTTCTAATTTACAATGGTGCTGAGCACGTGGAGCTTGATGAAAAACCGCCCGTGCGGCGAGTTCCACCGCCGACCAAGGGTATGCGAGATCTGTCTTGAGTGCCGTCTATAACCCACCTGGCAAAAACAACTCTTTCCTGACAGTCCCGGAGCTTGCAGAGCTACTGCACGTTAACGAAAAAAAAATCTATAAGCTCGCCGGTGAAGGTGATATTCCGGGTACAAAAATTACTGGAAAATGGATTTTTCCGAGACACTTAATCGAAGACTGGATTGCCGAAAACAGTTACGGTGGTGCGATGAGCGACCGGCTGATTATTGCCGGCAGTGATGATCGATTACTGAATCAGGTTTGCAGTCAAACCGCTATTGAAATGCAACAATCAGCTTTACTGAGTTACAGTCCTTGCGGCACTCGACACGGACTACGCATGCTGGATACGCGCCGCGCCGATGCCTGTTTCATTAATTGGGGGCAAAGCGATACCACGGCTCGCCGACACCTCGGCCTGCTTCGCGGCTACAAAAATCACGGTAGTTGGATAATGGTGCGTTGCCTGCAACGAACGCAGGGATTAATTCTGTCACGCGAATTTACCGATCAACAATTAAGCGCTGAAACCATTCTGAATAACAACAAATTACGGTGGGCACAACGCAGCCCCGATTCTGGAACAGAACGTTTGTTAGAAGACCTGTGCGCATCGAATGGTTGCACGTATCAATCACTGCGCTCATCTACCGTGCGCAATACAGAACGCAGTGCGGTAGGTGCAGTTAGCACCGGTAGTGCTGACATTACTTGCGGCACACAAGCAGCAGCGCATGAGTTTCAACTACCTTTTTTACCCTTAGCGCAGGTATCCATTGACATAGTCATGACGCGAAGAACCTACTTTCGAACACTGACACAATCATTACTGAATATGATGATCAAAAAGTCCACTCTGTCTGCGGCTAAACATATGGGTGGATACATGCTGCCAGAAAAATTGGACGTGTTTACCGTCGAGTAGCTGCGTAAGGCTGTTCAGATTCAACAATTAAACCAGCTTACATCCACCACCACGGCACGATTAACCGCGCCGTATTGATATTGGTGCAGTTGGTTATACGATCTACTCAGACACGAACCTGAGATTACTTTGTTTTTTGAAAGCCAGTTGAGTGATACTGATGCAATACGAGCACGCGCTTTGCGCAATTCAGGCATACCCTCACGAGTCAAAGTTTTTATACTCTAAGTTTTATCGCATTGCCTGACCGAACACTTTCATCCGCAGCAATACAAATTTTCAATGATTGAACTGCGTCGCGCATGTGTCGATCAAGATTGACGTTTTCACTAATCGCTTTGTGCAAATACG
>CALIMV010000282.1 GCA_938045275.1 uncultured Granulosicoccaceae bacterium
AGTCCCATAGGGCTTGCGCATGGTGTGATGAGTATAGGTTGCGTGGGTCAATTGATCGATGTGTTCAATATCGTTGAGTAAAATTGAAACGTCGGGCCACTGCTTTTCCACTGATCGTTTCCAAGCTGATAATCCGTTAGATACAAAAGCATCAAATTGGTCAGCTCTAATGCTCCAGAAGAGGGTGGCCAACGATTTTTCCTCATTGGGTAGTCGGCCGCAGGGGAGCACACCAATCATAATGCTTGCCGCCTCATAGCGTTGTTCCAGCAACGTTTCGTTGAATTTTTTTGTGTCTAATTCCACTGTGGTCCAAAGCGCACCATAAGACATGGCTTTAGGTGTTGCTCTATTACCTAATTGGTTTGCCAATTGTGATTGTGTCCCTGATGCATCGACCACAAAGTCGAATGTGTCGGGCAAACACGCGCCAGAATGATCAACAAGCTGCACTTGAGTAGTTGAATGGTTAATGTGAGAAGTTTCAATGGTATTGATTCTTGTACTAGTTACAACCTGAATACTGCGCGTTTTTACTGCTTCAAACAGCACGTGAAATAAAGATGCGCGGTGTATTGCAACACCGTAGAGGTTGTTATACCGGCGTCCATTGAGTGCATTATATTGAATGTCCAGTACCACTTTGCCATTAGGTGATACTCTCCCAAGCATGCCGTCGATGCGTTGACCAAGCGCTTCACACTGCTCACGAAGGCCAAAGCCTTGTAGCACATCGAGGCCTGTTGGCTGCAGCATTAATCCCGAACCAACGGGGCGAGGGCTATCAAACTGCTCGAACAAACACACATGATGGCCAGCGTCGTGCAGTGCAATAGCTGCTGATAATCCGGCAGGCCCGCAACCGACTATGGCTATATTCATCAATTCAGTGGCTCGCTACCCGGCGTCGTAGCTATCCGGGTCGAAGTCTGGGTGAACGCTGTTAATCATTTGTCCTGCAGTGGGTACCACGGCTGGGTCTACAGGTTGTCTCGTCCAAAGTTCCGATCTTGCCAGTGCTCTGGTGTTTTGAAAAAAAACAGCCTCAATAGATACGCTGATGCAGGATATTGGCCGGTTGTTTTCTATTGTGAAGCTATCGAGTAGTTTTTCGTCGGTGGATATTATGGCGCGACCTGTCACACGTAAAGTTTGCTCGATACCTGGAATAAAAAACAGTAACGCGACGCGGGGGTCATTAATAATGTTGCTTAAGGTATCGAGCCGGTTATTGCCGCGCCTATCTGGTATTAGAATCGTTTTACTGTTCGCAATGATAAAGGCCTGACCGGTTTTATCACCACGGGGAGTGCAATCGGTACCGTCAGCACCAACAGATGCGATGACAAAAAAGCACGACTGATTCAACCATTGCCGGTAGGTGTCGTTGAGTGAATCAGTTTGTTTTTTTAAAGACGTTGCTGTAGGAGCTCCGTACAGATCACGAAGCTCATCTACAGTGGTGATGCTTGCAGCCATTAGATAATATTTTTCAAGGCCAAAAATTGAATGAGCTCAGTTAGCTGTTCAGGCTGGCAGCATGGTGCTCCAGGTGTTCGGCAATGAAAGACGAGATAAAATAGTAAGAGTGATCGTAGTCTGGTTGCATGCGAGAGTCTAGTGCTTGATTATTTTGCTAACAGACTGCTTCAAATAACTCTGGCTTTAATTGTTCTTCCAGAAACTGATCACCTGTACCTGTATCTATTAAAATGTTCGCACTGCTTGCCTGTTTTTTTACCAGTTCACTGGCATCGTACTGTTGCCACGCCGACTTGTCGCTACCAAGATAAGCTGTCATTGCTTTCTCGCCCCATGGAACCATTGATGGCGACGTTATTGGAGAGAATGCCGACACACTTTTGTAAAGCTCTGGGTGTTTCAGGTGCAGAGTAATTGCGCCATGTCCACCCATTGAGTGCCCGGTAATACCCTGGGATGCCATATTGGCCTGAAATTCTTTACCAATTAGAGCCTGCAATTCATTGGTTATGTATTGATCCATCTTATAGTGGCTGGACCACGGTGCCTGAGTTGCAGTTAAGTAAAAGCCTGCACCTTGCCCAAGATCGTATGCTTCATCATCGGCCACTGCATCGCCTCGTGGGCTGGTGTCCGGTGCTACTATCATGATGCCGTGTTGGGCGGCAGCAGCCTGTATGCCGGATTTCTCCATAACGTTTGCCCAGCTGCAGGTCAGCCCTGACAAGTACCACAACACAGGTACTTTTCGAACTTTAGCTTGCGGTGGTGCGTATACGCCGAAACGCATGGAACAATCGCACACCGCGCTATCGTGCGTGTGTACCGATAATACGCCGCCATGACTGGCCCAGGTTGATTCGGTTTCCATCAGTACAACACCACACTGCGAATACTTTCGCCCGCGTGCATTAGATCGAATGCTTTGTTGATATCGTCTAACGGCATGGTATGTGTGATCAGGTTGTCGATATCGATACGGCCCTCCATGTACATGTCGACGATTTTGGGTACATCGGTGCGGCCTCTGGCTCCGCCAAATGCAGTACCGCGCCATGAGCGTCCGGTGACCAGTTGAAATGGACGGGTTTTGATTTCCTGGCCGGCACCTGCAACACCTATGATGATGCTCTCTCCCCAACCCTTGTGACAACACTCAAGTGCCGCTCGCATAACATCCACATTACCTATGCATTCGAACGAGTAGTCCGCTCCGCCGCCGGTTAATTCAACCAGATGATCAACCAGGTTGTCACCATGATCGGCTGGATTAACAAAGTCGGTCATGCCAAAGAGTTTTCCAGTGGCTTCTTTGGCCGGGTTCATATCAACACCAACGATTTGTTTTGCACCTACCAGGCGCAAACCCTGGATAACGTTCAATCCAATACCGCCAAGTCCAAAAACCACGGCAGTCGAATTTGGCTCAACTTTGGCGGTAAACATAACAGCACCCACACCAGTGGTAACGCCACAGCCGATGTAGCAAATTTTATCGAAAGGAGCATCTTTACGTACTTTCGCCAGAGACACCTCTGGCAGCACGCTAAAGTTTGAGAAAGTTGAGCATCCCATGTAGTGCAGCAATTTTTCGCCTTTGTATGAAAAGCGAGAGGTACCATCTGGCATAACACCTTGGCCCTGCGTGGCGCGCACCTTTTGGCACAGGTTGGTTTTCGGGTTCAGGCAGTACTCGCATTCGCGGCACTCTGCTGTGTATAGCGGAATCACGTGATCGCCGACTTCCAGGCTACTGACACCGGCGCCCACCTCAACGACTACACCTGCGCCTTCATGGCCCAAAATTGCCGGAAATGCCCCTTCAGGATCTGCGCCAGAGCGAGTAAATTCGTCGGTGTGGCAAATTCCGGTGGCTTTCATCTCCACTAAAACCTCACCAGCTTTAGGGCCTTCCAGGTCTACTTCAACCACTTCGAGCGGTTTACCAGCTTCAAATGCGACTGCTGCACGTGTTTTCATTAATTCTCTTCCTGTTTTATTGACGGCATTACGCCATTCTCTCAATTAAATGCCTTTCGCACAATTGCTTAACGAGCAGGCGTAGAATCGAGCAGTTTGAAATCGCCAGTGCCTCTATACTATGCGCTGGAATGGGCTAATTAATTTCACTTTCAGGAACATCGACTTTAGGTATGGCTAATATTGGCATTGGTATCGTTGGCACAGGCTACATGGGAAAACTGCATTCGGTGGCAATGCATTCGGTGGCGACCGTTTTTGATACACCATTGCGACCCGTGTGCGAAATGATCTGTTCAACCACACAAGCAGGTGCGGCGGCAAAGGCCAGCAGTTATGGTTTCAATCGGTCGACTCACGATTGGCGTGTGCTGGTTAATGATGAGAAAGTGGAGGCCATTGTCATTGCTTCACCTCAGGAAACGCATCTGGAAATTGCCAAAGCCGCTTTTGCATTGGGAAAACCGGTACTGTGTGAAAAGCCCATGGGAGAGTCGTTGGCGCAAAGCCGAGAAATGGTGGCTGCTGCCGAGCAATCCGGCGTTACGAATATGGTGGGTTTCAATTACATTCGAACACCCGCATCACAATATGCGCGACATCTGATCGACTCGGGTGCAATAGGGGATGTAACTTATTTTCGCGGTGAGCACACAGAAGATTTTTTCGCCGATCCGCAGGAACCTGCCACATGGCGGTGCCAAGGTCGAGCGAATGGTACCATGGGCGATTTATCACCGCATATGATTAACGCGGCTTTGGCACTTATTGGCCCCATCGATCGCCTCTGTGCTGACATAGAAATTGTTCATACCCAAAGACCGGCGCAAAATGGTAATGGCATGCAATCAGTCGGCAACGACGATCATGGACAATTCGTTTGTCGATTCGCTAATGGTGTTATGGGGCATCTGTATTTTTCGCGCGTCGCAACCGGGCGCAAGATGGGCTACATCTATGAAGTGTTTGGCACAACAGGCGCCATACGATTTGATCAGGAAGATCAGAATGCGATCTGGTTGTACAAGCGTGAAGGCGAAATGGCGCAGCAGGGTTTTCGAAAAATTCTGACTAATACTGACCATCCGGACTACGTTAATTTTTGCCTGGGGCCGGGTCATGGCACAGGATATCAGGACCAGATTACCATTGAAGCGCGTGACTTCTTACACGCAATACACAGCAAGCAAGCTGTATGGCCAACATTTAAAGATGGCATGTTGGTCAATCAGGTTGTTGAAGCTGCCTGGGCGTCGCAAGAAACACAGAGTTGGGTGGATGTTGATTCGTTCTGACACTGGCTTATGAATGACTCCACTTTAATTGCTGCCGAACAGTCAAATCTGGATGTGCATCGTCGATTTGCGGTTGCACCGATGATGGAATTGTCTGATCGTCATTTTCGTTATCTGGCGCGATTGTTAAGCCGCCATAGTTTGTTGTATACCGAAATGTTGACAAGTAAAGCGATTATCCACGGTGACCGTGAATACCTGCTGGGCACAAACGATGTTGATCATCCAGTCGTATTACAAATAGGTGGTTCGGACCCAGCGGAGATGGCAGAAGCTGCTTTTATTGGTCAAAGTTGGGGATACGATGAAGTCAACATTAACGTAGGCTGTCCGAGTGATCGGGTGCAGTCCGGGCGTTTTGGTGCCTGTTTGATGGCAGAACCGCAAACGGTGGCCGACTGTGTGCGCGCTATGCAAAATGCAGTGTCGATACCTGTATCGGTTAAGTGTCGGCTAGGTATTGATCGTGATGATAGTTATGAAGCACTGGAACAGTTTGTCAGGCAAGTGGCTGATGCGGGATGCTCTGTGTTTATCGTACATGCAAGGAAAGCATGGCTTGATGGATTGAGCCCAAAAGAGAATCGTACAATTCCTCCACTGCGTTATCCCTACGTGTATCGACTTAAAGAAGCATTGCCAGAATTGCATATCACAATCAATGGTGGGATAGAAACCTGGGATGATGTGCAAACGCATTTACGGTATGTGGACGGTGTGATGTCTGGTCGTAAGGCGTATTACACACCCGGTTTTCTCGGTCGTGCAGACCAAACGGTATTCTCAGATTTGCCAGACCCACTACACGACATAAGCGATGCTGCAGCGCTAGCGGTAGTCGCGCGCCAGTACGCACAATACGTTCAATCCTGGGTTGATAAAGGTATTCGTGCTACCGCATTAACTCGCCATATCATTGCGCTGTATCACGATATGCCTGGCGCCAGGTTGTGGCGTCGCCACCTGAGTGAAAACGCAACTCGTTGCTCTGATGTACCACAACTGGTCGAGGACGCTTTGCAACACGTGATAAAATTGCCAGGTGCGCAAAGCGCTTGAAATTTTTAACAACGGTCCATACTCCCTCTGTTATCCCTGAACAGTTGTGCAAGGCGTCGTCAGTTCAACTTGCATTGTTGTTTTTCACCAATCACGACGCTCACTTCAAACTATGCGCGGAAGAGTAGAAGCTCCACACAGTAACCGTCGCGACTTACGAAATTTGCGTAAGTTGTCAGTGTACCTTTGGGAATACCGTGGTCGTGTGCTTTTGGCTCTGGGCTGTCTTGTGCTCAGCAAGTTAATGGTAGTAGCTGTTCCACTGTTACTTAAAGAGATAGTTAATACGCTTGATTCCGGAAACGCTGATGCAAGCGCTAGCGCCACTTCGGCACATACCAGTGTTCTTCTTGTTGCATTGGGGCTAGTGGCGGCCTACGGGTTGCTGCGATTGGGAAATTCCTTTTTCAAGGAATTGCGAGATGCCTTGTTTGCGCGCGTGCGTTATCGTGCCATGCACAGATTGTCGACCAGGGTTTTAACACACTTGCATGAACTCTCATTGAGTTATCATCTGGAGCGTAGAACTGGCAGTATTTCTAAAGATCTCTCCCGAAGTACGAGTAGTTTGAGTTCTATCGTCAATTTACTGGTTTTCAATATCGTTCCAACAATTGCAGAATTTTTATTGGTGGCCGTCATTTTATTAGCCGGCTATCGATGGCACTACACGCTGGTTGTTGTTGTCACCGTCATATTTTACGTGCTTTTTACGTTGAAATTCTCCGGTTGGCGTATGCAGTTTCGCCACGAAATGAACCGTTTAGATTCGTTAGCCAACGGCCGAGCAGTGGATAGTTTGCTCAACTATGAAACAGTTAAATACTTCAACAACGAAGCGTTTGAACAACGTGCTTACAATCAGCATTTGAGTGACTGGTCTGATGCAGGCGTGAAAAGTCAGACCACAATGTCTATGTTGAACTTTGGTCAAGCAGCAATGGTGGCAGTTGGTGTGACCATTATCATGATGTTGGCGGCAACAGATGTGGCTAATGGAACCATAACATTGGGTGACATTGTACTGATCAATGCACTCATGTTGCAGTTGTTTGTACCGTTAAACCTGCTCGGCGTTGTTTATCGCGGCTTGCAGTACGCGCTGGCCGATATGGATCTGGTCATCAAGTTACTTGAATTGAATCCGGAAATAAAAGATAAGGCTGGGGCAAAAGATCTTGATATCAAGGAGGCACGCATTGAGTTTGATGATGTGCGGTTTGCCTACCTGTCAGAGCGTCCCATTCTTAAAGGGGTCAGTTTTTCGGTAGAGCCCGGGAAAAAAATCGCTGTAGTAGGGCCATCTGGTTCTGGAAAATCAACACTTTCTCGCCTGTTGTTCCGTTTTTACGATGTTGATGAAGGGGCGATACGCATTGATGGTGTGGATGTGCGCGATTGTACGCAAGCCAGTTTGCGACAAGTGTTAGGTGTTGTCCCACAAGATACGGTTATGTTTAACGACACCATTCGATACAACCTTGCCTATGCTCAGAACGATGCCAGTGATGAACAGATAAAATCTGCAGCGCGAGCAGCGAATCTTGACAAGTTTATTGAATCCTTGCCAAAAGGCTATGAAACCGTGGTGGGTGAGCGTGGTCTCAAACTCTCTGGTGGTGAGAAGCAACGTATGGCAATTGCCAGGGTCATTCTAAAAGACCCTGCGATTATTGTGTTTGACGAAGCCACATCAAGCCTGGATACTCGAAGTGAGCAGACCATTCTTGAAGGGTTGAACGCCGCCGCTAAACGCGCAACGTCGTTGGTTATTGCGCATCGCTTGTCAACGATTATCGATGCAGATGAAATACTGGTGCTGGATGCAGGTGAAATTGTGGAGCGCGGGACGCATGCAACACTGTTGCAGGGAGATGGCTTGTATTCCAATCTTTGGGCGTTGCAGCAACGGGCTGATAAAGACAGCCAGGATGAGAAAGTCTCTGTGTGACGCCGTTGCGTTACCTTACCTGACCCATTGCCTGAATCTGCAACGACAAGGCACTGGACTATTTACCCGCTGCAAATGTGGCAAGTAAAGGCTTGGACGCTGCATTCTTGTTAGTGTCTGCTGCGTCGATCGGAAAGTGATCCCTAGTTATACCTGAATCTTGGAGCCAAGCTCCGATTGGTTCTAAGACTTGGCCAAAGTCAAAAACTCATTGCGTGTATTAATATCCGTCCTGAATCGTCCAAGCATTGAAGAAGTAGTCATTGACGAATTCTGTTTGCCCACCCCTCGCATCATCATGCACATGTGTTGCGCCTCAATGATCACGCCGACACCCAGACCACCGGTAACGCTACTCACTGCGTCGGCTATTTGTTTAGTGAGGTTTTCCTGTATTTGCAAGCGACGGGCGTACATGTCGACGATACGTGCAATTTTTGATAAACCAATGACCTTTCCGCTAGGCAAATAAGCAACGTGACACTTACCGATAAACGGCAGAATATGATGTTCGCAAAGTGAGTACATTTCGATATCTCGAACTATCACCATCTCTTCGCTGTCAGATTCAAATATGGCGTTATTGACAACTTGTTCCAGTGTTTGCTCATACCCATGGGTTAGGAATTGCATTGCCTTAGCGGCACGCTGTGGGGTGTCGCGTAATCCGTCTCGTTTTAGATCTTCACCCACCTCTGTCAGAATAGAGGCGTAGGCTGACTTAATTTTTGACATTCGTTTTTCCAGCAAAAATGGGATTGATCCTGCCGCGAAACTATAGCGGATATCTGCGTGATTCGCGGGGGATAACCGCAAATCTGGCTCTAAGCGTTTGAATAGTTTCCTGTAGGAAACATTTCACGGTCGAATTTTGGTTGAAAACGACCGTAAATTTGCCCAAAGCAAACAAATCCTTCAGGGACCTTTATACTGATACCACGGTCACATAACCATCGGTTAAACCTGTATTTATCCCGAAGTGGACTTCGGGCACGGTTTTAAACCCTTTTTCTTCAACCCATGTGTCCGATAAATACGTAACAGTTTCGTAGTTAATGAACTTACCCTGGAGAATTTCATGGGCCTGGTATTCTGGTTGGTTGTATTTGTTGTCGCTTTGTTCTGTATTGCACGCTTTCGTATGAGTTTGCCGGTATTTACCGCAGCTGCAGGTATTGTACTGGTGGTGGCGCGAATGAGCGGTTGGTTACCCGGTGTATTTGGCATGGGTGTCATTTTGCTCGCCGTTGCTGCTGCTGTCATTTTCAATGTGCGTAGTATTCGCCACAAACTGGTCAGCTCACCGTTGCTCAATTATGTCCGGGCCGTATTGCCACCAATGTCCGACACCGAACGTGAAGCAATCGATGCCGGAACTGTCTGGTGGGAAGCAGAGCTTTTTCAAGGTGCACCAAACTGGAACAAGTTAATCGACTACCCGGAAGCCAAACTCACCGCTGAAGAACAAGCATTTGTTGATGGTCCGGTTGATGAGCTTTGTTCCATGATGAATGACTGGGAAATAACTTATGAGCTAAACGACCTGCCTGAGAGTAGTTGGCAGTACATCAAAGACAATAAATTTCTTGGAATGGTGATACCCAAAGAATACGGGGGATTGGGTTTCAGCGCTATGGCGCATTCAGAAGTGGTTATGAAGCTTTCAACCCGAAGCGTCAGTGGTAGCGTGAGCGTTATGGTGCCAAATTCACTTGGGCCAGCCGAACTGCTTTTACACTACGGTACTGATAAACAGAAAGATTATTACTTGCCGCGATTGGCAGTGGGCGATGAAATACCGTGCTTTGCCTTAACGGGTCCATCGGCCGGCTCAGACGCGACTGCAATGCCCGACTTTGGCATTGTTTGTAAAGGACAGTTTGAAGGTAAGGAAGTACTGGGATTAAAAGTAACTTGGAACAAGCGGTATATAACGCTTTCTCCGGTTGCAACTTTACTGGGGTTGGCTTTTCGTGCGTTCGACCCAGATCACCTGATCAGTGACGAGGAAGAAATAGGAATCACCTGCGCACTTATTCCGACTGACACAGAAGGCGTTAACATTGGTCGGCGTCATTTTCCGGTAAACCAGGCGTTCATGAATGGCCCTAACAGCGGTGATGAAGTATTCATTCCTATGGAATGGATAATTGGTGGTGAGAAAATGCTAGGTCAAGGTTGGCGTATGCTAATGGAATCCTTGTCCGTTGGTCGAGGCATCTCTTTGCCTTCCTCAGGGGTTGCCTCTGGTAAATCGACCTCAAGATTTGTCGGTGCCTATGCTCGAGTGCGAACACAATTTGGTTTGCCCATTGGTAAGTTTGAAGGCATTGAGGAAGTGCTTGGCAGGGTCGCCGGATTAACCTACACCATGGACGCTGGTCGTCGCTTAACGTGCGCGGCGTTGGATGCGGGTGAAAAACCGTCTGTCGTATCAGCCATATTAAAATACTTCAATACCGACTCCATGCGCACGGTTGTGAACGATGGAATGGATGTGCTTGGGGGTAAGGGAATATGCATGGGGCCAAGTAACTTTATGGCTCGACCCTATGAAGGTATACCTGTAGGTATTACCGTTGAGGGCGCGAATATCCTTACTCGCAGTATGATTATATTCGGGCAGGGTGCTATGCGTTGTCACCCGTATCTGGTTGATGAAATTAATGCGGCATCACTGCCCAACAAGCAAGAAGCACTTGAGAGCTTCGATGAAGCTTTGATGGGGCATATTGGCTATGGCATACAAAATGGTGCCCGGTCCATGTTCCACGGCCTGACCAAAGGTCGCTTTGTCAGTGCGCCTGTCAATGGTCAAAATGCTAAATATTATCGTCGCTTAACGCGGATGAGTTCGGGTTATTCATTCCTTGCTGACTTTGCTATGTTATTTCTGGGCGGCGCCCTGAAGCGCAAGGAAATGTTATCCGGTCGGTTCGCTGACGGTCTGGTGCACATGTATATGGCGTCGGCTGTGTTAAAACGCTTCGAGGACACCGGCCGACCAGCTGAAGATCAGCCCTTAATGGAATGGTCTGTTCGTTATTGCTTGTTTCAAACCCAAATTGCACTTGATCAAATTTTGCGCAATTTTCCCAATAAGTACATCGGCCTTATTTTGCGCGGCATTGTGTTCCCGTTGGGTCGTCGCTATCGCACACCGAACGACAAGCTCACTCAGCAATGCGCGCGTCTGCTGCTTTCTCCATCAGATGCCAGAGACAGGCTCACCAGTGGGTGTTACGTAAATGATCGCCCTGATGATGTAACAGGCTCTATTGAACACGCGCTCGCTTGCGTGGTTGCAGCGAATGATGCGGCCAGGAAACTGAAGAAAACACGGCTGAAAATGCCATACGGGTACGATCATGCTGGTTGGATGGCAGAATTGGTTAGTGACGAAGTTCTGACACAGGAAGAGGCAGATTTACTGGAAACGGCACACGCTGCTACGCTAACAGTCATAAATGTTGATGACTTTCCGAACGATTTTCGTCAAGGTGCGTCGTTGGAAAAAGCCGATGAGTTGCAAAAATCGGCCTGATTTATCCACACAGCGAGTCGCTGTGAAAAATCAGTCAATTTGCAATTAAATCTTTGCACCAAAAAAGCCCTTCTACATGGAGGGCTTTTTGCTTAACGACTGATAACGTTGATAGTCACAAATCAAGCTAAAACGCGGAATTATCTGTCTGTAACAACAACCTGACTGACCGGCAACATATACACTGTATAGTTGAACCAGCGGTGTAATTCGCACTCATACAATAAAAGGCAGGTCTACTACTCTTAAAGCATGTTTGAGCTTTTTTTTAAGTATCCCGTAAGTACATGGCAGCACGCAGAATTCGTTTGGTCCAGCGGATGGTCTGGCCGTGCTTTAGCGCTGTGTCTGTTATTGGCACTGGCAATTGTTGCCGTATCCTTATTTAAACAAAAACTCTCACTTGGGAAACGGCTCGTCGTAGGCCTATTGCAATTCATAACCATTGCAACGGTGCTTGCCATGCTGTGGCAACCCTCGCTGCGCATGGAGCAAATGCTTGCTGGTGAGAATACGGTAGCCTACTTGCTCGACACTTCGAAGAGCATGTATTCAACCGACAACGGTTCACTTTCCAGATATCAGGATGCAAGCGAATTTCTTGAGTCTGATGCGCTCATCAATAACGCACAATTTGATGCTTCTGTGTACGGGTTTGGCGAATCGCTTACACCACTGAACCTGCCGCTTGAAAATGAAAGCACGACTATTGCCGATGCCGGCGCTCGTTCTGCCGTCGCGGATAGTTTGCTCAGCGTTCTGGAGAGTGTGAACGATCAGGCACTTGCCGCGGTAGTAGTGCTCTCTGATGGTGCAGACAACGCCAGCGAAATTTCGTCGCAATGGTGGCAAGCCATAAAAGCAGCTGGCGTTCCAGTACACACAGTAGGTTTCGGTAGTGAAACTGTCGAAAACGATCTGGAACTTAGCGATGTCTTTCTGGATTCGCAAGTCGCGGAAAATGCCTCTGTCACGGCCAGACTTCGCATTGTCCACCAGGGCTACGACGAAGTGCGACTGAGAGTTGAATCTGGCGATGAGTTGTTACACGCCCAGAACTTGAGTCTAGATCAAAACCTGTCGGAATCAGTACACACTGTTAGTTTCAATAGCGGCGAAGCCGGTGTTACAGAACTACAATTTTCTGTTTCTGCCGGTACCGATACTCAACCGGCTGAAGCCAACTTAACCAACAACGTGCAGAGCCGCGTTATTAATGTGGCTGATCAACCAAAACGCGTACTGTATGTTGAAGGTGAGCCACGTTGGGAATACAAGTTTATTCGAAGAGCACTGCATAATTACGCTGGTGTTGAGTTGGTGAGTTTGTTGCGCACTTCTCCAAACAAGTTTTATCGCCAGGGCGTTGAATCAGCGCAAGAGTTGGCGGATGGGTTTCCGAAAAGTCGTGAGGTGCTATTCGCTTATGACGCCATTATTATCGGTTCTCTTAAGGCGGCAGAGCTAAGCACAGAGCAGCAAGCTAATTTACGTGACTTTGTCAGCGAACGCGGTGGCTCGCTACTCATGCTAGCCGGTAAGAATGGCCTTGCCGACGGTGGATGGGGGCGATCGGCGGTTGCCGCAGCGCTACCGTCCAAATTAAGTGGCAATAGCAATGCTCGAGATTACGAACGGCTACGAGTGCAAGTGCAGCCGACCACGCAAGGACTTCGTACTCCATGGTTGCGCCTGGATGAAGACGACGCGGCTAATCTTGATGCGTGGTCGAACATGCCGGAAGTCAATGATGTTCAAACCATTGGAGTGGTTAAGCCTGGCAGCACAATTTTGCTGTCAGCCAGTCTCGATTCTCAGCCCATACCACTTTTGGTCTGGCACCGTTATGGGCAGGGGCAAAGTTATATTCTTGGGACAAGCGGAACATGGCGATGGCAAATGGGATTACCGTCGGAAAATCAGTGGCACGAAGTTTTCTGGCAACAAATGGCAGCACAACTGGTTTCCGGGTCTTTGCCACAACTCTCAATTGATGACATGCAAGCTGTATATCGCGATGCGAGCGAAATACCCATAGCTGTAACGGCTCGGCAAGCAGATTTTCAACCCCTCAGTGATGGGCAGCTCAGCGTAAATGTGACCACACCATCGGGTCA
>CALIMV010000283.1 GCA_938045275.1 uncultured Granulosicoccaceae bacterium
CTATACGACCGCGTTGCATGATGTTACCGGCCATAATAAACAGCGGAATGGCGAGCAGGATCACCGAGTTCATTTTCCAGTGACCAGTGGCGAGGAAACCGGAAACATCGTGACCTCCGGTGTATGCCAATAATACAAGTACACCGGCAAAGGCCAATGGCACCGAAACACCGATCGCCAGCAGCACACAGATCAGAATGATCGCAAGCACAACAACCATGTTATGCCCCTTCTGCTTCGGCTTCCGCCAGCTTGTGTGCCTGCACGGTTTCCAAATACTTCACCGGACCCACCCTCAGATAAACGTAAACTGCAAGAGCGCTGTACAGGGCCATAAAAAAAATACCAACGAAGATTCCCAGACGTGGGACAAAAAACGGAATCTTCAGCGCTATCGTGGTTTTCCAGCGTGGATACGCTGCAATTTCGTCCGCCAACATAAGCCACGCCCAATGTAAAACAAACAGCGTGATAACAAGTTCAATAAAGGTAATGCTCAGTTTTCGCAACCAGAGTAATTTTGGATTCTCGGTAAACGCATCAAGCAGATCTGCATTGATTTGCTTGTCCTGGTAAGTTCCGAGTGCACTGGCCAGGAAAAACATCCAGAAACAGATTGGCATTAGCCATTCTTCATACGCAAAGAGATCTCGTTCGAGGATATACCTGAAAAATACAACAAAGAAAAAGGTGATGGGCAGTATGGGTAAGGCGACAACAATAAGGGCCGTCTTTATCTTGACCATTAGTCGGACAAGTTTTTTCAACCTGATGGGCAACGCGTCTTCAAACAGTATCATAGGTTCCTTAAACCAAATGCTCCGACAATTGCCGGAGCATTTTCACTCACTGCAGATTAATGGGATTCCTACTTGGCAAGCAGTTGGTCCATTGTCTCCTGACCAATAACGTCTGCCAGATCAGGCCACACGTTATCTCGTATGTGATTAACCATCGTTGTTCGCTGTTCCGGGGTGTAATCCAGAATTTCCCAACCAGCATCCTCCATTTGCTTAATAAAATCTTCACTTCGTTCCCACGCGAGATCGATAATAGTTGTTGCAGCTTTTGCCGACGCCGCACTGATAACATCTTGCTGTTCCTTATTCAGCTTGTCCCAGGATTTTTTACTGGCGTATATAGATGAAGCTTCAACTATATACGCCAGTAAAAGATGAAGCTTCAACTGCTGTATTGGCCGGAACAAAGTATTTTCCAATGCCTGCGGCTGCGAATGTTGTGTAGGCCCATTCTGGTGTACAGCAAATTGCACCATCAATAACGCCCGATTGCAAAGCTGGAAGCACTTCCGCCCAGTTCATGGTGGTGGTGCGGTAGCCGAGACTCTCAGTGGTTTTCTTGGCAACCTCAGAGCTCCAAACCCGGATATTCATTCCCTTGTCACCCAGACCGTTTGGATCAAGCGGCTTTTTCTCCGCCACAACCCCCACCAGCCCTTCTGCAGTCGCATTCAGGAAAACCAGCTCAAGATCATCCAGAATAGAGCGCATGAGTATGTTCAAATTCGATTCTGGATTGCCGTAAATTTCCTTCATTTCATCAAAGGTTGTGACCAGTCCAGGTAAATTCATTATCTCCAAACGCGGATCGGCCTGTGCATAAATAAAGGCCTGAACCAAATCAACATTGCCACGAATCGCATCCTCTATAAGTTCTTCGCCAGAGCCCAGTTGCGCCGCTGGAAAATATTTGACCTTTACGCCAACTCCAGCATCCTCAATCTCTTTAACCATGGTTTCCATGATTTCATGGCCAAAATGTGCCACAGGATAGGTGCCAGCGAGCTTTAAACGCACGTCGGCTGCAAAAACGGTAGTGCTGGCGGTGAGCGCTAGCGCAGCACCAATCAACGGCGATCTGAGTTGTGACAATTTCATAAACAAACTTTCCTTTTGTAGAGAACATTGGCCGGATGGCGGCGTGGTTATTCTTACACTACCTTGACATTTGCCTTAATTTCAGTCTTGTATGTATAAGACGATATCTTGAAGATATAGGACACACTCTGATGAGGGGCAGCTTAGATGCAGCCGAGATATTTCCACCTGCACCGCAGTCACCGGAGGTTGAACCGGATCTGAAGGTAAGCATAATCCTTTCTCCTTGTTTCTCACTGCTGCCGTTTGCCTGTTTGGTGGATAGCTTGCGTTTTGCCGCTGACACGGCAGATTACAGCCGTAGGATTTACTGTCACTGGCAGGTCATCGCGCCAGAGCTTAAGCCGATAAAAGCGAGTTGTGGCATTGATGTGAACCCTGAACAGACGCTCGATCAGGTCAATTCGTCGGACTATCTAATTGTCATCGGAGGACGCTTGCCACTTAGCATGGACGTTAGCGAAGAAACACTCCATTTTTTACAGCAAGAGCACAGTTGCGGCCGCAAAATTATTGGAATTTGCACAGGGAGTTTTATACTTGCTCGTGCCGGCTTGCTGAATGGATACCATTGCGCGGTCAATGACCAACACCTCCACCAAATGCAGCAATTGTATCCACAAGTCAAATCCACATCCAAAATCAATTTTTTAGAAGACAACGGCGTGATAACTTGCAATGGTGGAACGTCTGCGCTCGATCTTGTTTTTTCTTTAATAGAAACTCACTGCGGAAAAGCTAGAGCAATAAAAGCGCTTTCAGGCCTTGTTCTGGATCACCGTCATCAGGAATACTACGCAGTCGATAGACCGTATGGACATCTTTTGTCGTGCGGCAATTGGCAGGTCGAGCAAGCCGTGGCACTGATGCAAAGAAATTTATCCGAACCACTCAGCATTGCCAAGCTTGCAGTGCAATTGAACACGACAACGCGTGCGCTTAATCGTGCATTCAAAAAACATACAAATGATTCACCCTCCGTCATTTCCCGAAATATGCGCCTGGCACTGGGGCACTGGCTGTTAACCAATACGGCACGTTCGATTACGCAGATTTCATTGGAATGTGGATTTTCCGATGCACCGCACTTTAGTCGACTATTCAAACAAGTTTATTCGGTACCGCCAGGGCGCGCCCGAAGCGCACGGATTTAATACAGTTCATGTATTGACTGGTACGCCGAACAATCGCCGAATCCATACCAGGAACACTCCGTACGGCCTTCCAGAGACGGTGTTGATTATTATCGCTGTTCCTGCCGCCACGACTATTTGATGTAGTGTTGCCCCATTTAACGCGAGCAAGATCACATAGAGTGGTGTCTGAAACGATACGTTTGCAACGGTATCTGCCAGCGTTGCTTTGAATTGATTTCCTTCGAGGACATGCAACGACTTAAAAACCCAATCTCGATAGATTCCGTACGGTCTTCCAGTGAGCAATATTACTGGCAGAGCAGACAGGCGCGTGCCAATCATCTGTTCGACTGTAAGACCCGCAATGAACAACTCCACGATTGAACCAATAAAGGTAGAGAAGATGATCAAGGCCGCAGTGTCAGCTAAAAAAGAGCGCAATGTGTATCAGTTTGCCATATCGGGTAAGGAAATAAAGCTGACACTCGGGACGCCACAATGTGTGGTAATCATTCGCCCGCTGCAATAGCTAAAAAATTTTTTATAAGAACCGCACCGTCCTGATCATCTGAATAGTTTGCAATATGTTCCGGTTCGTTTTGTTCGTACATGCAGGACCAAACCTGTTTTCGGGATTCGGGGTGGAACTGAGTCGTATACCAGTGGCCACCATGATCTATGCAGATAGCGCTGCTATCGCCGATACGTGCAAGCGAATGTCGTTGCTGCGTTTCTGATGGTACTACGTGCAAGTAATTCGCGAAGTTAAAACGCGGATTAGGTCGCAAGCCATAGAACAATGGATGAGCACGTCCAAGCTTTGTAAGCTCAATCTCATAGGTACCAGCGAGCGTGCCTTCGGTACGGCCCTTGAGCTCACCATTTTGAATTTGTGTCGAGACAAGTTGGTGTCCGCCGCAAATACCCAGTAGTGGCTTACCCGCCTCGCGATACTGTGGTAGCCAGGCATACAGTGCGTGAAGCCAGGGCCTGTCTTCGGTGACGACATGCATCGTTCCACCCAAAATGACGCAATCAACATTATCAATGGGTGGCAAACCATCACCACGGCAGATGTCAACACCGCTTAATCTAAAACCTGCGTCTTCTGCAATTTGACCAAACCATTCTACAATCCAGTCTTTTTCCAAACCGGACGAGCACAATCCACGAAAGTGATCGGGATTAAAATGTTCATTCTCACCCAGCATGGAAATAAACAGCAGATTTTTACCAGTAGCATTGGTCATGGTGTTTCGTAAAAGAGTTCTCCACCATCGGCCTGAATTGCATCAAGATGAGTCAGGACGACGGCCAGATAAGTTCGGTGAATAGAGGCGGTAAGTTTGGTATCGCCGACGTGCAGGCTGCGTCGCAGCATTCGAATCTCATTAGTCAGATCTTCGACCTGGACTTTAAAGTCAACCCGGTCGAGCAGCACGAACCAGAAGCGAGCCGATTGAAAAAACAAGGTGTCATTGAAGTCCTGTAGCACTTTGTTATCGACCAAGCTGTGCAGGATTGTGTGAAGGCGTATGAGCACCAGTGCAAATTCACGCTTATCTTGTACTGACAGCATTGCAACGCAACGCGCTTCCAGTTCGCACATCTCCTGTATAACTGCAGGGTCTTCGGGTGCCGGTGTAGAATCACCCATTGCGTCCATGAGTCGCATACGCACAATATAGATATCGCGCATGGATTTAAGGTCAATGGATGTGACGATAGTCCCATGTCCGTGCAGGCTGTCGATCAGTCCGTTGTGTTCCAGTTTTTGCAGCACCGAACGCATTGGTGTGCGACTAATGCCAAACTTCACGGCTAGTTCACGCTCATTGAGACGCGTGCCGGGCGGATAGTCCAACAGGCAAATGCGTTTGCGTAACTCCAGATAGATATCGTGCTTGGTCATTCGTTCGGAATTATCGGAGACGTGTTTTTGCAAGTTCAAGTTTATGTCACTCAGTTAAAAATACTTTTCAACCTCTTGTGTTCGCTTGCCGTAGCGAGAGCGGTATTTATAACAGCTCCGACTTTGAAAGGTATACCACTATCAAGTTAAAACACAAGTCCAGTCTTTCTAATGCGCCTATATTATTGATTTATACTAATAATGCCCGGCTGAAAACTTTTAAAAAGTCTGCTTGACAGCAAATAGGTATACCTTGATACTGATTTTACGAAACAAAAACTTGGTGAGAAAAAGTATTGACCACTCATGAGCCGTTTCCGAAAGAAGAACTAGAGCGTCGGCTCGAGAAGGTAAAAGCCAGCTTGTCCGAACAAAATCTGGACGGGATAATCATCGCCGTACCAGAGAATATCTATTATCTAACCAGCATGGATCACTGGGGTTTCTTTGCCGCGCATGTGTTGGTTGTCAATCGCGATGGCGAGATGGCGCTTGCGTGTCGGGCTATGGAGCAAATTACCTTCGACAATCAGGTTAAAAATGCCCGGTTTTATGGACATCAAGATGACGAAGAGTTATCCGATTATGTAGTGCAGGCGATGAAAGATCTTGGGTTGTCCGGTGCTCGTGTAGCACTCGAACGCCGTAGCCTGTTCTTGCACCTGCACCATGCAGAAGGAATATTATCGAAGGCGTCGGATGCTGAGTGGGTAGATGGCTCCGGCCTGGTAGATGAATTGCGGCAAGCAAAATCTCCTCTTGAAATTGAATACACGCGTAAAGCAGCGCGGGCTGCCGATCTGGGCACGAGCGCTTGTATTGAAGTCATCCGCGACGGTGCCACCGATTACGAAATTGCAGCTGAATACATGCGAGTTTCAACCCTTGAGGGCAGTGAGCCAACAGGCTTTGGACCCTTCATCCGCCCTTCTACGCGCCTGGGGGAGGAGCACACGACCTGGCGCGGCGAAACCTTTTCCAAAGGTGATGCGGTGTTTCTGGAAAACGCCGGCGCCTATCGAAAATATCAGGCACCTATGGGTCGATTGGTTTATGTGGGCCACGCCCCGGAGGGTGCAGAAAAATCAGCACAGCTCGCCATTGATGGTATGCAGGCTATTTGCAATGCGATCAAGCCCGGCGCCAAAGCAGGTGATGCCTATGCAGCCTGGCGTGAAGTCGCTGCCAGCGCAGGTCTTGCAGACTACGAACGGCATCATTGCGGGTACATGGTCGGCATCGGATTTCCGCCAAGCTGGACTGGTGGTTCAATGGTAACCAGTTTGTTCCCGAATTCAGATCGCATTTTGGAGGTTGGTATGGTGTTCCATGCGCATAGCTGGTTCACTAACACCGATGTCGTCGACTACTTCATTTCGAACACAGTCATTCTCAACGAAGATGGTGCTGAAGTACTTACCGCCACGACGCCTGAAAGTCTCATTGTGAGGTGATTGTTAGCTTTTTTGTTATTTATGTGGAAATATGCATTTAATGTAAATGTCGGAGCGCAAACCAATGGATTTACAAAACCAGGAGGAATAAATGAAATTAATGTCCAAAGCAATTTCCAAGAGTGTGGCATCAGGCATACTGACCATCGGCCTTACTATCGGCGCAAGTAGCAGCACCTTTGCAGATACCGATGCGTTGCTTAACAGCGCAAAGGATGGGGGTCTGGTCAGGCTAGGTTTTGCCAATGAAGTTCCGTGGGCTTATCCAGGCGAAAACAATGAACCCCTTGGTTTTGTCAACGCGATTGTTATCGGTACCTTGAAGACGATGGGTATTGAAAATCTAGAGCCGGTTACCACCGACTGGGCAGGACTTATCCCCGGTATCAAAGCCAATCGTTACGATATCGTGACCGGTGGTATGTATATACTGAAAAAACGCTGCGAGAACATGGATTTTTCAGATCCAATAGGGGTGTTCGGTGACGCGCTTGTTGTTCCTACAGGCAATCCAAAAGACCTGCATAACTACCAGGACGTCATAAAAAGCAAATCGGTGCTGGTTACCGGTACTGGTTACAACACCATTGATGTAGCAAAGAGCGAAGGTGTGCCCGATGCAGACCTGATGTTAGTACCTGGTCCAACCGAAATGCTGGCAGCGCTGCTCGCTGGCAGGGCAGATGCAATCGTTACGAACACGTTCACCGCTCATGAAATGGCTGAGCAAAGTGACGGCAAAGCCGAAGTAACCGATCCTGCAAAAATGCCTGATTTTACGTTGAACTGGGTTGGCATTGGTTTTCGTGCTGAGGATGCAGGATTTCGTGAAGCCTACAATGCAGCACAGGCGGAGTATCTTGGCTCCGACGAAATGTTGGCTGCCGTGGCCGAGTATGGGTATACCAAAGATCAGTTGCCAGGTGATGCGACAACCGAGTTTGCCTGTGAAAACCGGTAACAGCGAAACCTGAGAATTTGCCTAACAGCGGCAACCCGATTTGGGTTGTCGCACCTCACAGAGAAATAACCAGAGTGCAGCGCAGGTGCAGTCCTATTTAGAATATCTCGATCAACACGGCTCCCGGTTTCTTGATGGTACGCTGATAACAATACAACAGACTATCATTGCGGGCTTGCTGGCGATTGCAATATCTTTAGTGGTGGGGTTGATGAAACTGTCTTCCCATAAAGTGATTCGTTGGCCGGCTATTGGCTATATCGAGTTTTTTCGCGGCACATCGCTGCTGGTTCAGCTGTACTGGATATTTTTCGTTCTGCCGCTGTTTGGCATTACTTTTGAAAAATTTACCGCAGGCTTTATCGCCGTCGGTTTGAATCTGGGCGCCTACGGTGCCGAACTGGTACGTGGGTCAATTCAGTCAGTACCCCGTGGGCAGTACGAGGCTGCACTGGCTCTCAATATGTCACCGTACAAAAGAATGAAGCGTATTATTTTTCCTCAGGCATTGCTTATTATGTTGCCGCCCTGGGGAAATTTGCTGATTGAGCTACTAAAAGGAACCGCCCTGGTTTCATTGATTGCCGTTGCTGATTTAATGTTTGAAGCCAAACAGATCAACGGCTCTACATTTCTGTCTGCCGAGAGTTTTGGTACCGCTTTGATCATCTATTACCTGATGGCACGACTGGTCATTTCGCCCGCTATGCGTGCGTTTGAAAAGTACTGGGCAAAAAAGATGGGACGTTTTGCAAACCATGCTTGAATGGAAATGGGCATATAGTCTGGAGATATTGCCGCGATTGCTCTCCGCTGCCGTCAACACATTAATAGCGGCAGGCATCGGTTACCTCATTGCATTGGTGGTCGGGCTTGTATTTGCATTGCTGCAACGTACCGGTGTACGTCCTGTCACGTTTATCGTTCGCGAGATTGTTGAATTCATACGATCAACCCCATTGGTAGTCCAGATATTTTTTGTTTTTTATGTTGGGCCGCAATTCGGTATACGGCTTTCTCCATGGGCGTCGGGTATGATCGCGATTGGATTGCACTACGCTTCGTATTTATCTGAAGTTTATCGGGCGGGTTTGGATAATGTGCCAAAAGGTCAGTGGGAGGCTTGCAAGGCGTTAAACCTAAACCCGGTAAAAACCTACTTCCGGATTATCATCCCCCAGGCGATACCACCGAGCCTGCCTGCCATGGGAAATTACCTTATCAGCATATTTAAGGATACACCCATGCTATCGGTTATTGGTGTTGCGGAGTTAGTGCATACGGCAACAACAATTGGTACTGAAACTTACCGATACGTCGAGCCATATACGCTTGTTGGCCTTATTTTTCTTGCGATTTCCTTGCCGGCGGCTTTTGGTCTGCGGCGTTTTGAAGCCTGGGTTGCTCGATACTTTGGCATGACTAAATAGCGGTTGTAACCAAAACATGAACGAACCAGACTTTCCGATAAAACTTGAATCCGGTGCGCCGATGGTTCGCTTTGCCAAAGTGAGAAAAAGCTACGGCGAACTAACCGTACTCGATGATCTTGATTTCGATGTTCAGAAAAATGAAATCGTTTCGATCATCGGGCCCTCAGGTTCGGGCAAGACAACCGTATTGCGCATGTTGATGACACTCGAGCAAATTGATCATGGGGTTATTTACGTTGATGGTGAGCCACTGACTCATATGGGTAAGAACGGCAAGCTGGTTCGAGCCAACAATAGGTATGTGCGTTCCATGCGCAGTAAAATTGGTATGGTTTTTCAACATTTCAATCTGTTTCCCCATATGACTGCTTTGCAAAATTGCATGGAAGCACCTGTTCAGGTACTGGGTATGAGTAAACAGGAGGCATCGGATCGGTCAGAAGAACTGCTGCAGATGGTTGGTCTGGAAGATAAAATACACCAGCATCCTGCCCGATTATCTGGCGGGCAACAGCAACGTGTTGCGATTGCACGAGCATTAGCCATGCGCCCGGAAATTCTGCTTTTCGACGAAGTCACATCGGCACTTGACCCTGAAGTGATCGGTGAGGTATTGGGCGTCATTCGGCAGCTTGCCGCTGAGCATAACTTAACGATGATCATGGTGACTCACCAAATGGGTTTTGCGCGAGAAATATCGGACAGGGTTTGTTTTTTCTATGATGGCAAGATTGAAGAGCAGGGCTCACCGACAAAACTATTTGACAACCCGGAGAACGAGCGCACTCGACAGTTTTTAAGTGCAGTACTGGATGCCGGGTGATCCATCCATTCAAACCATTCAAAGTTGAGGAAGGCAAAGAAGAGGAGGGTCGGGCCGATGTTGGTTAAGAATCCAATATCCACCACAATAGATTTTGACAAGGATGGTGTCCAGCACGGATTCCTGAAGCTACCACGTTCGCACGACGAATCCGCATGGGGTTCAATGATGATACCGATAACCGTTGCTAAAAACGGCAACGGCCCAACCATTCTATTCACCGGTGCGAATCATGGTGATGAGTATGAAGGCCCTATTGCTTTATATGATTTGGCATTGAATATAAACGCCGACAATATATTCGGCCGCGTCATCATAGTGCCAGCGATGAACTACCCGGCGTTTTGCGCCGGCAAAAGAACCTCACCTATCGATAGCGGCAATATGAATCGAGTGTTCCCCGGAAATCCGGTTGGCACAGTAACAGAAAAAATTGCAGACTATTTTCAGCGCAGCCTGCTGCCTATGGCAGACTACGTTGTCGATTTTCATTCTGGCGGCAAAACACTGGATTTTCTGCCGTTTTGTGCGGTTCATGTGCTCGATGACAAAGAACAGCAATCACGCTGTATCGCTGCCATGCAGGCTTTTAACGCACCCTATTCGATGATGCAACTCGAGCTCGATGCTGACAGCATGTACGACACTGCTGCGGAAAATATGGGCAAAGTGTTTATCAGCACAGAACTTTGTGGTGGAGGTACGGCAAGCGCTAAAACAATCGCCATCGCAAAAAAAGGGATTCGTAATGTCATGCGACACGCTGGTATAACAAAAGGTGAGCTTGAGATTGACGACACAATACATCTTGATATGCCAAACGAGGACTGTTTTGTATTTAGCGAATCCGAAGGGCTGTTCGAGGTCTGTGTTGATTTAGGCGCGAAGGTTAATGCCGGTGATTTGATCGCGCGTGTGCACAACATCAGGCGCACAGGTGAGCAGCCAACAGAATATCATGCAAAAATTGGTGGCGTTCTCGCGGGTCGGCATTTTCCAGGGCACATCGCAATGGGTGACTTTCTGGCAGTCATTGCCGTGTATGCCTGAGTTTCCAAATGCAATCCACCAATACTATTATTGCAGTTCGGGCGGGTCGTTATAATGAAATCAGCTGAGTTGGTCCAACATGAACCGAGCTACGACAATGGGCCCGGAAAGTTCAGGATTGGTCTGGTTACCTTATCCAACGACTATGTGACCGAACGTGATTTTATCAATATGCGGCCAAATGACGATGTTTCTATCTATGTGAGCCGTTTGTTGAACACACCGCAATGCACCGTAGATACGCTTGGGGAAATGGAATCGAGAATTACCGATGCAACATCATTATTGGTGCCGGAGGGACGTCTGGACGTTGTTGCATACTCTTGTACATCCGGTACGGCCGTTATGGGGTTTGATAAAATTGAATCGCTGATACAACAGGCCCGGCCAAACATTGCCTGTGTCACGCCGTTAACCTCATCACTGGCTGCCATGGATTTATTCGGTGTTAAACGTATTGCTGTGCTTACTCCGTACATTGATGAAGTCAACACCAGTATTGCCAACTACCTTGAGGACAGAGGCAAATCTATATGCGCGTTTACCAGTTTCAAACTCGCTGAAAACGAAGACATGGCCAGGCTAAGCGCTGAGAGTATTTTTCAGGGTGCGCTTGAGGCAGACCGGTCGGACGCCCAGGCATTGTTTATATCTTGCACTGCAATCCGTGCAGTCGATGTTATCGACAGAATAGAGCAGAAAATTGCCAAGCCTGTGATAACGGCAGTACAAGCCATGTTCTGGCAATCGCTGCGACAAGCCGGTTCTACCGATAAGGTATCGGGTTATGGTCTGCTGATGGAAAGCTAATAAATGGTGTATAAAAAACCTTTTGTCAAAGAAGAATACGACAAACGCATAATCTCAGTTAAAAAGAGCATGCAGGATGCCGGTTTTGATTTGTTGATTTGCCAGGATCCGGCCAGCATGAATTGGCTTACCGGCTTTGATGGCTGGTCGTTTTACACACCACAAGCCATACTTGTCCATCTTGAAGAGAGCGCTCCAATTTGGTTTGGGCGTGCTCAGGATGCGAAGTCGGCGCGAATAACCACTGACATACCAGACAACAATATCATTGGCTTTAGCGAACACCTGGTGCATCATCGGAGCGAACACCCGTTCGATGAGTTAGCTGAACTGGTGGTGTCACGCGGTTGGGGCAGGGCACACATTGGGGTTGAGCTTGATGCTCATTATTATACTGCGCGCGCGCATCGCCACATCGTGAACGGATTGCCCAATGCCACAATTTCCGACAATCGCGAGATCGTTAACTGGGCCCGTTTGATTAAATCGGATGCCGAACTTATCTATATGAGAGAGGCCGGGCGCATCGTCACCGATACCATGAATAAGGCTATCTCTCGAATTAAACCCGGTGTGCGCCAATACGAGATTATTGCCGATGTCTATCACACACAAACAATGGGTTTTGATCACAAGTTTGGCGACTACACCAGTCTTTGTCCGCTTATTCAAGTCGGGGAAGGCACCAGCACACCGCACCTGACCTGGACTGATGAACCATTGCCGAATCAGGGACTGGTTGTCATGGAAATCGCTGCTGCGCGGAGGCATTATCACGCCCCGCTGACACGAACCATGCACTTGGGAAAACCACCCGCGGATATCGCGAAACTGGCCCAAGTCATTGTTGAAGGTGGTGATCGTGCGATGGCGGCTGCCAGGCCGGGGGTGACCTGTGAGGAAGTTGAGGCTGTATGGCAAACCGTACTCAAGCGTCATGGCTACACAAAAGAAAGCCGTGTTGGTTACTCCATCGGACTCAATTATCCACCCGACTGGGGCGAGCGAACTGCCAGCCTTCGCCCAGGCGATTCGACAGTGATGCAGGCGGGAATGTGTTTTCATTTTCAGTCCGGCATGTGGCTAAGCGATTATGGTGCTGCTATTTCTGAGCCGTTTGTGGTTACCGAACAGGGTGGTGAACGCTTGAGTGATGTTGCTCGTGAGCTCATCGTCATCAGCTAATTGAAAGACAGAACAATGCCTGAAGAATCTACCATTAACAATTTTGCGTCTGACAATGTGTCTTGTGCTTGCCCAGAAGTGATGGATGCACTTGTCGCCGCCAATTCGGGTATTGAAAACTCCTATGGGCAGGATACCCATACGCTTAAGCTTAACGCAACACTGTGCGAGTTCTTCGAAAAAGAGGTTCAGGTGTTTCCCGCTGTTAGTGGTACAGCGGCAAACGCGCTGGCCCTCTCTGCGTTGACGCCGTCGTACGGAAAAGTGTTTTGTCATCAGATGTCTCATATCAATACCGATGAGTGTGCAGCACCTGAGTTTTTCACCGGCGGAGCCAAACTAATCGCTATTGCCAGTGATAACGGCAAAATCACACCAGACGCGCTCAAATCAGTCTATAGAGGCAAAGGCAATGTGCATGCTGCACAGCCAGCCGTGTTAAGCATTACACAGTCATGCGAAGTTGGAACTGTGTATCAGCTCGACGAAATAGCGGCTGTTACCAAAGTCGCGCAAGCGTTAGGATTGCACACCCATATGGATGGCGCCCGTTTTGCCAATGCGCTTGTTGCTTTGGACGCCAGTCCCGCAGAGATGACTTGGAAATCGGGAATTGATGTGCTGACATTGGGCGGCACAAAAAATGGTTGTCTGGCGGCTGAAGCGGTGGTTTTTTTTAAACCCGAGCTGGTCGAAGGATTTGCATTTATGCACAAACGATCAGGACAACTGTTGTCCAAGATGCGATTTGTATCTGCACAACTGCAAGCCTATGTATCCAATGGCGTGTGGCGAAGAAATGCAGAGCATGCCAACGCGATGGCGGCACGCCTTAGCCAGGGCTTAGCCGCGATTCCCGGTCTGGAGCTCGAATACCCAACGCAATCCAACGAAGTCTTTGTCAACATACCTCGACCGGTTATCGAGCGACTTGCACAGAAGGGCATACAAGTCACCGAGGGTGAGCTGGATGAAACCGCACCTCCGCGATTTGTCACCGCATGGAACAGCACGGTTGAAGACGTGGATCGCCTGCTTTGTGAAATTGAATCATGTGGTCGATGAAAGGGGCGTTACATAGTGCATTGGCGAAACAGACAGATTAATGAAATTTGTTGAATGGGGTTGTGAAACGGTTGATGGGCTCGGCCCTTTAGTATTCGGCAAGATATTGTAAGGCAGTGATTGTCTAACGTTTGGCAATGTGATTGCTGCGAAAAACTCATAGGAGTTTTCTTGTATTCCAGTTTGTATCTGATGGCTCAAATTTTTGGTTCGAGTTGCTTGTTCTTGCATTTTTATATCAGCTTTTATTAGTTTTGTGTTGTCGGGTTGCGTTTATAACTTGAAATCACTCCTGATTTTGATATACTGTAAATATTTATAGCTATAGTAATTCAGGAGGAATGCTAATGTCTGCTGTACTAAATGAAAACCAATCCAACGTTGCACCCGCCAACAATATCCTTGCCGTCACCCGACGTAATATGGAAATAGAAGAACTGGATGCGGCCATTGGTAAGCTAACCCGTCAGATGAATGCTTGTAACTATCAACTCATGGTTATGCTGCGTGAGTTCGATGAACGTGGTGGGTGGTTAAAGTGGAGCTTCACTAATTGTATTTCATGGCTTTGCTGGCGATGTGATTTATCGGCTAATGCTGCCAGAGACAAAATGCGGGTGGCACATGCGCTAAAAACACTCCCGGCTATGTCAAAATCGTTTGAAAGTGGCGCGCTTTCGTACTCAAAGGTTCGTTCGTTAACGCGTATTGCTACTGTCAAAACTGAAGACGAGCTAATTGACATGGCGTTGAAGCTTTCTGCAACGCATGTTGAAGCCCATTGCCGGCAACGTAAAAACACCAGCCGCTCCTCCACCAGATTCGCGAATAATGCGAACGATAATCGGAGTTTGCGTTTATGGCGTAATGAGAATACCGGGCGCATGAGCGTATCCATTGAGCTGAGCCTGGAAGAGGGCGAGTTATTTCAACAAGCGGTAGACAAAGCTAGCGTGCGGCTATCATCAGAGACTTCAGATTCAGCTAGGCAAGAACCGGAAGATAAATTATCCTGGACGGCTATGCAGGCAGATGCTGCAATGATGATCATTCGTGATTATTTATCAGGTCAGTCTCATGGTAGTGACAATGCCGACGAGTCAGTAACTACATCAACGGCTGATCAGTATCAGGTTGTTATTCATGTTGATGAGCAGGCGTTAGTGAATGGTGAAAGTGATGGGTGCAGTAGCGGTGATGAAAATAGTGTAAAAGGCGAAGCGCTGTCGAGCGGCGCTTCCGAACTACCGATTAGCACCGTCAGGCGACTATGTTGCGATGGCAGCATCATTCCCATAATAGAAAACGCGAAGGGCGAACCCTTGAATGTGGGTAGAAAGGTGCGCACCTTAACAACCGCCATTCGGCGAGCACTCTGGGCGCGAGACAAAGGTTGCGTGTTTCCTGGGTGTCATTGCAAGCGGTACGTTGATGGTCATCATATAAAGCACTGGGCAGATGGTGGTGAAACCAGCCTGGATAATCTGGTTTTATTGTGCACGCGTCATCATCGCCTGGTTCATGAGGGTGGTTATAAAATTGAACTAGATCAGAGCAATCAGCGCTTTTTCAGGCGACCTGACGGAAAGGCTGTGCCGGAGTGTGGGTATCGACTCGATGATTATCAGGATGATTTTAGTGCTAATGTCAAGATCGATACCAATACCAAAGGCATGGAATCGATATCAACAAGATAGGACATACAAAACGGCCAGGCTGGTGGTTTGAAGTGGGGAAGAAAAGCCAATACCGTTATGGTACCGAAAGCAGCCTATCTTGTCGTAGGTGGTGGCATTTGGATTTCTTAGAAAGCCGTATTGGAATAATTTGTTATGTATAAAGACCGGCTTTGAATCCCAATACAACCGCAGATAAAAGCCCATTGCCAGACAAATACCCACTGTCTTGACTTCCCGAAACACCGCATGCAGCTCCACCACCTGCGAAAAGGTTTTTTATTACTTCCCCGTTTTCATGCAGTACCCGGGCATCGCTATCTACCATTAATCCACCTTGGGTGTGAAACAATGCACCGGTAACCTGCACGCCATAGTAGGGTGGTTTTAATTTGCTATGTTGATCAAATTGGCGCCCGGTGTTATCTATGCCACTGTTCGGTAATCTGGCAACTGTTTTTTCAAGCGTTGACGTTGGCAAATTCAGTTTTACACCTAATTCTTCCAGCGTGGAAGCGACATTTATTGCTCCAACGGCTTCCGCTTCTTTAAAGTCTGCGAATTGTCTGGCGACTTTGGCGATTCTTGCATCGAAAATGGCATAGGCAATGCCATCCGGTTGTGCGAGCACGGCGCGTGCTGCTTCGGAATATCCTTGTGATTCATTCCAGAAGCGGTTGCCGTGTTTGTTCACCTGAATGCCACCTTCGGTTATTACTGCCCAGGTAATTAAAATGCCGTGTGGGTGTGCCACGTTGCCGTGGCCCTGATAAGCACCCAAATGTTCAAGACGTGCACCCAGTGTTTTACCCCAAATTACCGCATCGCCCTGATTGCCTGAATGGCCAAACCACAATGCGTTCTCTATATCCGGCATGTAGCGCGTTACCATGTTTCGATTCCCGCCAAAACCGTTGCATGCCAGAATTAATTTTTCACAGGCAATGGATTCTGTATGTCTGTTCGGGTCAAGCAGGCTGGCTCCATGAATGGCACTGCTGTCACCGTGCAGCGCTATGGCGCGACGGTTACAAATAATATCGACACCGGCATTTTCAACGGCTGTGCGCAGCGCATCGATGAGTTCTTTACCCGAGCGGCTTTTAAGTCCATGCATGCGTCTGTGTGTATGACCTGGGTAGTCGAAATTATCAACCACGGTGAATGGCAAACCATGTGTACCGACCAACCAGTCAATAACCGGTGCTGCTGTGTTAGTTAAACAGGCAACCAGTTCTTCACTGTTTTCATGTTGTGCCTTTGACTGGATATCGCTGGCGAATGCCTCAGGCGAATCATTGATACCAGCGGCTTTTTGTAACTTGGTTCCGGCTGCGGGGATTAGCCCGGCCGAAAGCGATGTTGACCCTGCCGGCAATGGGTCGGCTTCGACGATGATGATGTCTTTGGTGTTTTCAGATGCTGCCAGTGCGGCGACCAGTCCGCAGGCGCCGGCACCAACAATTAGGGTATGAGTCGATAGATCGTACTCATCTGTAGGGTAAGTTACTACCGATGGTGTGTATTCAGGTGTCACCGCTGTATTGCTTACCTTTTTCCAATAGGGTATTGGTTCCCAAGACTTCATTCAAACCATTAAAATCGAACATCTGATTCGCAAATGGTTTGGTGCTGCCATGCTCATGCAGGCTGGCGTAATAGTTAATTGCCGTTTTTGCCAGCGCACGAACAATGCCGCCTGGAAAAATAACAATAGAGAACCCGAGTTGTTCAAGTTCATTTGCATGTTTTATTGGCGTTGTTCCACCTTCGACCATGTTGGCCAACAATGGTATTGTGCCACCGAACGTTTTTCCGATAGTGGTGAGTTGTTCCATTGATTCAGGTGCTTCAATAAACAAAACATCGGCGCCAGAATCCTGGTAGCGATGTGCTCGCTCCATTGCTGCGTCAAACCCCTCTACCGCGATGGCATCTGTACGTGCTATTACCAGCGTGCTCTGTTGTTTTCGTGCATCAACCATGGCCGAAATTTT
>CALIMV010000284.1 GCA_938045275.1 uncultured Granulosicoccaceae bacterium
GGCCAACAATGTACCCATCATTGACCCCATAGCAACACCGCGGCCGTTGTAGCCCATACCTGCGATAAGCCCGGGTGCTATTCGATGCATAAACGGCAAAGAGTCTTTCGTCATTGCAACACGCCCGCCCCAGTGAAAATCCCAGCGCACATTAGCAAGCGCTGGAAACACTGCCGCCGCCCGTTTTTTTACATTAGCAAAATCGGATAGCTTAAAAGTATCGCGCGAAGGCCCATGATCACCAACGCACAAGCGCCCTTCTCTGTCATAGCGAAAATACAGAATGAGTCGACGCTTATCAACGAAAGTAACTTGCCCTGGTAAAATAGTTTCCCGCAAGCCAGGTTCCAATGGTTCTGATGCAACCAGTATGGTTCGGACCGGTACAATCATTTTACTTAACCCTGTTAACAAGCCATCGGTATAGGCGTTGGTACAAACCAGTACCTTATTGCAGTTAATCTGCCCTTTTTCCGTATCGACTCGCCAACCTTGACTGGTTTTCGTCAGTTGATTCACTGGTGATTTGGTGTACACCGATGCACCATTGCTCATAGCCACCCGGGCCAGCTCTCGTGTATACGACATAGGTTGAATTGAACCTGCTATCGGACAATATAAGCCTCCTAAATACGCCGATGTGCCTGATTTTTCATGAAGTTCTCGCTTATCGAGTAAATCAAGCGTTAACCCAAACCGGGCATAGTCAGCAGCCAGTTTGTGCTGTAGCTCGAGATTCGATGCGGTTATCGCAGCTTGCACCCAGCCGTTTTGCACTGCATCACAATCGAGCTGATGTTCACGTACGAGGTCAAAAACATGGGTAGGTGCGTTGATCACCGCGTTTACTAATCGCTCTCCTTGCTTTGCACCAAACTTGGCAATGAGTTCAACAGGTCCTAGATTGAGACCCAAATTGACTTGACCACCGCTCCGACCCGAAGAACCAATGCCCAGCTCACCGGCCTCCACAACGCAGGTATCGACGCCATTTGAAGCCAGTTTTAGTGCCGCGTTTAGTCCAGTAAACCCTGCTCCGATGATAACTACTTCGCAATTTACAGATTCTTGCAGTTGTTCTGTGACAGGAACAGCGCTTGCAGTATTAAACCAAAGCGAGCTTTGAAATCCGTCTATGAGGCTAGAATCAGACATGATAAAATTAAATTCGGTTCTCAATTGAAGGATTCGCTTGGGCCATCTGTTGAATCTGTTCAATATAGAAAACAGATCGATGTTCCAGAGCTAGGCAGTAACATTATTCGAAATTCTATCGGTAGAATTTTAGACATAAACTTGCCACCGAATAGCCAACACTTTAAAAATATAGGATTAATTATGAAATTAACACATAAGTTTGCAGGAATTCTTGCTGCAACGGCAACTGCCATCACTGTGAGTGCACCAGTTCAAGCCGCTGATGAAGTCAACGTAGCATTCTTTCTCGAATGGGCCACCCCAAACATGATCGCCAAGGTTGAGCAAGCCTACGACGAAGCCATGGGTGTAAAAGTTAACTGGACCAACTTTGACGCTGGTACCCAAATGACAGAAGCCATGCTTGCTGGTGATATCGACATCTCTTACAGCCAGGGTCTTGCACCTTTCATAAATGCTGTTAATGCCAACGCACCCATCAAAACTATCGGTATCGCTGTAGGTTACCCAGCAAACCCATGTATTGTAAAAAGCGGTTCTGGTATTACCATGGACAACGCAGCAGAACTGGAAGGTAAAACCGTTGCTGTTCCTTTAGCAACCATGGCTGACTACAGCTTCCGTATGCAAATGCGTGCGCTTGATGTTGATCTGAGCACACTAACCATCGTTGATCAGGTACCCCCCGATGCCGTTGTATCTTTAGTTGATGGTGCAGTAGATGTTGCGTGTCTTTTTGGCGGCGACACAATCAAAAAAGCAATGGAAGTTGGCGAAAAACTCATGTCTGACGAAGCCATGCAAGAAGCTGGCATCATCAGCTTTGATGTTGTATCAGTAACCGATGCGTTCGCAAAAGCCAATCCTGACCTGGTTCGTGCATTCATGGAAGTCACCAACGAAGCCAATGTAGCTTTTGCAGCCGACCAATCTAAAATCGACATGATTGCAAAAGAATCCGGTATGGATATGGATACAACCAAAAACCAAATGGCAGATTTTGTACTCCCAACCAACGCCGAACAGCTTTCTGATTACTTCAGTGAAGGTGGTCTGGCCGCACAGGCAATCGAAGTGGTTGGTGGCGCATTTGCTACAGATGAAAACCCTGCATTGGAAGACTACAGCAATGTAATTGATACTTCTTTCTTGAAGTAATTGCTGAATTCAATTTGAGAGTCTGACTTTTTGCAGACAGGAAAAAGCCTCGCTCTAGTCGAGGCTTTTTTCGTTTACTTACTTAATTTCTATCAGCACAATTGGCCAGAACGAGCATATCCAGAATAGTCAGTTATTTCGACTCTAGTTATATTGACTCAGGTTATTTCGAATGGCTAGTGAAGCTTTATATTTGCTCTGGTAGCTTTGTAAATCGTATCGCCAATCATAATCAGCAACATGGCTCCAAAGCCATGCACTGAACTTTGATGCATCCGATAAAGGGATAGATAAAACAGACGCGCTAGCCACCCTTCTATAAACAGCGAACCACGCATCACACCTCCCATCAAATTACCGACAGTTGAAAACTGGCTGAGACTGATTAAGCTACCAAAATCTTTGTATTTAAATTCTTTTAGTCTACTGCCGTTAATACTGGCCAGCACATTTTTATAGGCTATGGATGCCATCTGATGAGCCGACTGCGCACGCGGCGGTACGATCGAGCCATCGGACATTGGGCAAGCACAACAATCACCAATTGCAAAAATGACTTCCGACCCTACTACGCGTAACTTCGTATCTACTTCCACTCGCCCTATTCCGTCACACGGCAGATTACTTTCGGCGATGAATGCTGGCGCCTTTATACCTGCAGCCCATACCACCAGTTCGGCATCAATTCGCTCACTTGACTCAGTAACCACACCTTTTTCATCTACCGCACTCACCATTGTGTTAAGGCGTATATCGACCCCGATTTTCTCTAACTCTGTTGTTACAGAGCTACTGATGCGTTCGGGAAGTTGTGCAAGTATGCGCGCTCCCGCCTCTACGATGACAACACGCAGCCGATCAGATGAAAATTCATTGAATCCGTATTCTGGTAAACGCTTTGCGACGTTGTGAATATCCGCGGCTAACTCTACTCCCGTAGCGCCAGCGCCAACAATAGCCACAGATAACTGGGTCGAGGTGTCTGCATTGGCGTGTATCCTGTGCAACTGATTAATAAATCGTTGATGAAACCTTTCCGCTTGTGATCGACTATCCAGCAACAGGCAGTGCTCTTCGACGCCCTTTGTACCAAAATCGTTACACAAACTGCCAACAGCAAGTACCAGATGAGTAAATTCAAAGTGACGCGCATCTACAAGCAACTCGCCCGACTCGTCAGTCTTGTCGTAAATAGATTCTATGTGCAGCGTTTTTCGAACGGCATCTACGTGATCTACCGTGCCAAGAACAAACGAAAACCGGTGTTTTCTGGCTAACATTAAATAACTGGTTTCATCATGATTGCTGTTTAAGGAGCCTGTGGCAATCTCGTGAAGTAGCGGCTTCCAAATATGAGTCGGGTTGCTATCGATCAGAGTGACTCGAATGTTATTGTTTCTCTTGGTTTTTCTGGACAATTTTATGACCAGTTCCAAACCACCAGCACCACCACCTACAACAACTATGTGTGTGTTTTGCCCATCAGTATCGCCACTCGTTTTTAATATGTTCACTTAACGCTGGGTGCCTTTTAGCCAATTTAAAATAATTTCTGGAACACGACTGTCAAGTGGTTCCTCTGACAACTGCTTATACTTGAAGGTTGACGGAGCCTCTTCGTCGGCACGCAATATGTGCGTTAAGTTACTCAATACGTGAGATTCAACCGATGCGTTCACTAACTCTGCCATTGCTTGTGCATCTTCAGGCAAGCACTGCAAATCTTTTTCACCGCCAATTGCAAGCGTTGATACTTCTACCTTACGGTACACATCTACAGGTTCAATGTCGCAAAGCTCTCGCAACCATTTAGCATTGATCAGTGTTTTTTTAAACTTGAATGTCGGCTTATTCGAATTTTTGATTTGCTGCATGATTTTACGTTGCTTCTTTAACTGATTACCGCTTAAGCGTAGAAACAATCTGACTACAAATCCTTTTAGACCGGATAGCACACTGACCTCATCTAGCGTTCGTTGCAATTGCCGCTCAATGACCAGCTCCATATTTTGCAGAAAAGGTGTCAGTAAAATTTGACCTTTAACGCTCGGGTTTCGAACGCTCAAAAAAGCTGCAATCAAGGTGCCTTCAGAGTGACCTAATAGATATTTTTCTGTGTTGTCGAGTTCTGTAAACGTATTCAATGCATTTAACCATTCACTGGCATCATCAACAAAATCGTAGAAGCCTGTTTCGTGAT
>CALIMV010000285.1 GCA_938045275.1 uncultured Granulosicoccaceae bacterium
TGAGTCGTAACCGGCTGCTATTGCATGTTATTGATATTCAACCAGTGGATAACAGTTGCCCGGTTGAAACTGCCAAGGGTTTGGTTAAGGAACTCAAACTTCACAATGAAACCCTTTACGCAAAACCACGCTGGGTGGTACTGAATAAAACCGACCTGGTTCCAGATGAAATGCTTGATGACATTTGCAACGACATTGTCACAGGTCTTGATTGGCAAGGGCCGGTTTACAGAATTTCTGCTGCTACCGGCCAGGGTACAGAAGCACTTTGCTCGGATATCATGATTCAACTTGAACAATGGCGACGTGAAGAAAAAGAAGCTGCTGAAATTGCTGCAGCCAAAGCCGCTGCAGCCACCGAGGCGGCACGTATAGAACGAGAAGAACAGAGAGCATTGCATGAAGCACAAACGCTCAGCGCTGCCAGCGATACTGATCAAGACGACATTTAGCCATGCGTGAACGTCTGACTCTGGGCAAACGTTGGGTTATCAAAGTTGGCAGCTCACTGTTAACAGCCGATGGCCTGGGACTTGATCACGAACTTATCCAACAATGGTCATCTCAAATGGCCTCAATGGCTGCTGAAGGTCATGACATAGTGTTGGTATCGAGCGGTTCGATAGCAGAAGGCATGTCGCGCTTAGGCTGGCAACAACGCCCAACCGCTGTCCATGAACTTCAAGCTGCAGCCGCCGTCGGGCAGATGGGCCTGGTGCAAGCCTATGAATCCGTGTTTAAACGTTTTAATCGCAACACCGCACAGGTGCTTTTGACCCACGAAGACATGTCCAATCGCCGGCGCTATTTAAATGCCCGTGCAACTTTAAATACGTTATTGAGTTTTGGTGTTCTGCCAATCGTTAATGAAAACGATACAGTAACCACCGATGAGATTAAGCTTGGCGACAACGACACTTTGGCTGCCATGGTGGTGAGTTTAATAGAAGCCGATGTCCTGGTTCTATTGACAGACCAGGCTGGTTTATACAACAAAGACCCACGCAGCCATCCTGACGCACAACTACTCGATAAAGCAAACGCCAGCGACCCTGCCGTACACGCCCTGGCAGGCCCCAGTGGTTCGCAACTTGGCAGCGGTGGCATGCACACTAAAATTCAGGCGGCAGAACGCGCTGCCAAAACCGGTGCAACAACAGTGATTGCTTCAGGACGCGAAGCCGATGTGTTATTGCGATTAAAAAACGGCGAACATCTGGGCACGATGCTAACAACCGAACAAGCACCACAAGACGCGCGCAAGCGCTGGTTATCAAATCAACTACGCGTGAGTGGCACAGTGACCATAGATGCAGGCGCTGTCAGAAACTTGCACGAACGTGGCTCAAGCTTACTTGCCGTTGGCGTCACACACTGCAAAGGTGACTTTCAGCGCGGCGAATTGGTTGCTTGTATTGACGATCAACAACAAGAACAGGCACGCGGATTAATCAACTATAGCGCTAATGAAACCCGTCAACTACTCGGGTGCACCAGCGAACAAATTTCCGAGAAACTCGGTTATGAAAACGAGCCTGAATTGATTCATCGCAATAATATGGTGCTTAGCAGGTAATCGCAGCCCGAGAATCGTGACGAGTCGACCACCTGAGTACCAGCCGTCAAACCATTCTTTTGTAATGAGTGTAACGTTGCCAGCTAAACCAAATGCATCAGTACTATACGTAAGCGAATAGCACAATATTCTGTGTTGCTCTGATTTTCGCTACACAAGCTATTCAGCACGTTTTAATTCCGGGTCAATGTAATCCCATGGTTGAGCTGAGTTTGAATGCACAAGCACTTCAGGCTTGAATAAACTCGGATCATCAAGGGTTGCGGCATGAAATGCCATAACGTCGGGCATCATGGATGTTGTCTTGTATATTGGATTACCACATTTTCCGCAAAACGCGCTGATGACATCGTTCCCCTGATCTGATGTCATGGCATAGGTCTGAACGTTTCCGCTAACAGTTGTTTTGCCTGACTCGACAACAAACTGAGGCGAATGACCTGTTCCAGTTATACGTTGGCATTGTCGACACTGACATACGATACTGAACTTGGGTTCTGATTCACATTGGTATGTTACGTCACCACAAATACACCGGCCGGAAAGTATTGGTTTCATGTTCAATGCTCCTTTGCGTTTATCAATTTCTGATTTGCAGATTGGGCCAGCTATTCCAACGCAGCCAGTTGATTGGCCATCTGGCGTGCAGCCACACGCACCTCATTCGCGAGCGACTCACTTGCCAGTGAACGCGCCAAGACCATACCGCCTACACACAGTGCTGCAACAGACAAGGCCTGTTGTCGTTTGTCGGATTTGCCATCGTCCAGATTGTTTTCAAACAAACTGACCATGGCTGTAAACAATTGCTCGTAAGACTTTCTTACAGCCGGCTTTTCACGTGCAACATCTGATGGCAATGCGATCATCGGACATTGGCCATCCAGATCGCCCAGGTGATCTGGAGACAAATACCCATCGATCATTTGCTTAGCCATATCGTGGCCAGACTCAGCAGTGGTTACGCCAAACTCATCGCGCCATTGAGCACCGCGCCCAAGTAGAAAACTTGCCACCGCCTCTGAGAACAACTGTTCCTTATTTTTAAAGTGGGTGTAGAAACCACCGCGAGTCAGACCGGCTTCGGCCATGATGGAGTCGATAGTGACATCGGCAAAACCGTGACGATTGAACAGAATCCTTGCCGACTCCACAATGCGCTCTCTGGTTTGCTGTTTATGTTCTGCTGAATACGGCAAAAGCGTCTCCTGCTATGCAATGACTTACAACAATACAGACATTTTAAATATGTTCTTGATCATATTCTGACAGGCGATATGCTTTGCCCAAACAATACAGGTGTCTTTCGTCATGCTTTCTATTACGCCACTGTTCGTTCTGTTGTTCGTCGTTATGAATATTGTGATCTTAATGCCCATCGGGCCCTATCGCGCGAAGGTGGGTGTGCCATTCTGGGGTGGGGAGGAGAAACTCGACCGGCTGGTGCGCGGGCACGGCAATTTTATTGAGTTTGTACCGTTATTTCTGGTTGCATTGGCAACGACAGAATACCTGGGCACGGCCAGTGTTGTTGTATGGGTTGGCGGACTACTGATGCTTGCCGGCCGACTGGTGCATTACGTTGGCATGGTAGCGCTTACAAACCCTACTCCCGCTCGACTGGTTGGCACACTCTTGTCATTAACAGCTTTGGCAGTAGTGGCATTGAGTATCGGGTGGAAAGTTATCACCTCATAGTTAGAAAAGGCCGAGGCAACCATCAATTTTCGACGCCCTAGTCTGATGAATCAGGGTGCAATTGAAAGCGAAAATCTTCACGCGAACTAATTGGGATAACCGAGTGTGCTACTCGAGGAGCGTATAAAGAAGCTTGATTGTGGCGGCCAAAATTCTGGAACGAGGCCGGTTCACTATAAAAAGGACTATCGTCCCGGTCAAACGCAGAACCGCTGATCGGGACTATTAAACGATTTTAAGCGCGTAAATGATTTACAGCGCGCGAACCTGACTGTTAAAACGACGCTTGTAGCGTGCTGCCTTGTTCTTGTGGATTAGCCCCTTTCGAGCCATGCTATCCAGAACAGGAATGGCTTCCTTTAGCGCTGTTTCAGCCGTGCCTTTGTCTCCTGCCTCAATAGCAGAAAACACCTGTTTAACCTTGGTTCTCATCATGGAACGCTGGCTGGCGTTACGCTGGCGGGATTTCTCCGACTGACGAGCGCGTTTACGTGCCTGTGCTGAATTGGCCACGGACTACCTCTTAATAAATGTGCAAAAATGACAGTTAGCCGACTATTATGCTTGGCTGACACACAAGAGTCAATCAACCTGCGTGGCATTATATAACCTAAATTCGCAAAATCTCGCGCCCAGCAGGGTGAGTGACTTGTGAGCCTGACAAAATCGAGCTCTATCGTCGGCATTATGACACTGGCATCTCGCGTGCTGGGGTTTGTGCGCGATCAGGTGATGGCTATCGTTTTTGGTGCCGGCGCACTCACGGATGTGTTTCTGGTTGCCTTTAAAATCCCGAATTTCCTTCGTCGGTTATTTGCAGAAGGCGCATTCGCACAAGCTTTTGTGCCGGTATTTACCGAATACAAGGAAACCAAAAGCCCTGCCGCACTGCGCGATCTGGCCGCTCATGTGCTGGGTACGCTTGCCCTAATATTATTGGTTATCAGCACCTTAGGCGTTATGTTAGCGCCTTTGCTGGTGATGTTATTTGCCCCTGGTTTTATCGATGATGCAGAGCGATTCGACCTGGCCACACACATGTTGCGCATCACCTTTCCGTATCTTTTCTTTGTGTCGCTACTGGCCTATGCAGGCAGTATCCAGAACACCTTTGGGCGCTTCGCAGTACCCTCGTTTACGCCGGTTCTGCTCAATGTATGCATGATTGCCGCGGCCCTGTTGTTCTCGCCGATGTTCGAACAACCCATTGTGGCACTCGCCTGGGGCGTTTTTGTGGCAGGTGCTGTTCAATTAGCCTTGCAACTGCCTTTTCTGCAACAACTCGGTTTGCTCCCGAGACCTCGCTGGGGTTGGAAACACAGCGGTGTGAGGCGAATTCTTAAACTAATGGCACCGGCAATTTTGGGGTCGTCGGTTGCTCAGATAAACCTGTTGCTGGACACCATTATTGCCTCATTTCTCACGGTCGGAAGCTTGAGTTGGCTGTATTACTCCGACAGGCTGATGGAATTTCCGTTAGGGCTGCTGGGGGTAACGCTTGGCACTGTCATTCTGCCGCGTTTATCTAAAGAACATGCGCACAGTGCGCCGGAACAATTTCAACGCACTATCGATTGGGCATTACGGTTGGTTGGCCTGATTGGCATTCCATCAGCGATTGGCCTGGCACTGCTTGCAGCACCAATGATCAGCACCCTATTTGAGTACGGAAAATTTACGCCTCACGACACCAGCATGGCTAGCTATAGTCTTATTGCCTACGCCATTGGCCTGCCGGCATTTATCCTGATCAAGATTTTCGCGCCCGCTTTTTTTGCTCGTCAGGATACGAAAACACCGGTGCGTATAGGCATTATCGCGCTGATCTCAAACATGGCGTATAACCTGATTCTGGTACTACCTATGGTGTGGTTTGGGTTTACAGCACCGCATACCGCCCTGGCCATTGCCACCAGCCTGTCCGCCTGGCAGCAAGCATGGATGTTGTATCAAAAACTCAATCAGACGAACATTTATCGCTGTTCAGATGGGCTTATTTTGTTCTGCAAACGCATCAGTATTGCGTGGCTTGTACTGGCAATGGTGATATGGGCAGTCAGCTCCGCCGACTGGCATGCAATGGACGCCGCTGCTCGTGTGTGGAAATTACTGGTTATAATTGTACTGAGCGCTGCTTCGTATGCAGCAGTCCTGTTTGCCCTTGGTATTCGACCAAAAGATATTGCCAGTCCGTAAAAACGCCTCTCTAGCCATGCGAACAATCAATTCAGAACCCGCCAAAAGCAATAAGGATAAGCTTACATGCGTTTGATACGCCATATTGATCAATGGCACAACACCGGGGCCAGCGCGGTGACTATTGGCAACTTTGACGGTGTGCACCTTGGCCATCAAGCCATGCTAAGCCAGTTACGAGAGATCGCTGCCAAGCGCGACTTACTCTCCTGCGTAGTCAGCTTTGAACCCTTACCTCACGAATACTTTGCAGAAAGCTCGGCACCCGCTCGACTGCTCGGCTTTCGAGATAGAGTGCAGCGTATCGCCGCTCAAGGGATTGACCTTTTCGTGCTGCTTCGCTTTGATAAGACACAGGCAACCGAATCAGCCGGCGATTTTATCAGCCGAGTTTTGATCGATAAGCTGCAAGCGAATCATGTACTGGTTGGCGACGATTTTCGATTTGGCCACAAACGCGAGGGTGATTTCGCCCTGCTTCAGGCAAAAGCGGCCAGCGGTGGTTTTACTGCTACCCAGTGCCAAACCTTCAGTTCTGACCATGAACGTGTGTCGAGCACCCGCATTCGAAACCACCTTGCTGCAGCCGAACTGGACAAAGCGGCAACACTGCTTGGGCAGCCCTATGCGATCAGTGGTCGGGTGGTGCATGGCGAAAAAGTGGGTCGACAGCTTGGATTCCCAACCGCCAACATTGCCTTACACCAACATCGGCCACCGCTCAGGGGCGTTTTCGCGGTGGTAGCTCACGACCAGACCACGGGGCAATCCTATGCAGGCGTCGCTAATCTGGGTGAGCGACCAACGGTGAACGGGCGTCGTTTACTGCTCGAAGTGCATGCTTTGAACACCAGCGCAGAGTTCTACGGACACCACTTGAAGGTCGAATTTCTCGATCATATTCGCAGTGAGCAGAAATTTGAGTCTCTCGATGCCTTGAAACAAGCCATTTCAAATGATGCCGATACAGCCACTCGCATACTGAATAGCAATCCAGAGCTCACATACCTGTGTAATCGCATACACTAGGTGGATTGGCAAATGCTTTGCTCTGAATAGATTTACACAAACACAAACCTACAACCTGAGTTGTTGCTCGTGACCGACTACAAACAAACACTGAATCTGCCCAAAACCAATTTTCCGATGCGCGGCAACCTGGCTCAAAGAGAGCCGGAGACGGCAAAACGCTGGGAAAAAGACGGCATTTATCAGCAAATTCGCGCAGCCGCTGCCGGCAAACCGAAATTTATTTTGCACGACGGCCCTCCGTATGCCAACGGCGACATTCATATCGGGCACGTTGTCAACAAGGTGATTAAGGACATGATCATCAAAAGCAAGCAGCTCGACGGTTACGACTCACCGTACACACCTGGTTGGGATTGCCACGGCCTGCCTATTGAAAATAAAGTCGAGTCATTGGTTGGCAAAGCCGGTGACAAAGTCACTGAGAGCGAATTTCGACAAAAATGCCGGGAGTACGCAACCAAACAAATCGACAACCAGCGCGCAGAATTCAAGCGCCTGGGCATTTTCGGCGATTGGGACAACCCGTACTTAACAATGAACTTCGAAAACGAGGCAAACATTGTTCGTGCACTTGGACAAATTATTGAAAAAGGCCACATTTATAAAGGTGTAAAACCGGTGCACTGGAGTTGGGGCGCACATTCGGCAATGGCCGAAGCTGAAGTCGAGTACGAAGACAAAACCTCGACCACCATCGATGTGCGTTTTTCTCCAAAAGACAAAGCCGCTTTGCTTGAGAAATTTGGCGTCGCCGACGACGGAAGCGAAACCAGTGTGGTTATCTGGACCACCACACCATGGACCATTCCCGGTAATCAGGCAGTGTGCGTACACCCTGATCTGGACTATGCGCTGGTGGCGGTAAACAACGAAAGACTGGTAGTAGCCGATGAGATGGTTGAACAAATCATGCAACGCTATGGGTTTGAGTCATTTGAGCGCCTGGGCACAAGCAAAGGTCCAGCGCTTGAAAACCTGGTGCTGCTACACCCTTTATACCAACGCGATTCGTTACTTGTCGTTGGCGATTATGTTACAACCGAAACGGGCACAGGCTGCGTACATACCGCACCAGATCACGGCGTTGACGATTTCTATACCGGCAAGCGATACAATCTTGAATTGCTGGACCCGGTAAACGATAACGGCGTGTTTCGCGAAAACGTT
>CALIMV010000286.1 GCA_938045275.1 uncultured Granulosicoccaceae bacterium
GGTGAAAAACAACGCGGTCAGGAATCACAACCGTTGATCAAAGACGGTGTAATGTACGTCACTGGTTCTTACAGTCGTATGTGGGCCATTGATATCGCCTCAGGTGAAGAGCTATGGCAATACGATGCACGATTGCCTGAAGGCATTTTGCCGTGTTGCGATGTGGTTAACCGTGGTGCAGCGATCTTGGGCGACAAAGTATTTTTCGGCACACTGGATGCAAAAATCGTTGCCCTCGACGCAAAAACCGGAAAAGTTGTTTGGCGCAAAGAAATTGCAGATTATGCAGCTGGCTATTCTTATACCGCAGCACCACTTATTGTTCCAACCGAAAAGCATGGCCCATTGATTCTTACCGGTAACTCCGGTGGTGAGTTCGGTATTATCGGTGAAGTTCAGGCGCGTAACCCTGAAACCGGTGATCTGGTTTGGTCGCGTCCTACCATCGAAGGCAATATGGGTACATTGATGGGTGAAGAATCCACAATGACCGGTACCAAGAACGAATCCTGGCCGGGCGACATGTGGCAAAACGGTGGTGGAGCTCCCTGGTTAGGCGGTACCTACGACCCTGATACCAAACTTGCCTACTTTGGTACTGGTAACCCGGCGCCGTGGAATTCTTATCTGCGACCTGGAGACAATAAATGGACATCGGCCCGAATTGCAATAAATCCTGAAGACGGAGAAATTGCCTGGGGTTACCAAACCACACCACACGATGGGTGGGACTACGATGGTGTGAACGAATTCATTCCGTTCGATATGGAAAAAGACGGAAAAACCATTAAGGCCGGTGCTTCAGCAGACCGCAATGGTTTCTTCTATGTACTAGATCGAACCAACGGTGAATTTATTTCTGCGGCCCCGTTTGTGCAAAACATCACCTGGGCAAAAGGCATCGATGAGAACGGTAAACCTATTATGGACCCCGACAATCGCCCGGGTAACCCGGCTGAATCTGCCGACGGTAAAAAAGGTAAATCTGTATTTGCCATTCCAAGCTTTCTTGGTGGCAAAAACTGGATGCCTATGGCTTACTCACAAAACACCAGCCACTTTTACATTCCATCTAACGAGTGGGGCATGGATATCTGGAATGAACCTGTCACCTATAAGAAAGGTGCGGCTTATCTTGGTTCCGGTTTTACCATCAAACCCATATTCGACGATTACATCGGTTCACTCAAAGCCTTGGACCCTGTCACAGGCGATGTGAAGTGGGAATACAAAAACAAGGCTCCGCTCTGGGGTGGTGTTCTGACCACTGCAGGAGGCCTGGTATTTACTGGTACGCCTGAAGGCTATCTGAAAGCATTTGACGATGAAACAGGTGAAGAACTATGGAAGTTCCAAACCGGTACCGGCATCGTATCTTCGCCTGTCACCTGGGAACAGGATGGGGAGCAATGGATAGCCATCGTAACCGGCTGGGGCGGCGCGGTTCCATTATGGGGCGGCGAAGTAGCCAAAGTGGTTAGCTATTTAAACCAAGGTGGTTCAGTTTGGGTGTTCAAGGTACCCAAGCAGCTAGCAGGTAAATAAGTCTGTACTAATAATTTTGTAATCAAGCACTTGGCCGCCTTTTTGGCGGTCAAGTTGGTTTTGCGGACACAAATACTTTTAAATTACATAGAAATCGTGTAGAACTAAGCCTTATGACGGCGCTTAACAAAGTCTTGGTTGTAGATGATCACCCTCTTTTTCGTAATGCGTTGAGCACGGCGGTTGCGCTCGCTTTTCCAAAAACCACATCCAAAGAAGCAGCATCCATTAATGAGGCGCTGCAAATTCTCGATAACGCTACAGGCTTTGATATTGCGCTGGTCGATTTGAAAATCCCCGGTGTTTCCGGTTTCGATGGGCTGGTACAACTGCGCACACACCATCCGCGGTTACCGATACTCATTGTCTCTGGTGTGGACGATATGCAAATTGTTAAAGAGGCCATCAGTTTTGGTGCTGCTGGCTATGTGCCCAAAACCGTGGGCAAAGAAGGACTGGCGGTTGCGATTGAAAGTGTGTTGCAGGGCGATGTCTACTTGCCAGAACAATTCCGTGAAGAGAGTGTCACCGCTCAATATGAAACGGAGAATGCGAGAGATAGCCTGGCTGAACGCATGAACAGTTTAACCCCACAACAACTACGTGTTTTGGCAATGTTGCGTGAAGGGCTGTTGAACAAGCAAATTGCTTACGAATTGCGTGTAGGAAACAGCACCATCAAGAAGCATGTATCCGAAATTTTAAGAAAGCTAAAAGTCAACAGTCGAACACAGGCAGTAATTGAGGTGTCGAAAGTTGATCAAGGTTTATTTGCTACCGAGTCTGAAGAGTTTAGCCCACGAGTTTAATCTGTTCGAAATCACTACTCAAAAATTTCGCAACGAATTAGTTACATCGGCCACAATGCAGTTTGCGGATAAAACTGTGACCATGCAAACCAGAAAGCTTGATGTCCCCCTAAATCTTTACCGTCTTCATCCACAGCTTTAACTCCACCCCCATCTAATACCAGCGTGATATTTTCAACGTTGATTGCCTCTTTGTTATTTAGAGCTTCAATAGCTTTGGAAAGATGAAAGGCAATTGGCTGACCGGATGCTGATACAACACCAACTATGTCTTCTTGCACCGCTAGTCTTGGGTCAACATCACCTATAGGAAATATGGGGCCCTCGGCATCACGATTGTTGCGAAAGTCAAAGTCGCGACCCAAAGCCAATGATTCAGCCAGTACGGTTGTGGAAGGATAAGCGGCTTTCCAATCACCCCATGAGGTTGTGACAACACCGGCTTGCTTGAGCTGAATGTTTTTTTCGGCAAGCGGCCCTGTTACAGCGTGACCGCGAAATGTGTCAAATACCGAGAGGGTGTTAAGGTCATACATGACTTTATTTGAGCGAATCAGCAGGCCTGATGTTCTAAGAATGGGCCGAGCTACACCATCTGGCAATGAGTCGGTAAAGTAGGCTTGCGCTGATGCGCACAGGGTGCAATAAGGAATGCCAAGATCGCGCCCGCCAAGCGAGTCGTTAACCATTTCCCGCACTTCCATAATTTGCCTGGGATAAGCGCGATATTCACCATTGACCTCTATCCCAAAAACAATGTCGTCGTCTTTTAGCCAGGCTGCGTCTGCAGCGCTTGTGACATCAGGGTTGTCAGCTGCCGGAATGCAGTTACAAGGTTCGTCTGTGGTGTCGTAAGGGCGGTTATCAATTCGGACTCCACCCCATGATACATGGCGCCAATCGATGTCGCCTGGTTGGAATATAGCTTGCCATTCAGGAACAATAAGCGTGTAGATGTTGCGTTTGTACTTCAGATAATTCGGTGGAGCAGGAATATCCCAACCAATGAGTTGATCGGTAGTATGACCCCATATATTTCCGTCGCTGTAGGTGATGTTTAAAAGTTGACTCGCCGCGTCTGCGAGTTGTGCGTTTAATTCGGTGGATGCGGCAATCCGCATTAAATCACTTATTAACCAGGCCAGACGAGCATCTTTGGATGCGGAAATGGTTTCGAGAGCTGCAAGTTGTTTTTCACCCCACTTACCTGATTTAAAGCTATCGCCAAACGCGTTGTCCAATGCGGCAATCAGCGAGTCACTGAGCGGCCCTGTTGGTACTGCAGGTGGGACGCCAAATCGCTTGATGACATGGTCAGGCAGATTGTGTTCGGGTGAAACGGTCGTGGTAGTAGATGTCGATTTTTTTGTAGTGTCTTGTGCCGAAACCAGACCCGATGCACCGAGTAAGAATGACAACAGCAAGCCTGAAACGAGAGCGACTGCACAAAGTGTTGGGTGAGTGTGTTTACGTGCGAACATAAGGCGCTGCCTGCATTATGGGATTGGTGATCTTGGTTTTTAAGAGTACGAAAACGCAAAAGAGTTCGCGTATCGGGCAGGAGTCTCATTATTTGTGCTACTTCACTGCCTCGTGCAGCGTTATTTTTTAGACGGTGGTTCTATGATGCCTCGAGTAATATTCTCTGGTTGCTCCTCTGGCCCTTCAATGTAGTAAATGCCAAAACCCAGTCGAGTTTTAGTATTTTTGTTGCTCTTGGCGGATTCTTTTCGGCGTTTCGACAAGTGTGCGTTGAGCTCCTGAATAAGTGGGGTTGCTTTTGCTGCCGTTAGTTCTTTAAATTCATCGACAAACTCTTCGTTGATATCGGTATAAACCACTTGTCGCTGAAAGCGTTTTTTCCTGGAAGAGGACTCAACATTGTGAAGTGCCGTATCGAAAAGATCAGCCACACTTGTCGCAACCACCCTGATTTGTTCTAACTCATCGCTGCGTGGTACGTAGGCACTGTTCACCAGTTGTACCGTGTGCTCGTCGGGTTGTTTTGTTACACCGACAAGGTTAAGCTCCTCCAGCACCGCACCTATAGTGATGTCGCCACTATAACGTTTTACCAGAGCGAGAAAACTGGCGTATTGTTTGCCGTTTTTTTTGTTGCTGAGAGGAAGGTCGAGCGGATTAGATTGCTCGTCGAGAAATTCAGGGTCGCTTAGCCAGCCGTGTACTACGCGCTGTGCACGATTGGGCTTAAGTTTTAGTAGCGCTTCATTGTTGTTCAGCCCATCGCGTAAACGTACAACTTCTTTACGGCTTAAACCGGTCAGCACGGCTACGCGTGAAATTGTCATTTCGGTATCTGGAATGCTGAAATGATCGTAAGCGATTTCGACATACGTTTGCCGGATGAGCGCGGTGAGATCTTCGTGCGTGAACTCGTGCCTTATGAGCAATCGAATAAGAGGACGCAGCATGCTGACGACGGCTCGTGCCAATCGAACTTTGTGTGATGAGTCCAATGCCTTGTCAACCCGTGTTTAAGGTGTGAGATACGCTGTTGCCACTGTGCTGGTTAACGAAAGCCTTTGGTCTGTTGTCCTTGTTGGTGTAATTCATGTGGGGTAGTGTACATGGTTGCAGGAAATTAATCCCATGTCTGGATTAGATTGTGAGATCCTGCCCAATATTTTGCGCCAATAAACGCAAATAACAGGGCTCAAAATGGAACTCCTAGACTTTTGTGTGGAAGAATCTGGGTTATTCTCAGATCAATCATTTGCGGTGCAAACTACCGGGCCACAGCGGACCTCTTAGTTGACCAAATTAGTTGACCAAATCAGTTGACCAAATCAGGTGTTAACGATGACCATGACAAACAGAATGATGATTGTTTTATGTTTGGCAGTATCGCTGAGTGCGTGCGATGGCAGTTCAAGTGAAAACTATGGCGATAGCCTTGTTGTTTCGACGCTAGAGAACACCCAGCCGAACAGTGCCATGGCAGTGCCGGATGCACGCCAGCTTGATATTCTAAACAAAATTAAACAACGTTCGAATGATGATGGTGCACAGTATCAGTTCGATGACTTGAATCCGGTATTTGTGCAAGATGGCGACACGATCACAGTCAACTTTGGGTTCATAAATCCCAATACTGTTGGGGGAACACCTGTCGTCGAGTACTCGCTTGCTCAGAACATGATCACCAGCATTGTGTACACACAATAGCAATATAGACATAAGCGAAATCAAATGTATTCGGCAAACCGCTTAGTGCTATTTTTGTTTGTATCGGCGACGGCATTTGCAAATGCTGTGCAGGCTATGGGTTGCCCGTCGGCAAAAATCAGCGATGTCATGAACAACCCGATTGTAGCCTCAGCGATGGATACCGCCTGGAGCAATTCAAAAGAAGGTACTGCGGAAGAGCACATAGAAGGTTTCAATATCTACCAATGCTATAACCCGTTGGCTGTCGATGGCAATATTCACACAACTCAGATTGATTGGGGCGATGGTAGTGCCACATCTATTACCTACCCATCGAACAGGGAGAGCAGTGCATGCCGTCTGGTAGGTAATTTTCACACACACCCGGGCGTCGGTACGAGCGATCCGCGAAGCAACGACCCTTACGAAAGCGACCGCCCCAGTCCGAACGATCTGGCAACTAAACTGCCTGGAATAATAAGATACGGGTTGGGGCCTATTGCGGGTGAAGGAAAGACAACTGATATCACCTTTGGCCCAGAAGTGAGTCGGACACTAACGTGGCTATGTGATGACGGTATTGTTGTCGGCGCTGCCGAACTTGATACCAGCACAGTTGATAGCAGTGCTGGCAGTAATGCCGGTAGCGCATTGGCACTGCAGCCGAGACCGGTTTCTTACAACGACCCACATCTGATCACACACGATGGAGTTGCCTATAGCTTTCAAGCTATTGGTGAGTTTATTCTGGCGCAATCGGAGCTAGGGAATTTTGTTGTTCAGGCAAGGCAGCAACAAATTGGTCCGGAAAGTTCGCAGGTGGCGGTTAATACGGGCTTCGCGTTCAAAGTAGGCGATGACGAGGTTGTTGTTGCATTTAACACCAGCAATGATTTACAGGTGTTCGTCAACAGCAAAGTCGTTTCGCAGCAAGGAGAGATTGCCTTGCCTGATGGTGGCCAGTTGAGCATCGTCTCAAATACCATTAATGTAAATTGGCTTGACGGGTCGAAAGCCGTTGTTGATGTGCGACCCGGTTTCCTGAATTTATCATTGCTGGTAGCTGATGTTCACAAAGGTAGATTATCAGGGCTGCTTGGTAATTTTGATGATAACAACGCAAACGATATGCGAAACAACCTCGGGGTCGATATTTCTCTAACGCCTCAAGCCGATCAGCTCTATGGCGATTTTACAAACGGCTGGCGGGTGACCGATAAAAATTCTTTGTTCGTCTACTTTGGCAATGAAAATTCAGATTTTTTTACCAATCGGCTTTTCCCGGGTCGTCGTTTTACTGTTAATGATCTAAGTGCATCAGCACGTTCGTCAGCAACAAACATTTGTACTAACGCTGGTATCTCTGATACTCGGTTGCTAAAAAACTGTATCATTGATGTGGGCGCTACTAACAATATTGAATTTGCTGAATCAATTATGCAGGTACAAACTGATCTTGCCGACCAGCTTGCCACAGTTGTTGATTTACAAGTGCAAGGCCGACTGGAAATTCCTGATGTTTCGTGTATTGAACAGTCGCTAGTCGATGTTGATGGTGCGAATGTACCAAATGTAAGCGGTATCTATATCGGCACTTTAACCAACCCGGATTTAAACAGAAACTGGGATGCCAAAATCGAATTTGAACAATGTGGGGCAGGCGTGAACGGTTTGTTTAGCCTTAGTTCAACCGATGAGCTTAGTTTTAGTCGACGATTTGAAGGCAAATGGCGCTCAGGTCAACTTGAGTTGCGCTTTGCGTTCCCGTATTCATACACGTTAAATGTTGGGCAGACAGCGTGTGTTGACATGATCGCTCAACTGATGGGTGATGAAAATAATCTCCGGGGTAACTGGAGTTCATCCAATTGCGTATCAGGAGGCTACATCTCAGTGGCACGTGAATAGCTATTCATTTTTGCGAATGATTTCCCGCAAGTGGCTGTCAGATTAGCATCAAAAAAATTTAAACTTACTCCTTAGGAAGAATTTACGTGTCGCAAACAACAAAGTCGCAAACAACAAATAAGAACAGACGAATTGTGTTGGCCAAGCGCCCTAAGGGCTTGCCAGATAACGATACTCTGCGACTTGAAACGGTCACCATTCCTGAACCTGATCACAATCAAATGTTGCTCAGAACAGAGTACCTTTCTCTAGACCCGTACATGCGCGGGCGTATGAACGATGCAAAGTCATATGCTGAGCCGGTAAAAATAGATGAAGTGATGACGGGCCAGGTGGTGGCGCAAGTGGTGTCGTCCAACATTGACAATTTCGCTATTGGCGATTACGTACTATCGGGCAGTGGTTGGCAAGACTATGCACTCTCCGATGGAAAAGAGGTACTGAATCTGGGCAAAGACCCGCAAAACCCGTCCTGGGCTCTGGGTATTTTAGGCATGCCCGGATACACCGCGTACGCCGGGTTGCTTAAAATTGGGGAACCGCAGGCCGGAGAAACCGTGGTGGTGGCAGCAGCATCAGGACCAGTAGGTGCGACAGTGGGTCAGATCGCGAAAATAAAGGGGTGTCGAGTAGTTGGCATTGCTGGTGGTTCTGCAAAGTGTCAGCATGTTGTCGAGAATCTAGGGTTTGATGCCTGCATCGATCACAAAAGCGACGACTTTTCAGATCAGCTTAAGGCAAATTGCCCGGATGGTATTGATGTGTATTTCGAGAATGTTGGCGGTAAGGTGCTTTATGCTGTGTTACCACTGTTAAATCCGTTTGCTCGTGTGCCTGTCTGTGGTGTTGTGTCGTGGTACAACCTTACCGGACTCCCCGATGGGCCCGATTTCGGCCCGGCAATCATGGGCACCATTCTTCGCATGAAAGTGAAGGTGCAAGGATTTATCATCTTCGATAGTTTTCCAAAAAGCACGTATCAGGAATTTGTAGAAGCCATGTCTGGTTGGCTTGAGTCGGGCAAGGTTGTGTATAAAGAGCAACTGATCAACGGTCTTGAAAATGCGCCAACAGCACTGAACGATGTGCTGTTGGGCAATAGCTTTGGGAAGGTGGTCGTTAAGGTCGGAAACAGTTAGCGTTGCGACTTATCGATCACCGAAAAGATCACCGAGCCCGCCAATCACCGACCCTTCACCTTTGGAACCACCGATACCGCCAGCTTGAATGACACGATTGGCCAAACGTGAGAAAGGCAGGCTCTGTAGCCAAACCGTTCCAGTGCCTTTTAAGGTTGCCAGGAATAGCCCCTCGCCACCAAACACCATCGATTTAAGATTTCCTGAGCGTTCAATATCATATTCAATACCGTCGGTAAATGCAGCCAGACAACCGGTGTCGACTCGCAAGGTTTCACCCTTGAGCTCACGCTTGATTACGGTGCCACCCACGTGCACGAATGCTTTTCCGTCACCTTGCAGGTGTTGCAATATAAAACCTTCACCACCAAAGAAGCCGGTGCCAAGCTTGCGTTGAAAAGCGATATCAATGGAAGTGCCGTAGGCTGCACAAAGAAACGCATCTTTTTGACAATAGAGCTGACCACCAATCTGTGCCATATCCAATGGAATGATTTTTCCAGGATAAGGTGCCGCGAACGCAACGCGCTTCTTGCCTTGTCCAATGTTGGAAAAATGAGTCATGAATATGGACTCGCCGGTAAGCACTCGCTTACCTACCTGCATTAGAGAATCGAGCACACCTTTTACAGGCTTGGAACCATCACCCATTTTGGTTTCAAAGCCAATGCCATCTTCCATGTAGTTCATCGCTCCAGCTTCGGCGATGACAATTTCTTCCGGGTCGAGCTCCACCTCGATGATCTGCATATCGTCACCGAAAATTTCATAGTCGACTTCATGGCATTTCATTATTAAGACCCTCGTGCAGATTTATGGACAACAGTGCAAGTTGATGAGCATACCAATTATGCCAAAATAATGCTTAGTGTCTCACTGGTTGCCGACGTCGCCTGGCAATTCCAGCTCCGCTAACAAAACGCTGTATTGCGCGCCATGCATGTCGCGATCATACCGACTGCCTTGTACCACGGGGCGTGGGAAACTGAATTTTAGAACGTTGAGCTCTGGTAATTCAAAGCGCTTCATCGCTGTTGCGGGTTGTTTGTAAATCGCGGCAACGTAAGCTGTGCTAAGAAGCTTGTTCAAAGTATCGTAGGCCGTGTCGCTGCCGCAGAACACGTCGATGGTTATCCAGAACGGTCCGGCGTTTTTGGAACGTACATTGGTCACCAATTCATTGAGCTTCATGTTGACCCACTTGTTTGATATGCAGTCGAAACGCATCCATAGGGTGCTCTAGTTCGATAACGTGATTCATGCAGAATTCGTACAGCTCGCCGCGCTGACTGTGAGCTGGTGAGTATGGAAACGAAAATGTCGGTAAGGATTCATTCTGAGACAATGGGTAATGCAATAAGAATGGGTTGATCAATTTTGCAAGCTCTTCTGTTAGCTCGTTTGAGTTAGCGGTAATGATGCCCAATACACCGACTTCTGTTGCATCGGATGGTTTGTTTTCCAGATCGCCCAGAACCGAATTAACACCGATTAATCTGAATTCGAGTGAGTAGTCGTTATCGGTGAGCTGCAGGCTGTTGTGTATCTCGGTTTTTAGAAACGCAGACAATTGATCAACCCACAACTGTGCATTGTTAACGTAGCGCTTATCGCGTAGCACAGCGATAATAGAACACTGAAAGCCAGTTCGACAGGCAGCTTCCAATTTAACGGTGTATTTTTCTGCTTCATGCCAAGTCGAACCTGTGACGCGAACCGAGCGATCGTCTAATTGTTCATATTGGGCCTGCGTTACATCGAGTGTTCCTCCAGGTTCATACAACAGATTGGGATCGCTATTCTCGTACAGCATATGAGCCGACACCGAGTGAGCAGTGCAGCGAGCATCAACGGCCATAGGCTGTACGGTGAAGCCGTGTTGGTCTATGTCGAGCAGAATGACGCCACTGATCGGATTGGTGGAGCACAACGCACCACATTCGGCTATTTTTGCTCCATGCCATGCGGCGCCAACGTGTTCGCCACGCATGATCGGCATGGCGCAAATCGCGGCCGTATCGGTTGCGCGTCCGGCTAATATGATATCGGCACCCGATTCAATAGCAGACTGAATTTGCTCGGCACCGGCCAAAGCAACAATATGGCTGCAGTTTCGGATGGTTTTTTCGTCCAGTTCGATTACCGGCTCAAGTGCATGACATTGCCCGGTATGCAGCTTGTCAACAATGCTGTCTGTGTTTTGCTCACTGTAAAGCAACGCCACTTTGAGTGTTTGGCCAAGCTCAAGTGCCAGTTCTTCGGTAATCTGGAACATCCAGTCAACCATATCGTCAGCACCACAAGTACCGCATGAGCCGATTAATAGAGGCACTTGCAGTTGGTGGCGCGCTTTCATGAGGTCTGCCCACTCAGCTTTGCAGCCTGCGCGCGAGTATTTTGAGGTGCTTGTGCCCAAACTGAATGGGCCACTATCGGTTGAACCGCCGTCAATGCATATGATGTCGGGGTTCATGGCTACGCCACGCGCAAGTGCTTGTCGATCGAAACCAAGACCAAGTACGCCGGAAGGTACCAAGACACGGGTTGCCATATTCGCCAGCACCTGAAAGCAGAAGAGAAAGTAGGGCTAAGTTTACTGCATTTTCAGGCACGTAAGAAAGCGCTTTGGCACTACCCCATACGTAAGCCAGCACGTTGAAAATCGCCTACATCAATCCCAAAACTGCCATCACTGAGTGTGGTTTTAATTTGATACACGTTGCCACTGGAATCGGTTTCCATCTGGGATAGATCAACAATCATTTGTTGGATAGGTTCTTTGGCCGCATCAAGGATGACGATGACGCGTGGACGCAGTTTATCAGTGGTGTTAGACAACACTATCCCTATCTCGCCATTTAGCAGTTCCACAATGCTGCCTGGTGGGAAAATGCCAACAGCATCAATGAACTTGATGACCATGTCTTCGTCAAACTGCTTGCCTCTGAGCGAATAGAGTTCTTGTAAAGCTTCTGATGGAGAGCATGCTGCACGATAGGTTTGTTTGGTGGTCATCGCATCGTAGGCCTCTGCAATGGCCACAACTTTGGCAAACACCGGAATTGACTCGGACGGTAACTTGCGCGGATAGCCAGTGCCGTCTTCGCGTTCGTGATGAGAATGGGCTACGTCAGCAGCACCAGACATCACGCTTTTGGTAGACAGAAGAATATCTCGCCCGTAACGAGTATGCTTTTGCATTTCCTGATGTTCTTCGGGCGTTAGTTTGCCGGGCTTGGACAACACTTCAGCCGATATACCTGTCTTACCAACATCATGCAGCATGCCGCAGACACCGACATCTTCCATTTCACGTTGTGACATTCCAGCCGCTTTTGCCATAACAATACTCAGGGCAGCAACGTTGAGCGAATGCTGAGCGGTGGCTTCGTGTTTGGCCTGTATGCGGGTTAGCCATACGGATGCATCAGGATTGCGAAGAATGCTGTCTACACAACCGTTAACGGCTTGCTTAACTTTACCACCATCGACTTCTGCGCCAAGTCGGATTTCTTCAAACAGTGTACTGACCGCCTCGCTCGCCAACGAGTGCACTTCCTTAGCGACTTCAAATTCTTCTTCGACAGAAACGCCCTGGTCTCGTGACCCAACGCCCGCTGAAGATACTGATTTATCGTTGTCTGCTTTGCTGGATTTCTTCAGCGAGAATTCGTCGTAATCAACCCACACATACGAGCACTCTTTCTGCACGGCCTGAATGTCGGTTGCGGATGTTAAATCAAGGCCCTGAAACATAAAGCCTGATTCTTCCCATGGCTTATCCAATTCCACCACAAACATACCCACACGCAAGTCTGCAACGTCTATTTTCACACGCTGCTTTCTGGTTTTTTGAGTATGTCCGTCTTTCGGCTTAGGCTTGACGCGCCGCCGAACAGGCTTCTTTTCCTCAGATCTGAATAGTCTTTTAAACATCCGCTTGCATGGTTACACTGAGTTCCTTGTGCGCGAGTTATCCGCGTACGTCTTAAAAATCGGCCAAATTGGGGTGGACTTGATGCTCATTGCGGGTTATTTGCGTTTGTGGCTGGGAGGAAGGTACAAATTGGGTCACAAAAAGTGGTTATTACTTGAAATGGATTAAATTTTGTCAGAGATTAATGCGCGCAGGGTCACAATTAGCGTGGCAGCCGCCCAACCTGAAGAAACCAGTTAAACAATAAACAGAGACGAGCCAAGCCGCTTTGCGTGAACAGCTGATGTGCGACGAAATCACTGAAAAAAATGCATAAAAGCGAGCGCACCTGAGACGAATTTGGTTAAAGTCAGAGATGCATGAAAAACACACTTTGGCTCATCATTCCGGCAAGGCGAGATAAATCTTGAAATCTAAAGACCGAAGGTCGCCCGGCGACAACACATTGGCAGTTCGGGCAGGGTTCGAACGCAGCTCTTTTATGGAGCACGCCGAGCCGATCATGGCAACATCAAGTTTTGTTTTTGAAAGCGCTGCACAAGCTGCGGCAGTATTTGGAGGCGATGCCGACGGATTAGTCTATTCGCGATTCACTAACCCGACGGTACAGGTATTTGAAAAACGCCTGGCCGCGTTAGAGCAAATGCAAAGCTGTATCGCGGCTGCCTCAGGCATGGCTGCAATAAACCTGCTTTTCATGGGCACCATGCGTTCGGGTGAGCATCTGGTTTGCACTCGTAACATGTTCGGTAGCACGGTTAATCAGGTAAAGAATCTACTGCCCCGATTTGGCATTGAAACGAGTTGGGCAAATAGCTTTGAACCTGATGAATGGGCGGGACTGATCAACAATAAAACGCGCTACTTATACCTTGAAACACCTACAAATCCACTGACAGAAGTAGCCGATATAAAAGCCATTGCAGATGTTGCTCACGCTGCAGGTGTAAAGTTGGTAGTGGATAATTGTTTTTGCACGCCAGCCTTGCAAAAGCCTGCGTTGTTTGGCGCCGATGTGGTGATTCATTCAGCGACTAAGTACCTGGATGGCCAAGGCCGTTGTGTCGGTGGTGCGGTGGTAGGTTCAGAGGAGCTTATCGAAGAATTAACATCGTACATGCGCAGTGTTGGTCCGTGTATGAGCCCGTTCAATGCCTGGGTGTTTTTGAAAGGTCTGGAAACCTTGTCGTTGCGAATGCATCAACATTCTCGAAATGCGAGTGTATTGGCAGACTGGTTGGAATCTCACCCAGCCGTATCACAGGTGCATTATCCAGGCTTATCGATTCACCCCCAGTATGCATTGGCCAAACAACAGCAAAAAGCAGCTGGGGGCATTGTGTCGTTTGAAATTAAAGGCGGCACAGAGGCAGCATGGCGAACAATAGATCGCACAAAGCTGTGTTCAATCACAGCAAACCTGGGTGATTCCCGAACCACCATAACGCACAATGCAACGACAACCCATGGTCGAATTTCTGCAGAAGACAGACAGGCGTCAGGAATTACTGATGGATTAGTGCGCGTGTCGGTCGGGCTGGAAGATGTCGATGATATCCAGCAAGATCTGGATGAGGCACTGTCAGCTAGCTAGTCGCTGACAGTGTTAGTGACTTTACGTTAATGCATTTTCCACTAGCGGATTTCAATGGTTGCAGCAGATCTTAATGCATCGACTTTCCTGGCCATCGCATCTCTTAACAGCGTGTTTTGAATTCCCGCCTTAACAGCTGGCGAATAGTCTGGTTTGGCTGCCGATCGAAGGTCATCGAGCTGAATGACGTGCCAGCCAAATTTTGTTTTGACAGGTTCTGACGTTGTCTCGCCTATTTCAAGCTCTGCCAAGGCTGCAGAAAACTCCGGTTCCATGTTCTCAGGTTGGAACCACCCAAGGTCGCCACCATTGACACCGGTTGGTCCTGTTGAGTAGGTTTCTGCCAACACAGCGAAATTTCCACCGCCGGCAAGTTCGTTTATGACATTTAGCGCGTCAGACTCATTATCCAATATTATGTGGCTGGCCTTGTATTCACTGGCTTTAATGGCTGCAATTTGCTCTTCGTATTTAGCTCTTATTTCTTCTTCACTGATCCGAAGGTCCCTGTTAAATTCGCCTAAGTATGCGTTTGCCATGGTTTGTGTGTATTGCAACTGCAAGGCTACCGCGACATCGGAATTTTTATCGAGCTCCAGTCTTTCTGCCTCTTGTGTCAAAATTTCCAGGTTGATTAGTTCCTGAATAATTTGCTGGCGATCTGGATTCTGTCCTTGTGCTGCGAGTTGGGCCGTTACACGATCTAAAGATAAACTGGAGATCGGTTTGCCATTAACTACAGCAATAGTTTGTAGTTCTTCTTCATTGTTCTCTTCATTGTCCTCTTCAGTGGCCTCGCCATTCTCACTTGCAGCGTCGTTAATAAACTTGGATGTCGCGGAAGGGTCAACATGTGGCTTTTTGTTAGGTTCGTCGTCTGCCAAAACGGTACTGCTTGCCAGCACATAAGCAATAGCGACTGAAATGAGACTTATTTTTGCTATCTTTGCTGTGTTCATCAATGGAATCCGGTCTGTTGCTCCCTGAAGGGGAACGAGTAAAAAAAGCTATAGTTTGCCAGATTATGCAATCTATGCACCGTCAGCGAGTACAATCAATGCAATAAAGGACTACTTTCAACCTGACATGAGCCAGTTTTTCGAAATTCATCCCGATAATCCGCAGCAACGTCTCATTGGGCAAGCTGTTGCAATAATTCGGAAGGGAGGCGTTGTTGTATACCCTACCGATTCTTGTTACGCGCTAGGATGCCACTTAGGCGACAAAGCTTCAATGGAACGTATTGCTAGGATACGACGCACCGGGCCAAAGCACAATTTCACTTTGGTATGTCGGGATTTGTCTGATATTTCATTGTACTCTCGTGTCGATAATTCGACATACCGCATTCTCAAATCACTGACCCCTGGTCCATATACTTTTATACTAAGGGCAACGAATGAGGTACCACGGCGATTGCAAAATCCAAAGCGAAAAACCATTGGTATTCGTGTGCCTGACAATGCGATCTGTCAGAGTTTGCTGGCTGAGTTGGGCGAACCCATGATGAGCAGCACACTGATCATGCCAGATAAAGAATTGCCGGAAACGGATGCTACTGAAATACGCCAATTGCTTGAAAAGCAGGTTGATTTGATTATTGACGGCGGCAATTGTGGTTTCGAACCTACTTCGGTGTTGACGTTCAATGAAAACGGTCAAATTGATGTCAACCGGAAAGGAAGAGGGGCACTGGAATTTCTCGACTGAGGGGGGTTACATGCCTGTATTTTGGTGCATTTTCTATCAGCATTTGTGAACTGACGCATTCGCGGGTTCGATCAATGCTCTCTTTTAGACCATTTTTCTCGAAAAAACATTAAAAACTGCCTCTATGAGCGTCAATCTCTTCGGTTTGATGTTTGACGCGCTATACTTATACAAACCAACGGTACGGCCCCAAATGCAAGTTAATCATCCCTCAGCTGCAGAGCCGCAACCGGCGATGCCTCCACCGCCAGCGCCGATTGCCATGGTGGAAGGCGAAGCCTTTGTCGAGCTGCCCCAAGATCTATACATACCCCCGGATGCGCTTGAGATTTTTCTTGACACCTTCGAAGGTCCGCTTGACCTGCTGCTGTATCTGATCAAAAAGCAGAACCTCGACATCCTGAACATTCCAATTGCCGATATTACAGAACAGTACATGCAATATATCGGTCTGATGGAAACCATGCGATTTGAGCTTGCAGCGGAGTACCTGTTGATGGCGGCTATGTTGGCTGAAATCAAATCACGCATGTTGCTCCCACGGGTTGACGAAGACGGCGACGACGAGGATGACCCGCGTGCCGAACTTATTCGTCGGCTACAGGAATATGAACGCATCAAGGAAGGTGCTGAGAGTCTTGATATTTTGCCTCGTATGCTGCGCGAGAATTTTCCGCTTGCCGTTGTACCCCCGGTAATTGAGCGCGATGTGCCATTGCCAGACATCACACTGCAAGAATTGCTGTTGGCTTTTCGCGATGTTGCTCAACGAGCCCTTCTGGCCGAGCATCACAATATAAATCGAGAGGTTTTGTCTGTTCGTGCGCGCATGACTGCCATGCTGGCTGTTCTTCGAGCTGGAGAGTTTTGTGAGTTTTCGACTCTGTTTAATGCTGAAGAGGGTCGTTTGGGCGTCGTGGTAACTTTTCTTGCCATGTTAGAGCTATGCAAAGAGGGCTTGGTCGATATCGTTCAATCTGAGCCGTTTACACCCATCTATTTAAAACCGCGTGAAGGCGATACGATTCCAACAATCGAAGACGTAGCAATCGCCAATGAAAAATCCGTATCAGAGTAAAGACTATGGATGAAAAAACACTGAAGAACATACTTGAAGCTGGTCTTCTTGTTGCTGCTCGTGCGATGAGCCTTGCGCAACTCGAAGCATTGTTTCAAAACGATGCAGAAAAGCCAGATCGCAAGCAGATTCGGGCCGCGCTCAGTGCTTTGCAAGAAGAATATCAAGGTCGCGGAATTGAATTAGTAGAAGTTGCAAGTGGGTATCGCTTGCAATCGCATGCCTCAGTTGCAGATTGGGTTGGTAATCTGTTTCAGGAAAAAGCACCCAGGTACTCGCGAGCATTGCTTGAAACGCTGGTTTTAATCGCTTATCGGCAACCCATTACACGTGCAGAAATTGAAGATGTACGCGGTGTAGCGGTTAGCTCGAATATTATAAAGACCTTGCAAGAACGCAAATGGGTAAAGGTACTGGGTCATAAGGAAGTACCGGGTAGACCGGCACTACTGGGTACAACAAAAGAATTTTTGGATTACTTTAATCTTAAAAAGCTCGATGATCTGCCCGCACTTGCTGATATAAAAGACCTTGATCAGTTCGATGAGTTATTGGCTGAAGAGGTGGGTGAGGTCGGAGAAGTCGCAGGTCAAGGCGATGCCGCAAACGATGATGCCGGTGATGCCGGTGATGCCGGTGGCGATGTTGGCGGCGATGTTGGCGGCGATGTCAATTCAGCGCCAGTAAAACCTGGTGAGCAGTCTCAGGAACAGTCACAAGAACAGTCACAAGAACAGTCACAAGAGCAATCAGACTCGAATCGCATTAAACAAATGAGTGCCATGCTGGACCTCGGTGCTGATGAAGCAGAGAGTTCAGAAACAGAGAGTTCAGAAACAGATGCATCGCAATCAAGCTCATCTTCAGACGACGTGATGCTGAGTGATTCGCACATAGATGTTGGTTCGGAAGAAAGTAATGGCTTAGACGAAGGTAATAATGTTGACGATCAAGAGCATGATGCTGATGAATCGAAATCTGCCGCTGAACGCAAATTGCTACGCGTAATTTCAGACTTCTCTGAAGAGCATCAACAAGAAATTGATGCCCGGGATGAGCTGGAATCGGGCATCTTGCAAAACAAAGATGATCAAGTCGACGAAGCCGGTATAAGTGATCTATCACAGCGTGTTGGGGATGATTCTCAACCTGCAGGCATGCCGGAACCCGGTGATACGCTGCATTGACTAGCTAGACGGTACGATGCAACGCGAAGGAACGCGGTTGATCATCCTGTAGATACGGTTGTTACCGAACCACCGGTGACAGCGGCTCCATCGCGTGCATTTGCATCGCCGATTGAAACCCCGGATAGTGCTTCGCTTGCCGAATCTGCGCAAACAGCAAGTTCTGCCGAAACGATCAATGCATTACTTGAAGCTAAATCGGCAGTAACAGGTTTAGATCGCGTTGCGGCGTTTGGCCAAGCAAATGAACTCAGAGTCAGTTTTGGTGCTGATGGTGTCAATCTGGCACACGGTTCTGAAGGCGTCGAATCGAAGACAGTGCACGATAATGAGAATCAGGCTGAGAAAAAAGCAGAAGGTTTTGCGGTGGAATCAAACCGACGAGAAGAGGAAGTCGCAGCCGTAGCTGATATCGAAACCGAATCTGAATCTGAATCTGCAGAATTGGAAAAGTTAGTG
>CALIMV010000287.1 GCA_938045275.1 uncultured Granulosicoccaceae bacterium
TATACCGATGGCTTGTTAACAGGGTTAAGTAAAATGATTGTACCGGTCCGAACCATACTGGTTGCATCAGAACCATTGGAACCTAGCTTGCGGGAAACTATTTTACCAGGGCAAGTTACCTTCGTTGATAAGCGTCGACTCATTCTGTATTTTCGCTATGACAGAGACGGGCGCTTGTGCGTTGGTGATCATGGGCCTTCGCGCGATACTTTTAAGCTATCCGATTTCGCTAATGTAAAAAAACGGGCAGCGGCAGTGTTTCCGGCGCTTGCTAATGTACGCTGGGATTTTCATTGGGGTGGGCGTGTTGCAATGACGAAAGACTCTTTGCCATTTATGCATCGAATAGCACCCGGACTTATCGCAGGCATGGGCTACAACGGTCGAGGTGTTGCGATGGGGTCAATGATGGGTACATTGTTGGCCGATCAGGTATTGTCGGAAACAGAAACTGAGTCTGCGTTTCCAATCACTCGGCCAGATAAATTTAAAATGCACGCTTTTCGCAACATTGGTGTCTCAACAGCCATAAAATGGTTTACCTTACGAGACTATCTTGAAGGGCTGTAGGGCTTAAATTGTTCTTCACGTGCTTTCTTCAGGCGCCTTGGTTATTTAAAAATAAGCTATGACAACGCTAAACTACGGAATACTCGGTTGCGGCATGATGGGCGCAGAGCACATCCGCAATATCCAGTTACTCGACAATTGCCGAGTGTATGCCATTCACGAACCGGATGAAAGCATGCGATCTTTGGCTGCTGTAGCAGCACCGGGAGTGCGTTTTCATGCCTCTCTTGAAGAACTGGTCACCGACCCTGAACTGGATTGCCTGGTTATCGTTAGTCCGAATTTTTTGCATGTTCAGCAGCTTAGGCAAATCGCTAATTTGCGATCGATGCCTATTTTGGTGGAAAAACCGCTTGCAACTGACCCTTCAGATGAGGGGTTCATCAAAGAACTGCAAGCCAGCTATAGCTCACCTATCTGGGTTGCCATGGAGTATCGCTACATGCCACCGCTGGCGCGTTTTATTGACATGTGTGATGAGGCCACGGGCGGTGTATGCATGTTAACCATTCGCGAACATCGTTTCCCGTTTCTTGAGAAGGTCAAAGACTGGAATAGATTCAATAAGTATTCGGGTGGAACGCTAGTCGAAAAATGTTGTCACTTCTTCGATTTAATGCGCTTGATTACCAAGTCTGAGCCAACACAAGTAATGGCTTCTGGTGCACAAATGGTTAATCACCTTGACGAAAACTACAGTGATGGACAACCCGATATCTGGGATGCAGCCTATGCTCTGTTCGATTTTGCCAATGGTGCAAAGTCAATGTTAGAGTTGTCGATGTTTGCCGAGGGTTCGGAGTTTCAGGAGCACATTAGTGCAGTTGGCCCGAATGGCAAAATAGAATGTTTTATTCCTGGTCCAACTCGATTCTGGCCGGAGCACCTCGGAGCGCCACCGGAACCCCGTTTGGTTATTAGTCCTCGTAATCCAAGTGGTCCAACTGTTATTGAAGTTAGTGTTGATGCCGAGCTGCTTGCAGCAGGAGACCACCATGGTTCAACCTTTTACCAGCACCAGGCTTTTCAACGTGTTGTGCTAGGCGAACAAGCACCTGAGGTCACTGTAAATGATGGCTGGCTTGCCGTTCGCATGGGTATGGCGGCGCAGCAGTCGTCAGAGCAGGGTCAAGTAGTTAAACTCACCTAACGTGTTATTAGTATTAATTTGACCTCATCTATTCACGGTAGTCTTGCGGCAGTTCTGGCTTATGTCTGCTGGGGGTTATTTCCGGTCTACTTCAAACAAATTGTTGGCATAGCAGCTATTGATGTCATTGCCTGGCGGGTACTTTTTTGTTGTCTGTTTTTGTTTTTTGTCTTATTGGTCTGGCTTCGCCCTGATAAATTCGTAACTCAAGTTAAGAAGATTGATCAATGGTGGCTGTTGCTTGGTTCAACGCTTTTGCTTTCCATTAACTGGCTCGTTTTTGTTTACGCTATCGAGACAGATCAAGTACTGCAATCGAGCATGGGGTATTTTCTCGTTCCTATAATCAGCGTTGGACTGGGAATGCTAATCTTTCACGAAAGACCAAATTGGCTAAAACTTATCGCAGTTGGAATAGCTGTCGCAGGTATGCTACTCACATTTTTTGTAGCTGGCCAAGTACCATGGATTGCAATGGCTTTAGGTGTAACTTTTGGTATTTACGGAATGTTTCGCAAGAAGGCTAAGTTCGATGCAGCAATCGGGTTATGGATGGAAACGGTTATTCTATTGCCTGTAGCCATACTGTATATATTATTTTTCAGTGAACCATTGGATTCATTAGGTATTGCGTCCAGAAACTGGTTGTATCTGATCGGGGTGGTATCGACTGTTCCATTGGTGGCAATGCTTTTTGCAGCGCGACGAATCGAACTCAGTTCGCTTGGTTTTTATCAATATATAACACCTTGTATGCACTTGGTGCTGGCGGTTGTTGTGTACAAGGAAACATTGGATACGGTTCGCGTTATGGCGCTGGCGACAACCCTACTTGCGGTATCGTTCTGGTTGCTTGGTGCTGTTCGGCAGATGTTGCGTAAACCGGTATTGACTTAGAAGGCTGGTCGAGGAAGGTTGGTCGAGCATGTCACTAACTTTTTTAAGCTAATAACATGCTGGCCCAAATTACAACCAATAGATATATGGCCACATAATATAAAGCGATTGGCCGATAAATTAATTCAAAGCTAAGCTCCGGTATCAGCAACAAACCCGGCTGCTGTAATACCTTCCACTGCTGCAATTTCATCATTGTCTGAAGTGTCGCCAGTGACACCGACTGCACCGATCAGATTGCCATCATTATCTCGAACCAAAACACCACCGGCTACAGGCACAAGGGCACCATCGCAAAGTGCGTTTGCGGCTTGAATGAAAAATGGCTCCACTTTGGCACGTTCGAACAAGGCGCGAGAGCCTATGCCAACAGCTATTGCTCCATAAGCTTTGCCATGTGCCACTTTGGGTCGCAGTAAGCTGGTGCCATCCTGACTTTCGCTCGCGCGTATAGTTCCAGCTGCACCGAGTACCACAACAGCCATAGGCTTGAAGCTGTGTTTTTCCTGAGCAGCCAGCGTATGTTCAATAATTTTTTTAGCTTCAGCCAGTTTCAGATCCATATTGTTGTTCTCTTGTTATTTGTTGAAGAAGTTACCAGTGTATGCGTTTTTTTTTGTCTTCGTAAAGGGGCGGCGCAGTGCAATACTGAGTGGACGTTATGAGGGTTTGATCACAATAGTTCGTACTTCATAGTGTAAAGTTCAACAAATTACAAGGGGTTTTTGTGGCCCTTGCAGTAATCATTGTTTACTATTATTACATTCAGATTCACATGAAGGTCGAATATCGATGCGTGGTAATTACAGTCAAGTGATACCGGCTGCCTGTTTGGGCTTAATAATCGGGGCATGCAGCAGCTCGAACGGTGCACTGCCCGATCAGTCTGCTGATGCGGGCAATGCGGGCATTGCGGGCAATGAGAGTAGCGCACTGCCGGCTGGCCAGTCAGATGGTGGTAATACTGGTGGCGCTGAGGGAACTCAAATAGCTACCCAGACGAGCGGAGATACCGCTGGAATGGTAACCGACGGCGTGGGTACTACCGGTGGTGGGACTGATATTGTCGGTGCCTCAGCAATTCCCGCGATGCAAGGTGAATGGAGCACTGGGTGTCTGGAAATGGGTTCAATGTTTAGCCAACAAACACTGTCGGTAGTTGGGGCGCGAATGTTGACCGAACTATCTGTCTTTTCAGATCAGTCATGCACAGTGCCTGAATTGCTTGGCGCGGTTATAAATGGGTCAACAGTACAACGATTTGCGACGACAGTGCCAACCGGTACTACCGTTTCGATACCGCAGTTTGGTGATGCAATTGAGGTGAATTTATATTTTGAAGAAGGTACCGTTGATAATAAACCACTAACCGCAGAAGTTTTCCCCGGGCGCGACAATTACCTTGAAAAAATTGAATATAACATTGTACTGGTAGAAAACGATGTTCTCTATTTTGGGGATAACAGTATCAACGGCTATGCTGGAGAATCTGCTGAATCCCGGCCTGTATCATTGAATACTCTGGTTATTTATTCTCGCCAGCCCTAGAGGGCAATCTAGCCTACTGTAACGCGCTTTTAATGGCTTCATAAGCGGGCTTTGGTTGATAGTTTTTGTCAAACATCAACGGTTCAAAGATTTCTCTAAAAGAATACTGATCGGTAAATCCCCAGGTTTGTATTGCCTTGCAACGAGGTTGCTCTAAACAGACTTCTACAATTGATTTATAAACTTGCGCTTGAATGGCTAAACTATCTCCTGTGTTTAATGCGACATCCAACTCAGTAATGTAAATGTCAAGTCCTCGATCAGCCACTTTTTGAAAATTTTCTCGCACCTCGTTGAACTGATCAAAACTTGAAAACACATGCATCTGAAATCCTACTCCATCGATTGGAACATCACGTTCTATAAGATCATCGAGCAAGGTGAACAGGCTGTCTGCTTTTACACCGTTGAATGCTATGTCGAAATCATTGAGTAACAGCGTTGCCTCGGGTGCGATCAAGCGGGCTTGTTGAAATGCAATGTCAAGGTAGTTTTCACCCATGGCCTGATACCAGATAGACTCTCTTAACCCGCCATTGTCGCCTATGGCCTCGTTAACCACATCCCAAATTGCAATATCGTTTTTGTACCGAGTCATTAAGCGATCAATGTACTCGCGCATGTGTCCCTGCAAATTAGTTGTATCAGCATTGAGAATCCAATCAGGGAGTTGTCTGTGCCAAATAATGGGATGACCATGAACATCGATGTTATTCAGTTGTGCAAAGCTGATTAAATTGTCAATGTCGGCAAATTCATACCTGCCGGGCAATGGATTAACGGCGTCCATTTTCATGGAATTCTCTGGCGTAACCAAATTGAATTCACTGGCTGCGGTTGCAGCATAAATACCACCGTCTGGGCGATGGTAGTAGAAGGGTAATGAGGCATACCCAAATTGGATGTTCCTGGCCGCAGCCAAATCGCGCAGTCGGGGGCCTGGTCTGTCGAAATCAGCTTCAGCCAGCACATTCAGACTGACTGTATTGATGCTCGTTAGACTGTTATCAATAGAATCGCGGGCAAGCACTTGAATGTCTAATTTTCCAACAGTGATTGGTATGAACCTCAATACGTAAATTTCTTCATATCGCGGGTGTTGAACAAAGCTGGCCCCGTTTAGTTCGGAGACAAGCTCAAGGCTGGGAATCGAGCCGTTTAGGTCGATACCTTTTAGTTCCAATACAACAGCGTCGTTTCGCCTTACTGTATGTTCTACAAATTCATCAAGCGTGGGTGCAACATTAGGTATGGTTGACACGTCGGCAGGTAATCTGACTCTGATACGAATAGTGCGCTTGGTACGGTATTGATTGTTTTGTTGATCCAGCGCATACACGGTGAACTCATTGACGCCCACGTCCATTTGAAGCGGTTGCCATCGAAATGTTTTTGTACCGTCAAAGTTGTCGTCAAAGCTTGCACCTTGCGGTAGGCTTTCTGGAAACATGCCAGGCAAATCCCCATCGGCATCAATAGGTTTGTACAGTATTTCAAGCAGCTCTCCTGCAACCGCTTCTACGTCGACAAGATTTTCAAAATCGGGTGCCGCGTTGGTAGCAGGGTCGACATCGTCTGGGGTGGTCACTACGGCGGGCAATGGGCCAGACTCGAAATCGGCATCTGTTAATTCAACTTGAATTGGCTTGGGTATGCGCAATCCAGGGTCGCTAACCAATTGCAGATCGGTTGCCGTACTCGTGTTAGCCACTGCCGGGATTGGCTCATCGTTCTGAGACGGTGGCTCAGTCAGAGGCGGGCTGGGCAACGGCCCCAATGTAATGCCAGAAGTGCCACTTGTATCGCCGCTTGTATCGCCGCTAGAAGTGCCGCTCATAGCACCATCCGTATTGCCACTCGTGATTCCAGCGCCATCGACTGGATTAACGTTACTGGATGATGGGTCGTCACTATCGCTGCTACAAGCAGTAACGACAATGAGCGACGCGCTACACAACAGAGCTAATGTAGACGAACTAAATTTGGCTGTAAACAGCGCTTTTATACAATGCTTCATATATACCGTGCGGTCGTGTGTCCGGCTGCATTGTGTCAGTCTCATTGCAGCTTTGTGATTTATTCGTCCGTCTACTGTCAGTTGCTAGCGTCAAACATGGCCTGGCGAATCGAATGAGAGTTTATATTGTTCATAAACCCACTGAATAAACAATCGTAGCTCAATCGGGGTTTCATGTGGTTATTTGATAAGTAGTATTACGTAGTATTACTAATCCAATTCGTTGCTTTCCTGGGTTGTAATGCAGCTATTGCGGTGTGCGATAGTCTTTTATATTCTGGCTGCGGCGGTAAGTCTTACTGCTGCGTCATGTAACCAGAAATGAACGAAGCACGAATGCAGACCAATACTTTCCTGCAAGGTATTGCGGAGCGTGAACCACAGATTGGCTTGTAGGTTGCTTTGCTGGCAGTCAGCGCAACTCGCTATCCACCGCAACGTATTCGTGGCGTTAGTGGTACTCAGCGCGGCAATCAGTTTGGGCGAGTTAAAGACTACTTCGAAAAAGTACACCAGGAGACTTGTGTCATAGTGCAGATCGAAACGATGCATGCTTTGGAGCAGGTCGAGGACATTGCTAAAGTCGATAGTGTGGACGGCGTATTTTTCGGGCCAGCTGAATTAGCCGCCGACATGGATAAACAAGGCCAAATCCTCGATGTGCAGCTTTGGGAGCACATCCGCAATGCGGCGACACAGGTAGAAGCCTGTCGGTACATTGGTGATGGATTCGATCAAAGCATCCCAACTGTTGAATGATGGTTTTACCTTGGTCGCGTGTGGTTCTGATACTGATTTACTAGCGCGCGGTGCTGACAATTTACTTACCGAAGTCAAGAAGGGTTTAAGGTAGCGAGCCGTGTTGTTGGCTGTTGATGCGT
>CALIMV010000288.1 GCA_938045275.1 uncultured Granulosicoccaceae bacterium
AGCCGCAGTCATCACTTTGAGCCATGAATTCACACCGGCCCTTAGCAGACACTTAAAAGCAATTGATAACTCGGCGATAGTGCTGCAACTATCCGATTCCAATGACAAACAACACACCACAGAGCACGGAGAATTAAAGCACACTAAAATCGAACAAGAAGGTAGTGTCTACAACAACAAACACACTGTTAACAAACACAATATTGCCCAAAGAAACGGTAACAATGCTGTTGTGGCAAACACAGCAAGCGAGCACATAGACAGCGACACCGAGAGCAAGCACATAGACGATGTGCCCACGTGGCTCAATCCGGAAAATGCCATTGTCTGGATTGATCGAATTGCCAATATGTTGATTCAATTGGACGGAGAAAATGCGATTCTCTATGAAAGCAACGCCCGTCATGCGAAAACCAATCTGTCGGCGATGCATAAAAACTTTGCGGCTCAGTTAAAGGCGGTACAATCAGCTCACTATATTGTTTATCACGATGCGTATCAGCATTTTGCTCACAGCTATGGCTTGCAAAAACCCATTTCCATCGCATTAAGTGATGCGCGAGCGCCAGGTGCCAAAAAGCTACGCACAATACGCGCAGAGGCAAAGCGAACTAAATGCGTGTTCTCCGAAGTACAGCATGACGATATAATCGTTGACACAATAACTGCAGGCTTGCAGGTCAATCGCGCTATTTTGGACCCGATAGGTAGCACAATACCAATCGGACCAGATCATTATCCGCAATTGATGCAAGCTTTAGTGAATGAATTTGTTGATTGCCTGAATGGATAAGAATCCAGACACTGCATAATGCTGCTGGATTCGTGATTTCGGGAAAACCGATTACCTACTAACAGGAGAGTACCGTTGGATAAAAGATTACTCGACATTCTTGTTTGCCCAGCAACCAAAGGCAAGCTGGTTTTGAAGGGCGATGAGCTGTGGAGTCGCAGCGCAGGGCTCGCGTACCCTATTCAAAATGGTATTCCCCAAATGGTTGAAGGTGAAGCCAGGGCGCTGAACAACGAGGAAATTGCATCGATCAAAGACGATAAACTGATTTGACCAGAAGCGTTGAAAGCAGTCCAACACCTGGCTGTAAACTTTATTGAGCCAACCTAACTGTCATTACTTCTGATCGAGCTTCCAGCCACGCTTTTGAACTACCGCTAATATTGCGCAACTGCAGAAACACCTTTTCATTGTCCAAAAGTGTGCCCGAAAGCGCTATCTGGTTGTTAAATTCGGCCCAGGTAGCTCCTTCAAAATCTTTACTGGCGCTAATACGGTATTGATTAGGTTCACCACTGACTTTTGGTGACAACGTAGTTGATCTGGTATTTTCTTTAATCGCCAAATCAGTAACAACAATGGTGGGCACAGTCGGCTTGATATCAGCCATTGAACTTCCAGCACGGCACCGCGGTCCTGGAACACCCTCCAGCAATCTAACCTGTTTTAGCAAGTTAAATGAACGCGCCGGTTCAGTAATCCGCATACCCGTGAATCGATCCTTCGATACCGTTACCAGCAACGGAACATTAGGTACATCGACCATGACCTTTCCCTGAGCATCCGTGAACGCAGCGGCAAACTGTTTGTAGTTACCTTGCAGGCCAATACATACCGCCGCGCCTACGATCGCCTGATCATTTTCATCAACAACGCGTACGCCAAACTTTGCAGCGTGCGCCTGCGAAACTAACAAGGGTAGCGTCAAAGCCGCTACAGCAATAACACTTTTATTTATTCGAGTAACTAAATTAGATTTTGATTGCGTTCTCATGATGTATGCCCCAACAACGTCCATAAGCGAGTGACCGGCATCGACCGGTTCTTCCGCGATAGATGTATTTCATCGTATTGAGGTACTACAAGGTGGGAAGTTGATCACATTATCCGAAGCTTTTTTGTCGGCTGTGTAATAAACTTGGTAACCGGTGCTTAAGATCCGCTCCAGTTGCGAACGGTTCCTGTGTCGATGTGCACAAAACCCGACGCACCGTAATAGCCGACACCACCTGCATTCATGCTGAGTGCCGCAGTGCGCACTTGTTGCGCAGATCGACCAGGCAGACTGATATCGAGCGCTCGGCCTTCCATGTGCAAACTGAATTTTGCCACTCCACTGGAACGGCGTCTCAGTTTGGCATTAGTCGCTTTGGTTCTGTACCCAGACAAAATGTGGATGCGTTCGTTGGAGTCAAGCAGACCATAGAGTCTGTGCAAGTCGTCAATAAGTTTAGGGTCCATGTCGATGCTTTCGTCTGCACGGTGATCACGCATCAAGTGGCTGATCTTCAACAAGCTGTCTGGAATGTAACGACCTTGAGACCAGTAGACCACGTCCAGTTGTTCCCAAGTGTGGGTATTGACTAGTTTCAGCCGCTTGTCAGGGTCGAAAATTGGTGCAGTCAGTGCTGATGCAAAACTGTTAGAGGCGAGCGAGCCTAATCCTACGACTGCAGCGCCCGTTACGGATTTTCGCAGAAATTTTCTGCGTTGTAGGTTGTTATTCGCCTGTTTGGTTGCTACGCCCATGGGAATCCCTGTATACACATCCTGTTTCATTTGACTATGCAATTAATTATGCAACTGACTATGCACCATTGAAGGCTTTGCACGCCAAATTTTATTTCCGTATTGTGCCATATTCAATAGAATAATTCGAGAACCAGTGGTTAATTTTCAAGCACCCTCTTTTGCCAACTGATAGAAATACGTACGTTCAAAAATCGATGTGAAATGAAAAACAGGGGCGAAGAACGAGGCACCGATTCATTGTAAAAATCTTAACCAGTCTGTTCTTGCTTGTTCCAAGTTGCAGAAAGAATTTTAAATAGACAAATTTTGACCAATCTAAACGTAAAGTACTTCCATTATTTCGTATTCCAAAACACCTTTTGGCGTGGTTACGCCAACTTCGTCACCCTCCATTTTACCGATCAGCGCTTTGGCAACGGGCGAGCCGAATGAAATACGACCGGCTTTCAAATCTGCTTCGTCATCACCAACGATCTGATAGGTTAATTTTTCGTCGGAATCGAGATCCAATAAAGTTACGGTAGACCCAAATATGACCTTTCCTGTGGGCTCCATGGTAGTCACATCGATTACCTGAGCATTAGAGAGCTTGGACTCTACTTCTTTGATTCGACCTTCGATAAAACTCTGCTCGTCGCGAGCGGCATGATATTCGGCATTTTCTTTTAAGTCGCCGTGCGCTCTAGCTTCCGCTATCGCCTCGATAACTTTGGGTCGCCGATTTGATTTTAGATCGGCTAATTCGTTACGCAAACTTTCTTCGCCACGTTTGGTTAGCGGAACTTTACTCATACTGACTCCTGATGAATATCTTGCAAACGATACACGGGTCCATCGGCAGGTACGTTCAAGGCCAAGCATATCGCCGCAGCACCGGCCAATGTGGTCGTGTACGGAATTTTACGCGCTATTGCCTCTTGACGAATATAGTACGAATCTGAAATCGCCCTACTGCCGTCTGTGGTGTTAATAATCAGATCGATAGTATTGTTCTTGATATCGTCCAAAATATGCGGTTGCCCCTGTTGTAGTTTATTTACAACAGTACAATCCAATCCGGCCTGCGTTAAAGTTTCGCACGTACCGCGTGTACACACCAGCGCAAATCCTGCCTCAAGCAGATCGGATGCAATTTGCAACAATCCCGGTTTGTCTTGATCACGCACACTTAAAAAAGCTCTGCCACCACTTGGCAACCGTCCTGACGCACCCAATGTGGCTTTCAGGAACGCTTCACCAAAGGTTTTGCCGCTACCCATTACCTCACCGGTTGATTTCATTTCAGGGCCCAGCAATATATCCACACCCTGTAATTTGGCAAACGGGAACACAGACTCCTTAACGCTATAGTACTCCGGTTGTGGCATTGTACCGACGCCCTGCTGTTTCAGACTTTGGCCAGCCATGCACCGCGCAGCAATTTTCGCTAATTGTACACCGGTGGCTTTCGATACAAACGGTACAGTTCGTGAGGCACGCGGGTTTACTTCAAGCACAAAAATATCATCACCCTTTATGGCAAACTGCGTGTTCATCAAGCCGATAACCTTCAGAGCCTTGCCCATTTTTCTGACCTGCTCACTGAGCGCCTGACACTGCGACTCGGTCAATGAATACGGTGGTATTGAGCATGCAGAATCACCTGAATGAATGCCAGCCTCTTCAATGTGCTCCATAATACCGCCGATCAGTACTTGCTCACCGTCGCATATGGCATCTACGTCTACCTCGACCGCGTCATTAAGAAATCTATCGAGTAACACCGGCGAGTCATTGGACACGCTTACAGCCTCTTTCATGTAGCGCTGCAAGTCGCTTTCCTGTCGCACAATTTCCATCGCACGCCCCCCAAGCACATAACTGGGCCGCACCACCAAAGGATAGCCAATCTCGTTTGCCAATGCTATTGCTTGTTCGGATGTTCGTGCAGTGCGGTTGGGTGGCTGCTGTAAATTTAAGTCATGTAATAATTGCTGAAACCGCTCACGATCTTCAGCCAAATCGATTGAGTCAGGCGTTGTGCCAATTATTGGGGCTCCGGCGGCCTCTAGTTGCTCAGCCAACTTCAAGGGCGTTTGCCCACCGTACTGGACAATCACACCTTTAGGCTGTTCCAGTTCAATGATCGACAATACATCTTCAAGCGTCAGGGGTTCAAAGTACAAACGATCGGATGTGTCGTAGTCAGTGGAAACCGTTTCAGGATTGCAGTTAACCATGATGGTTTCATAACCATCATCTCGCAGGGCCAGCGCAGCATGAACACAGCAATAATCAAATTCAATACCTTGCCCAATTCGGTTTGGTCCACCGCCTAAAACAATAATTTTGCTTCTGTCGCTGGGCTCTGCCTCGCACACTTTTTCGTAGGTTGAGTACATGTAGGCAGTACTGGTAGCGAATTCAGCAGCACAAGAATCTACCCGTTTATAAACCGGTTTAACACCAAGCGATAGTCGGTAATTGCGTACACTGCTTTCGGTTACGTTCATTAGCATGGCCAAACGCGCATCCGATATACCGTTGCGTTTGTAACGAAACATATCTTCTGCGCTGACATCGGCGAGCTCAACAGTTCGCAGGCTTTCTTCGAGAGCCACTAGTTCTCTTATCTGAGATAAGAACCAAGGATCAATGTGACACTGATCAAACACTTGTTCAATTGACTGGCCATCGCGAAATGCTTCGGCGACATACCAAAGCCTGCGATCCTTAGCGACTCGCAACTCCTGTTCGATGGTGTCTGTACGTTCTGCTGAACTCAAACCAGAGGGCAGTATCTCATCCAGGCCGCTAACGCCTATCTCCAGACCGCGAAGCGCTTTTTGCAACGATTCTTTAAACGTACGGCCAATCGCCATAACCTCGCCGACTGATTTCATTTGCGTGGTTAGTTGATTGTCGGCCAGCGGGAATTTTTCAAAGGTAAATCGCGGAACTTTAGTCACCACATAATCGATACTCGGCTCAAACGATGCAGGCGTTAGCCCACCAGTTATCTCATTGCGTAATTCATTCAAGGTATAACCGACCGCCAACTTGGCAGCGATGCGCGCAATAGGAAACCCAGTGGCCTTTGATGCTAAAGCCGACGAGCGTGATACACGCGGGTTCATTTCGATGATAATCATTGCACCATTGTTTGGATTAATGGCAAATTGAACATTCGAACCGCCTGTGTCCACACCGATTTTACGTAACACATCAATCGACGCATTACGCATCAGCTGATACTCTTTGTCAGTCAGGGTTTGTGCGGGCGCAACTGTAATCGAGTCGCCTGTGTGTATGCCCATCGGATCAACGTTTTCAATGGCGCAAATGATAATGACGTTATCTGCATTATCTCGCACCACTTCCATTTCGTATTCTTTCCAGCCCAATACAGATTCTTCAATCAGGATTTCAGTTGTCGGCGACAAACTCAAACCACGAGTACAAATATCACGAAACTGCTCCTGGTTGTAAGCGATGCCACCGCCACTACCACCCATCGTAAATGAGGGCCGGATAATGCACGGAAATCCAATTTCAGCTGCCGCTCGTTCGGTATCGGCCATGTTGTGTGCAATCATGGCGCGAGGCGTAGACAGACCAATGTCGCTCATTGCCTTGCGAAACTGATCTCGATCTTCAGCCATATCAATCGCTTTCGGTGTGGCGCCAATCATCTCTACCTTGTGCTTTTCCAAAACACCCTCTCGGACAAGGTCGAGCGCACAATTCAGTGCGGTTTGCCCACCCATCGTAGGTAAAACTGCATCGGGCTTTTCACGTTCGATAATTCGTTCAACCACTTGCCAATCGATCGGCTCAATGTAAATGGCATCGGCCATATCCGGGTCGGTCATGATGGTCGCTGGATTGGAGTTAACCAAAATAATGCGGTAGCCCTCTTCTCGCAGGGCTTTGCAAGCTTGTGCTCCCGAATAATCAAATTCACAGGCCTGGCCAATGATGATCGGACCGGCACCGATGATTAATATGCTTTTTAAGTCTTTACGTTTCGGCATTGGTCGTTATCGGTGTTGGAGTGAACGTTGGATTCAGAAATGGCAATTTAACCGGATGGCATCATTGCAACAAACTGATCAAACAATGAAACAACATCATGTGGGCCAGGGCTGGCTTCAGGATGCCCCTGAAAACTGAATGCCGGCACATCGAGCCTGCGGATTCCTTGCAAGGAATTATCGAACAAAGATAAGTGTGTAATGGCGATCCTTTCATTCAAGGAATTGGCATCGACTGCGAATCCATGGTTCTGACTCGAGATCATGACGCGACCGGTTGCCGTATCCTGAACAGGATGGTTTGCTCCATGATGACCAAATTTCATTTTTACTGTTTTTGCGCCAGATGCAAGTGCCAATAATTGATGGCCAAGGCAAATTCCGAAGGTTGGCATCTTGTCCTCGAGCAGTGCTTGAATGGTATCGATTGCGTAAGTACATGGCTCAGGGTCGCCAGGGCCATTCGACAAGAACAGACCTGTTGGTGCCAGGGCGCGTATTTCGTCCGCCTTGGTGGTTGCAGGTACGACAGTAACTTTGCAACCACGATCGACTAGCAGGCGTAAAATGTTGCGCTTTACACCAAAGTCCATTGCAACCACATGGTATTGCCCGTTTTCTGCGCTAGCCGCTTTGCCGTTCAGAGACCAACTCCCTTCTGACCACTGATACGCTCGGGCACACGTCACTTCTTTGGCCAAATCCATTCCAGCAAGACCCGGGAATGCTTTGGCTTCTTTAATCGCTTCATCAATGTTGGACTCACCCGTGACAATGCAGCCTGCTTGCGCTCCGTGTTCGCGTAAATGCCGGGTTACCGCACGCGTATCCACATCGCTGATAGCGACTATGTTATTGGCGCGTAAATAATCGGACAGACTCGAATTGGCGCGAAAGTTACTGTGCTTTGATGGCAAATCGCGAATGATCAGACCCGCTGCATGCACCGATGACGACTCGACATCCTCTTCGTTGGTCCCTGTACTGCCAATATGAGGATAAGTCAGCGTTACGAGCTGCCGAGCATATGACGGGTCGGTCAGAATTTCCTGATAACCGGTCATTGCAGTGTTAAACACCACCTCTCCGGTAGTTAGTCCTTGCGCGCCAATAGAGGTGCCGTAGAAGCATGCTCCGTCGGCAAGTAGCAGCGTGGCTGGCGTGTCCAAAAGTAATTTCCCGTATGCGGATACGACTACGCGAAAAGAGAACCATCTGGCGCACTTCTCCCGTAATGAGTTTACGGGTGCTTATGTTACTTGTTGGGGCTTCCGGTTGTCTACCAGCCAAAGGTGTCTATAGTGCGGCAGAGGGTTAAATCTACTTAGTTGATGGCACTAAAATAGGTCACACTATCGCGTTCTGTTCGTTGTACCAGCGACTGATTTTCCAGATAACTCAAGTGTGCAAGTGTCTCACCCAATGCAAAAGAGAGTTGCTGATGATCGAGTTTACGCCGGAAAAGCACGCTGAACAGTTCCGCTGCGGTCTGCTCCTTAACCAAGGCCTGTTCTATTTCTTTCAATCGCAATCGATGGTGTTCGATCAGAAAGGCGATGCGTTGATGCAAACCGGTGAACGGTAATCCGTGAGATGGCAGCACAAGTGTTTCTTCTGGAAGCGCTGTCAAACTATGCAGACAAACCAGAAAACTGTTCAACGGGTTCGGGTCGTCAGAGTTTGGCGTTAGACTGATATTAGGCGTGATTGATGGCAACACCTGATCGGCGGCTATCAGTAGCTTATCTGTTTCGCAATACAGCATGAGCATGTCTGGAGAATGACCTTGACCACACATAATTTCAAAGGACCTGCCGCCAAGCTCAATGTTAGTGCCAGCTGTCAGGTATTCACATTGATCTGGCGGAGACACTGTGCTGGCAGTGTACGAGTTTCCTGCCACGTTTACGGCGTCTATGTACTCCTGAGACACACCGTGTTGGGTATACCACTGGGAATAGAACTGTTGATAGTCGCTTGTAGAAATCGCGTTAAGTCTTTTTACGATACCCCATTCAACCTCACTGCTCAAAACGCGAGTACCCTGCGAGGCAAACCAGCCAGCCAGGCCACTGTGGTCAGGATGGAAATGGGTTACCAGTAGTTTCTGTGGCCAGCCAGTACCTTTAATGATGTTATCCCAGCACTCAAGTGATGCTGGAGTGTGCAAACCTGAATCAACCAAGCAGTTGCTGTTGTCATCGTGTAAGTACCAGCAATTCACATGATCGAGTGCGAATGGCAATGGTAGACGAACCCAATCTATGCCCGGGACAATTTCAATTCGAACCCCAGGCGCCGGCGCTTCGGTAAAAGCGAATGTCAGGTTGCTCATACGTCAGCCAAATCACCTTTTTTCTCCAGCCATTTTTTACGATCGTTCGCACGTTTTTTTGCCAACAACATATCCATGACTTTGTTGGTATCGTCGCCATCGGCTACGGTTAATCGGATAAGACGTCGTGTATCGGGTGCAACCGAAGTTTCACGCAGCTGCAAAGGATTCATTTCGCCTAGACCTTTAAAACGCGTAATGCTGATTTTACCCTTTTTCTTTTCTGCCTCTATGCGATCAAGTATTGCTTGCCGCTCCGGTTCATCAACTGCATAGAACACTTCTTTCGCCACATCAATACGGTACAACGGTGGCATGGCAACATACACATGACCAGCCATAACCAGGGTTCTAAAATGTCTCACAAACAATGCACATAACAGCGTTGCTATATGGGCACCATCTGAGTCTGCATCGGCTAGTATGCAAATTTTACCGTAGCGCAGACCTGACAAATCTGTTGAACCAGGCTCTATGCCAATGGCTACGGATATATCGTGCACTTCCTGCGAACTGAGAATTTGCGAAACGTCGGTTTCCCATGTGTTAAGTATTTTTCCACGCAATGGCATAACGGCCTGAAACTCTCTATCGCGTGCTTGTTTGGCAGAACCACCGGCCGAATCCCCTTCCACCAAAAATAGTTCGGTGCGTTCCAGGTCAGTTGATGCGCAGTCGGCTAGTTTGCCTGGTAAGGCGGGACCTGTAGTGACTTTTTTGCGAACCACTTTCTTGCCCGCACGGGTGCGTTGTTGTGCACTGGCAATAACCATTGCCGCAATTTGATCACCGGTTTCGGGATGTTGGTTCAGCCACTGTGCTGTATCGTCTTTAACGACACCCGCGACGAACATGGCGGATTCGCGTGATGACAACCGTTCTTTGGTTTGCCCGGAAAATTGCGGGTCTTCCATTTTGATCGACAACACAAAGCTGACTTTATCCCACACATCTTCCGGAGTAATCTTTACACCACGAGGCACTAAGCTACGAAAATCACAAAAATCTCGAATGGCATCAGTTAAACCAGTGCGCAAACCATTTACGTGAGTACCACCTTGTGCGGTAGGTACAAGATTCACATAGCTTTCCTGGGTTGCTTCACCACCTTCTGGCAACCACACTACAGCCCACTCAGCAGCTTCTGCCTTTGCTTCCATATTGGCAGCCAAAGGTGCATCGGGCAGCCGATCAAAACCTTCAACTGAGCTTAGTAAGTAGTCGACCAACCCATCTTCATAAAGCCATTCATCCTTCTCTCCACTGGCCTGATCATGCAGCCTGACCCGCAGCTTTGGACACAATACTGCTTTCGCACGCAACAAGTGTCGCAGTTTGATCAACGAGAATTTGTCCGAATCGAAGTATTTCTTGTCTGGCCAGAATCGTATTTTCGTGCCGGTGTTACGTTGACCGACCTTACCGATTGGTTTCAGTTTTTTGTCCACATTACCACCTTTAAAAGTGGCAAAAAATTCGTGACCTTTGCGCCGAATGGTAACTTCCAGCTTTTTCGACAAGGCATTCACAACCGACACCCCAACCCCATGCAAACCGCCAGAGAAGCGATAATTGTCGTTTGAAAATTTACCGCCAGCATGCAAAGTGGTGAGAATAACTTCTACACCCGGTTTCTTCATTTTTGGGTGCATATCCACTGGCATGCCGCGCCCATCGTCAATAACTTCCAACGAACCATCCTTGTACAGGATTACTTGAATGTCCTTGGCATGACCGGCGATCGCCTCGTCGACACTGTTGTCGACGACTTCCTGCGCCAAGTGATTAGGTCGCTGGGTATCGGTATACATTCCGGGACGCTTGCGTACCGGGTCGAGGCCACTGAGCACCTCAATGGAGGCGGCATCGTATTCTCGGGTCATAATATTCTCAACAAGTCTAATTTCAGCAGATCAATTCTTAACAAATCTGTTCTCAATAAATCAGGCATTCTCAGCACACCCAGCGGTAATGGCGCATCAAATATTTCTGATCACGCCTAAAGGTCTCAGCATAGTGATTTAACTATTTTGACTCAGGCGTTGCGTCGGCCAGAAACATCACCCATGTTCGGCTAGGCAAGCAAGGACAGATAACATGACACTAAAGTGTAGCGCAAAGACCCACTAAACAATCACCATCTGCTCAAAGACCTTGAAGTTCACGCCCTCAGACGACACAATTAGACCAATCCACAATGAAGAAACACGCAAGCATGGCAGATTCACCCTACATAGTTGAGCTCAGTGAAGAAAATTTCATGGAGATCGTAGTCGAAGGCTCAGTCAATCAGCCAGTATTGGTCGATTTTTGGGCAGATTGGTGCGGTCCTTGTAAGTCATTGATGCCCATTCTGGAAAAATTAGCCACTGAATACGCCGGGGCATTTGTGCTGGCCAAACTTGATACCGAAAAGTATCAGGGTGTGGCTCAGCAACTTGGCATTCGCAGTTTGCCTACCGTGAAACTGTTTAACAATCAACAATTGGTTGATGAATTTAGCGGGGCTCTACCAGAAGCAGAAGTTCGCGCCTTTTTTGAAAAAAATGGCATTACAGCAGCGCAATCGACTGATGCGGAAGAAGCGCCACCGGTTAATAGTGTGGTCAATGAAGCCATGGCTCTTTACGAGCAAGGCAATGTCGATGCAGCCAAAACTCATTTACAGGCAGCTCAGGCTGAAGACCCAACCAATCCTGAAATTTTACTGGCACTTGGGCAGGTTTGCGTCAGTAGCGGCGATCTGGAAACCGCCGCCAGTTGCTTAAGTGCCCTGCCCGAAGATCAGCAAAATTCCATGGCAGCCAATCGACTGTCCGGCACACTAGAACTGGCCAAAGAGGCAGACACATCCAAAACGGTACAAACCTTACAACAGGAATTGGCAGCCCAACCAGACAGCAGCGAAATTCGATACCAGCTGGCGATATCAACAGCACTTTCTGGAGATGTACAAACCGGTATGGATGGTCTGCTTGAGTTAGTGCAGAAAGATCCTCAATTCAATGATGGGGCACCAAGAAAAAAATTGCTCGCCCTGTTCAATGTGCTTGGAGACGATCCACTAACCGGTCAATACCGCCGAAAACTGGCCACATTGCTGAACTAGTGTGGTGTGACATACAAACTACACACTAGTCTGTTTGCCAGGCTCCGCAGTTCCAGCATTTACCGAACTGCGGGGCGAGCATTTCTTTGCACTGCGGGCACGGTTTTTCTACGTCGTTGACGCGCTGAGAAGCTTCAAATTCTTTTACTACAGCACGTGCCCGGTCGTACTGACGCTCTGAGTCGACCCAAACCGATACCAAATCACCTGGCGGCACCTCTCCGATAGCACCACTTAGGTAGCTGCCACTTATTCGCACGCTCAATCCAGCTGCCTTCAGCTCATCTAATACCAGTTGAGCATCGACGATGTTCGCTGCACGGTAAACTATGGGCATGTCTGATCAGGATGCTTGACTGTCATCGACAATAAGAGAATATGGCAGCGATGCTTCAGCCAAAGCAAGGTTCCCGAGCTTGAGCTCGTCTATCTGAGTATCGATATTTACTACAGCTAACAGGTTCACTCCCGCTTCGTCGACAACTGCATCAACCACCTGACCGGCATTGTTGTTTGAATCTGTGGTTAATTTTTCACCGGGTGCTGGCGCATCTGTTGCACCTGGTAAGCGCAAATGCTTCATGTGTTTTTTCAGCTTACCCAGGTACTGCATACGAGCAACGACTTCTTGTCCTGGGTAACAACCCTTTTTAAAACTCAGTGCATTGACTTGCTGCATGTTAAGCATTTGCGGTATGAATTGTTCGGTACTGCTGGCGTACACGCTCGGAATGCCTGCGTTAATGTCTGCCCAACGCCAATACGGGTAAGATCTGTGACGAAACGAATCACTCTCCCATAGTGTGCTCATTGTTTTCTGATCAGCTAAGCACACGTAACGCTGCTGCAAACTTTGATTAGCTGATTCAAGTGACTCAGCAAACGGAGCATCATGCCAGCGTATAATCTGCATTTGCTGATTTTGAGATAGCTGCAATTCAGTCGTTGGCAGGGCTGGAATGGAGGCAGGAAATTGAAGCGCATCAGGACTGCTGTCAGCGTCAAACACCAGACCGGAGACGATCACATCGGTACGAATACTTATGCTTACCTGGTCACGCATGACAAACATTTGCAACCGTTTGGCAAACGCCTGGGCAACATCATCCGGCAGCAATATTCTATAACCGTCTTCATGCGCAAATACCGTGAACACGGCCATAAGACGACCTTTTGGCGTGCAATAACCATTGAGCTGAGCCTCGTTTTCGGATAACAACGTTAAGTCATTACAAACCTGATTTTGTAAAAATGTCTTTGCATCGGAACCGGTTATATCGATTGTTGTCATAGGTGACAAATCGACTAATAGCGGAAATTCGTTATTTGCCGACCCGGAAACCTGGACACCCGACGAATTTGCTTCGGCTGCAAAACTAACATTGCCATCCGAATCCACTGATGCTCCAAAACTTACCAACTTATCTTGCCACTCTTTATTCATAACATGTCAAAGCTCGGTTTTTTAGTCAATTTAGTGCCGCACTTGGTGCGAGGTTGAGCGTCGTGTTCGGCACTTTGCTACAATTGCGTGGCTGTTGTTTGTATTGCAAATTCGGCCACAAATCTGTTAACCATGGCCGATCCAGCTGACCAACGTAACCGTATCAGATTTTGATGATTATAAATGTGCTCAACAAGTCACGGCTACCTTGCTCCACCGGCGGCGCTTTCTCCGGGTCGCACCAACCCCAACGCCAGCTGAGTCGCTCCGAAGCACTATTGCCGAATCAATTCTCGATGCAAATTGCAGCAAAATACGAAGGTAAGCGGCATGACTGATCCCATGAAACCTGAAAATAATGAATCACCGACCTCAGAATTGAGTAAAAGTGCGGTTATACCCAACTCAATCATGAAAAAAGGCTTACAAACCAGACAAACAGCCGTAGAACCCAAACAGTCAACCGAAAAATCAGCAATGTCAAAAGAAATTGGTGGTCAGGCAGGGCCTGAACCAACACGCTTTGGAGATTGGGAGAAAAACGGTCGATGCACCGATTTTTAGCAGTTATAGCAAGCTAAAAACCTAAACTCAACCACAACCGATTTGATTCAGTCGAGATAACCAAAATGGCCTGGAACGACAAGCGACCTATGTCGCCACACTTGCAAATCTATAAATTGCCACTTACCGCCTATGTATCCATCGGCAATCGCATTGCCGGTGTTATCAATAGCGTTGCCATGGTATTGCTGGTGTTGGTGCTTGCCGCAGCCGCTGGAAGTGCAACCGAATCAAGCTTTATATTGTCTGTGCTCAATTCGTGGTTTGGCAAATTGGTGCTGTTCGGCTTCACTCTCTCACTCTACTACCACATGTGCAACGGCATACGACATCTGTTCTGGGATGTCGGCATGGGCTTCGAATTGGATACCGCCAATAAAACAGCCAAAGTATCTATTGGTGTGGCACTGGCACTAACCATCATCACCTGGATTATCGCGAGTGCATCATGAGTAACTTAAGAACGCCTTTGTCACAGGTGAAAGGACACGGATCGGCAAAAGAAGGCACCAGCCATTTCTGGTTTCAACGACTCACCGCTATAGCCATGGTGCCTTTGGTATTGTGGTTGGCATTTTCGGTGGCCAGCCTGCCTGGCATGAGTCAAGCTGAAATTCACACCTGGTTAAGCACACCGTTCGCCGCTGTTATGATGATTACGCTGTTAATAACCGGGTTTTACCATGCGAAACTCGGACTGCAAATGGTTATCGAGGACTACGTCGGCAACCATGGGCTGCGTACAATCGCAGTTATCGCATCGACCATGTTGTGCGTTTTTTTAGCAATCCTTGGTGTGTTCTCTGTTATGCGGATTGCGTTCACAGCCTAGTGTGCTGTTGATTGTTTCACTAAACTTGGAACAGAATCAAAAACACAATAGCCAATTAACCGCTTTGAGCTTACCTGGCTAATGACCAATAAACTTTTGAATGACAACTATGACTAACGCCTACAAGATAATTGATCACACTTACGATGTAGTTATCGTCGGTGC
>CALIMV010000289.1 GCA_938045275.1 uncultured Granulosicoccaceae bacterium
TTCACGGTGGACCATGTCGGCTATGCGAAAACGCTGGGGATTTTCACCAAGCTCACCGGCACATTTGCCTACGACGATGCCAGCCACGAACTGGGCGATGTTGATGTGAGCATCGACGCCGCCAGCATCGAGAGCTTTAACAAGGCCCGTGATAAACACGTTCGCTCAAAAGATTTTCTCAATGTTAAAACCCACCCTGCAATCACCTTTACCGCAACAGGCGGCGATGTTGCAGGTGCCGCCAATGGAACCACGGTCACAGGCGATTTGACAATCCTTGGAAAGACTCAACCGGTAACGCTCAACGTCACCTTAAATAAAGTGGCTCCCTATCCGTTTGGACATAAGCGCGATGTACTGGGACTGTCGATGAACGCAGAAATTAATCGCAGCGAATTCGGTATGACGTATGCAGTTGAAAATGGCCTTGTAGGTGACAAAGTCATCATTCAGATCGAAACTGAAGCGATGAAAAAACAGTGACGTTACGTTTGTAGCAACATCTTGTGGGGCGGCTGGAGCGATACACTGAAAAGTATGGCTGTATCAGTAAAAATATTTTCGGTATTTTTACCATTCTTGATATAAAAAGTAAGTAAGGGACTACTGGAGTATTTGATTAAATCTATCGGTTGAAGAACGGGATGAATGCAGATTATCTGCGCTGGGAGATATCAACCAACACCTGACAACAACTGATTTTCACCCAGTTTTACTGACTCTTAACCCTTGATTGTTGCATTTGTTCGAGAATAATCACTAGCGTGTTTTTACACAAAATAGTGTGCCAATTAAGCGTTTGTTTAGAGTACAAGGTATTTGAGTAGAGCCCCGAACTCTCACGGATATATCTTGACCCGCCCAGTATATGCAGTTGTAATTGCAGTACCAACGCAGACATATTTTCGGAATCATAAGAATGAGAAAAACCAGAGTAGTCGCACACCTCTTCCTGGCCTGCGCCCTGGCATTGTCTCAATACTTCTCCTCAGTCGTGAAGGCAAGTGAACTCTCCGATTCGTCATCGCCTTTAGAGCTTACGCCTGGGCACCAATTTCAAGGGTTGCCGCTTTGGCAGTATTCACCATTAGATTCCAACAGTGAGGTAGTTAACCCGCAAGTTGATAATTTTCCGCTCAAGAGCGGTAGCGTTACATCGGATGGGGATTCTTCAAAACGTATTTGGTATCTAGTGTTGCTGGGTTTGCTTGTGGCGGGTCTTGCTGCTACAGCAACTGTCGATAGCGGTAGCGGTAGCGGTAGCGGTGATGGTGTAATTACTGCCGGTGGCGGTGATGGCGTAACTACTGGCGGTGGCGATGATGGTGGAGTTGCTGGCGGTGGTAGTGATAGTGGAATTGCTGGCGGTGGAACTGCAGACGACACGAGACCAGCCCAGCAAATAGATGATCGCAATGAAAGCTTTGCTCTAAGAGGTGTTTTTCTATCTGCCGGTGTAATTGAGATTGAAAGGGACGCTACCGCTCAAAACAACGCACTAGAAAATCGAATTTCACAATTGTCCTTCGGCTACGATCAGCTTGTTACCAATTCGCTAGCAATAGGGGCGCTGTTCAATTCATCGCTCGGAGATACCTCGTTCGAAAATTCAACGGCTTCAACTGAATCCGATTCGAATGCCTTGTTCGCTTTCTCAAGTTACCGGGTTAATCAAAGCGTTGATCTTTCTGCGTATATCGGGTTTGGAGCTGAGCAAATAAGTAGATCTCTACTTACTGAAAACGAAAGTGTATCCGGAAAAACTGACGCAGAAAATATTTACTTAGGGTTTTACGGTTCTAAACGGTACCTGCTTGGTAGCCAGAACAAATCGCGGCATGTTAACGGGGTTGAATTTTTGTTCGATGTTAAAATTGACTACAGCAGAAGAATGACCAACTCCTACGCCGAAAAAAGTGTGACGTCCGCAGGGCTAAATTATAGAGATTATTCCAGAAACAACCTTCAAATTAATTTGGGGACTGGAGTCAGTAAGGTAATCAGCAAATCCTATGGTGTTATCGTCCCGAAGCTCACCCTGGGGGTGGTATTTGATCCGATTGAACCCGATGCACAAACAGTATCGCAGATAGACCAGCCTGAAAACACATTTGAGATCGAACAAGCACCCCAGGATAAGAATTACGGTATTGTCGAGTTCGATACTGTATTGGTAAGACCCCATGGCCTTCAGTTTTTCACAAATTTCAACAGCACATTCTCTAATCGATTTGAGACCAATTTAGGATTTAATATTGGCGCGAGAAAAGAATTTTAGCGATTATGTGACTGCGTTAGTGAATTGCGTTTACTTGCACCAAAGTGCCCCAAGGATCAGTGTAGGTTTTGCCTGCCATATCACCATCAACGTCTGTGGTTAGTAATTCAAACTGCACCAACCCTGTTGAATCGGGTGAACGTTTACCTGCATTCTGACTTCGCCAAGTGTTTCCGGCGATATGATGGTGATAACCGCCAGTTGAATAAAAACTGGCATTCGACATTTCATTAACAATCGAAAATCCAATTTCATCAATATAGAAGGCGTTTGAATCTTCGATGTTGCCCACTTGTAGATGCACGTGCCCAACAACAGTCCCATCAGGTGCAGACTGCCATGGCTTGTCAGCAAGGTTCATCAGCCCTTCTGCATCGAGACGACTCATTGTGGGTTTTGGCTTTTCACTATCGTATGCCCATTGTGTTCGATCTCTGTCAACGTACACCTCAATACCGTTACCTTCAGGATCTTGCAAATACACAGCTTCACTTACGCCATGATCAGAAGCACCGTCTATAGGTACACGAGAGTCCGCAGCATGCCGCATCCAGGAACCAAGATGCTTACGCTCAGGCAACAGGAACGCCGTGTGATATAGGCCGGCTTCAGTTGGGCGTATTTTCGCACTGCGATCTTCTTGCAAATTCAACAACACATTATCACCTACGCCCATGGATATCGATTCAGCATCTTGCGTTATTACATTCAAGCCTATTACTGACTCATAATATGAAGCTAATGTTGAACGATCTTTGGCGCGAAGGGTAACTGCGCCAATTGAAAGGGGTGCGTCACTTGTAGCCATAATTAGTTTCTCATCGGTTAAGGTGCAACACAAAGGCCACACATTGAAAACAGTTTTTTCTCGGAGAAGCCAGTAAGCCTGGTAATTTCCGCAACATCTATGCGTCGGCAATACTGTGCGTAACTGAGAGCTGAGTTAATGTGTGGAGCTATTTATTTTTTTCAATACTATTGATATTTAAAACGGAAATAACAAAACAATAAGTCATATATGACGACAACTAATTCAATAAAAATAATAGCGTCAAGTGATCAGCACAAATAAATGAAATTACGTTACACCCTGTTACAAGTTAATACAGCAGAAGAACGATATGCGTTTATTGATTCATCGAAACCGAGGCACAGGATTGTATCGATAATGCAAACATACTGTTCGATATACGATGGCTATTCGGCTCGTGTGCCTTATGTTATCTTCGCCTTATATTTGCATCATTTCATTCGCTTGGGTCTACTTCCACACTTGCTTGATGTCTACTGCAACTACGCATCCAGTGGATTTATCTGTGGTACGGCTAAATGAGCGAGCCATACTTATTGGAAACATAAAAATGGCAACAATCTTTGAATCGGGAATATCACGTCGTGCGCTTATAGCTGCGGCCGCTGGCACGGGCCTTCTAGGATTAAGATTTGCTAATGCCGGTGAAACAGCAACACCAGATGAAAGCGCTGATGGAATGATGGGCCTGGTGTCTATCTACAAACTTGGTGCTCTGACATTGCACTGTTATATGGCTCCAGGCTCATCTGCAGCAGTGACCACGCAAATAGTTGAAACCGCTTCGGAATTGCACATCATAGATACTCAATTTGTTCAAGCGTTGGCAACTGAGGTAAGGGCTTACATCGACTCACTCGGAAAGCCAATTGCGGGTGTTTATCTGTCTCATTGGCACCCGGACCACGTACTTGGTGGCTCCCAATTCAGCGACCTGCCCTACACCACTACCGCAGAAATAAGTAAAGATTGCGAGAGCAACCAACAAACTTACCTCAAACGCAAAGAAACTTTTAAAGACGACACACCATTGGTATTGCCGAAAGGTACGATGCAGCTCGGGGTAAATAGCTGGGACGGCCTGCAAGTAGTTATAAATCAGGTCACCGATTGTGAGTCGGAACATGCCCTGACCTTTCACATACCCGAAGCCGGACTGATGATTGTGCAGGATTTAATGTTCAACAATGCGCATGCCTTCCCTCTGGGAAATCAGACGAATTGGATTAGTGCGCTTAACGATGTCCGTAACACAGAGGGACTGCGACTGTTAGGTTGCGGTCACGGGCTACCGGCCACTACAGGAGCTATAGCCGACTCAATAGCTTATCTGGAATTCCAAAAATCTGTTTTTGGTACTGAGAAAGATGCCGAAGCTGCGATAGCTGCGTTGACAAAAAAGTTTCCAAACTTTGACGGGCAAAGCTCATTAAGATTCATAAGCGCATTATATAAGTAGCCCTGTATCGGTCGTCCGTCGACCTTTGCTCTACAATTTCGCTTTATGGTGGCATATACAATCGATATCACATGTCAAAAAATAGATATCACCATTAACAACTCACATCTATTGGAAGCTGAAAATATGGCGCTTGTTAAGATAAATATTAATGACAAAGATGAGCAAATTGATGTCCCGGAAGAAACACATTTGCTTTGGGCTATCCGAGAACATTTGGGGTTAACCGGAACCAAGTTTAGTTGCGGTATCGGAGCATGTGGCGCGTGCACAGTGCATATAGATGGCGTAGCAACAAGAAGCTGCATTACACCCATTTCGGCCGTAACCGATGGGCAAAAAATTACCACGATCGAAGGGCTATCAAGCGACAATTCACACCCGCTTCAGGAAGCCTGGATTGAAGCACAGGTACCTCAGTGTGGTTATTGTCAATCAGGGCAAATCATGCATGCTGCAGGGCTATTGAATGAGAATTCCAAACCGAGCAAACAGGAAATAGTCAAGCATATGAGCGCAAATTTGTGTCGATGTGGAACGTACATGAGAATTGCTAAAGCCGTTGAAATTGCAGCCACATCAGACGAAAAATAACTGGTCAGCTGATCAACTTTTTTCGAACACATCCCATACATACAGGTTGAAAAATCATGCAGTCTTCAACAACACCACTCAAACCCGACGTATCCCGGCGAGAGTTTTTAAAAACGTCAGGTGGTGTTGCGCTGATGATAACCGGCACGGGGCTAATGCCGCTATCGTCAGTGACAAGCAATGCTAACGCGGCAACAGCGACTAGCCAAAATGCCATCACTGCTTGGGTAGAGCTACTCAAAGACGGCAGCTTGACAATATACAGTCCAGCCACTGAAATGGGTCAGGGCTCTATGTCTGCACTACCAATCATTTTTGCCGAAGAAATGGACGCAGATTGGGACAAGGTTACTGTCAAATTTGCTCCTCAACAACCAGAGGTCTATGGCAGGCCATTGTTCAGAGGCGTATCCCAGATGACGTTCGGTTCAACTGGCGTCATGAGTTACTTTCCCCTACTGAGACAAGCAGGTGCGCAAGCAAGGTATATTCTGCTGGCAAGCGTTGCTAAACACCTGAGCGTAGATAGCAGCGAGTTGACTACGTCTCCAAACAAAGTCATACACGCATCGACTGGCAGAGAGTTTGACTACGGTGACATAGTTTCCTTTCTGGATGTACCGAACGTAATTCCAACCATACCGGATGACCAACTAAAAAATCCTGAAGATTTTCGTCTTATAGGTAAGAATCTGCCGCGAGTTGATATTCCACAAAAGGTCAATGGCACAGCACAATTTGCTATCGATGTGAGATTGCCAAATATGCTTTATGGAATGGTAGAAAGAGGTAGAGTGCACGGGGCAAAGCCCACTTTAAAGAACGAATCGGCAATCACTTCGATGGATGGAGTCGTGGGTGTGTATCGTTTAGAGCACGGGGTAGCGGTGCTTGCAGAAACGATGGGATCGGTGTTTCCAGCAAAGCATAAGCTGGATATTGAGTGGAGTGATAGTAAACCAACAGGCTTTAACTCAGCTGATGCTTTTGCGCTCTATGAAAAAATACTCGACGGGAACGATGTACCTGAGAATATTGATGGTGTTGAAAGTAGCAAAGTTCTTATAGATGATGGTGATCTAGAAACCACCAAGGCAAACGCGGCGAAGACGTATCGCATCGATTACAAAAATGACTATGTTTACCACGCCCAGCAGGAACCTCTCAATTCAGTTGTACAAGTGTCCGCTGATTTGTCCTCAGCCGAAGTTTGGATAGGTACACAAAATGGCACAGGTGCTCAGGAAGATATTGCCAAAGCCCTCGGAATAGCCGCTTCCAAGGTAACCATTCATCAACAATATCTGGGCGGTGGATTTGGCAGGCGCACACTTTCAGACTACGGAGTGGAAGCGGCGTTATTAGCTAAAGAAGTGGCGCCCAGACCAGTCAAACTAACGTGGTCGCGAGAAGACGACCTGCACTACGGCATGTATCGACCTGCAACCCTTCAACGTATGGAAGCCTACACTGACGAAGCTGGAAACCTGACTGGATTTTCCCACATAGTTGTTGGCGATGGCGAGCGTTTGATCGCGGACGGTACTGATATCCACGGATACAATGTGCCAAACCACAAAGCCGAAATGCACATCGTACCGCATGGCATCAGAGTTAAGCATTGGAGAGCAGTAGGTCACGGAACAAACAAGTTTGCCATCGAATGCATGATCGACGAAATAGCTGCCGATCAAAATATAGACCCTGTGGAATATCGCAAACGACTATTGGAACCACGCGCATTAGCCACCTTGGAAAAAGTCGCATCCATGGCTAACTGGGGTGAGACTTTGCCAGAGGGCCGAGCACAAGGAGTGGCCTTTTTGGAAAGAAGCAACACGCTCTCATCTGGCATCTGCGAAATTTCATTCGACAAGGACTCAGGCAAAATAAAAGTGCATCATTTCTGGTCGGCGCATGATGCTGGTATTGTGATTCAACCTGATAGCGTTCTTGCACAAATCGAAGGTGGCGTTGTGATGGGTTTAAGCAGTGCACTGGATGAACAAATAACGATCGTAAACGGGGAAGTTCAGCAAAGTAACTTCAATGACTACCCCATAATCCGGATGCATGAGCTTCCAGAGTCTATTGAAACCGAAATATTGAAATCGTCCGCACCTCCCGCAGGACTCGGAGAATCCAGCACGCCACTTGTTGCCTGTGCCATTGCAAATGCCTTTTTCACACTGACTGGGAAACACTTGCGACATTTACCATTCACCCCTGACAGAGTTAAACAGGCGCTCTCAACATAAATCTTTTTAATTTGACTTTTCGGAGCACGATATATGTACAGGAAGAAAGCAGTATTAACTTGGTCAATTATCATCGCAAGCGCTTTGGCACTGAATGCCTGCAGTAGCGATGATGACGATGACAACGCAGGCACAACACCAACCACCAATCAAACGATCGAGCTTTCCAGTTCCGACGTTGATTTTTCCAATTGTCGAGAAATCGCCGGAGGCATTCCTGTCTCCAAAGCCAGCGTCCAGGCTCTGGCCCCAGAAGGTGTAAACTTGATCAGCGTGACTGAGATGGGCTTTGTCTT
>CALIMV010000290.1 GCA_938045275.1 uncultured Granulosicoccaceae bacterium
TTCATGTGTCGCCCGAAGCGGGCATCGGTGGTCCATTTGCGGCGATTGATAACGGAGACCAAATTCGTTTTTCCGTAAAAAACAAAAGCATCGATTTACTGGTTGATGACGAGATCATCGCTAAGCGTTTAAAAAATATAACACCGATCAAAATACCGGCTCGTGGTTATAAGGCGTTGTATAGCAAGACTGTGTTGCAGGCCCCTGACGGTTGTGATTTTGATTTTCTTACTTCTGTCGACGTCGAAGCTGAATCAGATAAATAAACGACAACATTTCAAGAATTCAAAATGAACCTTTTCTCCAAACTCCAACAACGTGAACAAGAAGGCACCCCTATAAAGGTCGGAATGATCGGCGGCGGTAAATTCGGAACCATGTTCTTATCGCAGGTCATTCGTTTGCCCGGTATACATGTTGTTGGCGTAGCTGACTTATCACCGGCTGCTGTTCGATCTAACCTTAAACTGATCGGCTGGCCCAACGAACTGTACGGCGCTGCCAATCTGGATGAAGCGGTTAAAAAAGGCACCACGCATGTCACTGATGATTGGCACGGCCTTACCGAACAAGCAGAAATAGAGATAATTATCGAAGCCACGGGCAATCCGATTGCAGCGATTGAACACTGCATGGGTGCGTTTACAGCAGGCAAGCACGTCATCAATGTCACGGTTGAAGCCGATGCGTTTTGCGGATATGGACTGGCTTTAAAGGCAAAGGATGCAGGCGTCATCTACAGCATGGCCTATGGGGACCAACCTGCATTGGCCTGTGACCTCGTGGACTGGGCTCGCACCTGCGGGTTCAAAGTGGTTTCTGCCGGACGGGGCCATAAATGGTTACCACATTATCGCCAATCAACACCCGATACCGTTTGGGACCATTGGGGGTTGACCGCAGAACAAGCGCAACGTGGGCGCTTGAACCCTAAAATGTTTAATGCCTTTTTAGATGGATCAAAGCCAGCGATAGAATCGGCTGCCATAGCAAATGGCACAGGGCTGGATGTCCCAACGAACGGACTGCTGTTTCCTCCTGGTTCGGTTGATGACATCCCTACCCTCATGCGCCCTAAAGATGAAGGTGGCGTTCTCGAACGTAAAGGCATGGTGGAAGTTGTGTCCTGTTTAACATTGGATGGACAGCAAATCCAAAATGACATTCGAAAAGGGGTCTGGGTTTGTTTTGAAGCAGATACGGAGTACCACAAAAACTGTTTTGAAGAGTACAAAGTGGTGACCGACCCATCCGGCAGGTACATGGTCAATCATAAACGCTGGCATTTAATCGGACTTGAACTGGCCGTCTCCGTCGCATCCGTGGGTTTGCGAGGAGAGGCAACAGGCTTTGCCACCTCGTTTAGAGCAGACGTTGCAGCGATTGCAAAGCGTGACCTTGCTGTGGGTGAAACACTTGACGGAGAAGGCGGTTACACCGTTTCCGGTGGACTTCGCCCAGCGTCAATCTCCGTTAAAAATAGCTATCTGCCTTTAGGGCTTGCGCATAATGTTGTTCTAAAGAATGTAGTCTCGGAAGGAAAGCCAGTGACTTGGAATGATGTGGATTATGATACAACAACGCCTGCTTATAAATTGCGTCAAGAGATTGAATCAAAAATCGTTTCCTAGCCGGCACAGCCATTTTCTACAGGTTAGATTTAAAAATGTGAATTGTAGCGGTATCATTGATCTATATCGAATGCAGACCACGAGGTATATTACTCCGATTATTAACTGAGATAGCCCCCACAGTGAAAACACCCCGATAATAGTATTGCTTGCCGCTGCCGAATAAGTGCTCAACGGGATAGAGGCAATACTTTCTGCACCGCCATAAGGTGTAAACAAGTGATGCTGGCTACGCCACAGTGTTAAAGCTGTTAACGCATAGAATATCCATAGACTGAATTTGTAGCCCATGAATTCGTTATCAAACTGTTTTGGAAATACTCGCTTTATCATTTTTATTCTGCCCTCAAATTTATTTAATTTTTAATTGGATTTCGTTTGCTAATCCAAAACCAAATTAAACCCACAATCAAAACCAAAACTCCCAGAATATAAACCGCATTACTATTCAGCACTTTAATCACAGATTTTCGACCTACTTCCCCTTCTGCTGAATATCCCTCCTGCATTTCTATAACACCGACAGCCTTTGTATATTGGCTGTATGCTTGCATCATTTCTTCAATTTTATTGGGAAATAACGCAGCAATATCTTTTGTTTCTACCGGATCATTTTTCAGATCAAACATGCACCACTTATTGTCGCCCAGAGGAATATTGTTCTTTACAATTTTATAGTCCCCGAGAAAATAAGCTGCACTATTGGCAACCTCCAAGCCAACGCTTTTGTTATGACAATGCAGCGATGGAGAATTTTTTCCATTCGCTGAAACCTGAATGAACTGGTCACTACAAGTATGAAACTAGGTCGGCCGCCATGGCGAGCATTTTCGAATATATCGAGGTATTCTATAACCGCCAGCGCAGGCAATCATATGCAAATAGGATAGCACCGATGAAACACGAAGTAATGGCTGTAGCAGCCTAAACTATACGTCCGTTAAACTGGGTGAAGATCATCAACTTTCTCGTTAGTCCAACAGAGTCACTTCAAACCCTTGCGACTGCAATAGTGCTATAAGCCCTCCTTCACCAACCAAAACAACTTCGATAGCATTGTCGTCAAACAGATGGACAAGCTATTACATCCAGCTATCATTTCGCGTCAGTAGCTAGGTTGTATAAAATTCTGGAGAACCCTCACTTAGACTCACAACAACGGCGTTGCTCTGAAGCATGTCGTTATTGCCCGTTCACCTCTTTTAAATCTTTAATGAATGCTGGTGCGTTTCCCAAATCTAGTAGTGTGTAGTTGATGGTGATATCTGGGTCGACACCTCTGTGTGAAAATGCCGTTAGGCCGTTTGTAATGGATAACAAGCGTTGGGTATTTGCCGGCTCAATTAAAGGTGCCAGGGCCAGCGCCAATTTATACAGTTTGGTTGAAATGGCAAAAGCCAATGGTCATAAACCACACGGCCATATCCAGAAAGTGTTGGCAAGATTGCCGGCAGCTCAATCGCCGGATGAAGTAGAAGCATTGCTACCGCTTAATTTGCAGCCAGAAAAATGGCTGGTAGCTAAATAACAGTTTTCCTTGTTTTGGTTGCGCTGATTCCGTCATAGGGTAAAGTCCGCTACTTGGCAGGCGTTTGAAGTAGTCATTAGGAGAGTAGCGACAGGAGAGTAGCGATGAGACAAGTGAAAAATGCACAGACAGGCATTGCAATCAAGGCAGTGGGTTACTGTTATTCCTGGACGCAAAACTGCTCGATCTGTCCAGGTGGATTGCCGACCTTAACAATAGTCCATTGTTGATTTGACGTATCATCGATTCCGACCATCTCGACAGAATATCGTGCCGAACCATTTGGCAAGAAGACTGGATTGACGACACTAAGTGCCAACTCGTTACCCAGGTCAACGTTCACAAGTTGGCAACGGCCGTTGTCCAGCGGTATCAAATTCCAATTTGCAAACTCGCTGCTAGCTTCACCATCGTCCACCATGGCGATCTGCATTTGACCATCGTTGGCGTGTACCACCAGATTAAATGTCGGTTCAATCAGACCGCTTTGACTGCGGATTGTCAGCGTTTCCTCACCTGCAATTCGCCATGCAATGGCGGCGTTTTCAATGGGAACTGATTCGAGGTTTTCACCACCAACCCGTTGCGGACCGTACAGGCGGCTAGCTGATAAATAGACTGGACCTGAGTCTGTAGTGGTTCTGAAGTAATAAACATCAGTTACGATCGCAGATACACTGCCAGTTTGTCCTTCGCCAGTTGACTCTTCTGAGGTACAGCCGAACGCAGTTGCCATGATCACAAGAATAGTTAGTTTCGTTTTTGCATGATGCCAGGCTCGCGTAACGCTAGCGACTCCATAACTGTGTTGGCTCATGGATATGTGATTCCGTAGAAGCGACTAAAGAGGTCGTATAGCTCTGGTGATACAGCTCTAACTGTTTGTGCACTCGCACTGTTCGTTAGAAAAAGTTCGGAGAAACGAGCTAAAAACTCTTTATTGTTGGTGAAAGCATAATCCATTGCAAGTGTATAAGGAAGCGATGGGGTATCACTATTATAATCCTCGACCAATTCACTCCTAATACGCAAGAAATCCTCTCTATCCTGAGCTGTGGAAAACCTGGGCAGCCCGTCCAGCCCATTATTGCCAAAGCCATCTAAGGAATGCACCATTTCGTGGGCGACCACATCGTAATTGTCATTTGGATCGGCGAAACTTGCTAGTGTCCATCCCAGGTCAAGCGTAATGTGGCCCTTCATTGATTTGAATAAGGGCTGCCAATGTGTATAACGACCACCAGCACCTGGCAAGTCGTTCGCCACACTCCAGCCTCGGTCCAGGTCACTGATAACCATTGAGATCAATTCTGGTGAGTGTCCCATGGCTTCTGTCGCGTCTGCAGCAATTAGCGTGCGGAGCGACAGGTCCAATTGACCAGCAGGTATACCGCCAGATTTGCTCGACGTGCTACTGGATACGTGCGCAAACATACGATCGAATTGTGCATCGTATTCTGCAAGTTTTACGGGATCGTTCAACAGTGCCGCGCGTTTCGGCATGAACTCTTCAAACAATTCAATACCGCCCTCATCGCGAAGCAAACGAGTTCTGGCAACAAAAAGCGACTGCTCATTTGCGCCAAAACGATCATAAAACGACTGTTCACGATTGAGTATAGCTGCCCCTTCCGGGGTACTTGAATAATAGTCAAATGCAGCAGACGCATGTACTGCTGAACCGACAGCGGAATTTTGATCAGCCAGTTCTGAGCCTCTCCAGATATTGTCTGATATTGATTCTACCGGTGTACCACCTTCAGGGTTAAAGCCAAAAGATGGACCGGAATATTGGGATGTGCCCTCGATCAAACCAGATTGCAGGTCGAGCGTATAAGATGCTTTTTTGAATGTCATTAATCCACTCACACCAGTAGCGGTTAGTCCACCACCGTCAGCATCTATTGTTATTTCACCCTCGCCCAAAAAATTTGGCGCGACAGAACTGCCCGGTGCTAACTTTTCTAACCCAACGTCAGTGACCCGATAAAACGAAGACGTTCCATCGGCATCGATTCTTGCCATGACGCTTGGCATGCCCGGAAAGTTCAACAGAGACGCTCTTGTGCCGTCAACAAACTGTATGTTCTGGTACCGCAATCCGCCATCTATCAATCGTTCTGGCTGGGCTTGCAGGTGCTGAAGTTCACGCGTAAGGGGTGTAGTGTAAATCGGTATTTCAGGTAGATATAATGGCTCTATTAAATCTATATTTATCGGCCGTTCTAAGGCTTGTAAACTTCCTGGGCTAGTACCTGTCAGACCCGGCTCGTAGACATTCGGCAGAGCAGAATTGCCGACGACTATCCCCTCATACCTGACGCCGGTTGTATGGTTGATGACGTTATAGACGCCATCATCAACCTGTGCAAATCTACCGCCTTCACTGACTGTATTAAAGCTCTTGGCGTACTGCACCTCATACCATCCATCGTCAGGCCAGGAAAGTGTGTTAGCGTTGATTTTAATAGCAGCAGATGATCCAATTTTTCCAGCGTCATCTTTCGGCTCTTGAAGTGCGTTCGAATACCGGGCATTTTTTGAAGATACGACAGGTTGGCTAGACTGAAGCATAGTAGTCAATTCACTGTTGAAAATGAGTGTATTGCAGAAAATCACCAGTGACTTGCATACTGTGGACCTTTGGCGAATTCACTGCCCATGATCATAGTACGAAATAAAAACGAGTTACATAATTAGGACATACCCTATGGGCAGCTCCACATTTACGCTGAGAGCCTCGGCTCGGCTATTTACACTCTGTGAGAGAAAAACCGATTCAAGAAGACAATGGCTATGGCTTTGCTAAACCTTGACTGAATGACTCACGGTACGCTGCCGCAGTGCAAATTTCTGAATTTCTTAGAAGCTTACTTGTTCCGCAACAGGCGATAGAGTTACCGAATCGGGAAATGGAATAATTTCATTACGCTCGCAGCGAGCGCCGCTTTGTTCACATACTGTCAGTATAAAGACTCATTCTCGAGCAGGCGCGAATCATTGGGCTGGAGTAGCCGTGAATTCCTTGTCAATGAAACGCCATCGAGGGCCATTGCCATTATCAGTGGGCGTTATGTACCACAATCGAGCGTGTACGCTACCTTCATCTGGTAGATTGCCGTTTGTACTGGTATAGGTCAGCGCTGAGGCAAGGTCGCCACTGTCCTCGTAGTCTCTCGCGCCTTTACTGGAACCCAGGTATAGCCACCAGTTAGTGACGGTGGCTCCAGGGTCTTGCCAGGTGAATGTATCAAATGGACTTTGAACGCTTCCGACCGGGCCGGTGATTTCAGGTTTTGCTCCCAATACGGTATCCACAAACGCCCATGGCACTGCAACCGATAATCGGTACCAAAGTCTTACATACACCAGATCACTGCCAGAAGGCAGGTTTGTCATCAGGTATTCATCCAGACCTTTATCCAACAAACCACTGTCGAGGTATTGACTTCCGCCATAACGATCTCCGGCATAGACCCAGTAGTTAGTACTGCTATGGGTATCGTCCCAGGTAAGCATGACTTCTCCAGTGCTTATCGGAGAACCAGCCGCCGGAGAGGTGATAGAGATCATCGTTTCGTTGGTGCCGGCAATAAACTCGTAGTTTCTAAAGAACCATCGTGTTTCAACGAACCACCATAACCGAACATAGATAACACTGGAACCGTCAGTTGGAAGGCCATTTGCTACAACTGAGGTATCGGTACCAAGGTAGCGGCTATTGTATAAATCATTAGGCCAGCTTTCGTTTAACCCAACGTATAGAACAAAGTCAGACGCTTTGTTTGGCAATTGGTCTTCCCATTCGAATTCCACTGCGCCGCCAGCGAGCATCTCTCCATTGGTATGACTGGTCAGTTCAACGGAGCCTTCTGTGTCGTTAAAATCAACCATAGTAGGCGCCGTACAAACCCCAGATGAATTCTCAACTGAGTGTGATTCAAATCCGGCGCTCTTCGAAACGCTGTTGGCTGCAGTCGGTATACCCAGACATTCCTGGGCAAACACAGATTCAGTGCCTATAAGTAAGAGTGCAAATCCGAACAGCCCAATGAGAGGATTAGTTATTGTTCGTAATGGACTGCGTGTGGTTCGTTGCTGGATGTGCTTTGGGCTTGCAGAGGGCAGCTTATGTGCTGTGGGGGTAAGTACTCTGGCAACTAAAGCTGTAAAACGAGTAGCTATCAACGCCGATACAAAAAGCCTGAACACTGATTTGCTGATGCGTTGGAATAACTTCATGCTTAACTCTCACTAATTTCGTTCTTGCCATCAGCACAATGTGCATACTGATTGGCAACGTAATCGACCACTATAACATGGCGCAAACAGCGCACAGACATACAATGAAAAGGTGATGCCAGACCACGAACATACCAACACGCACCCTATCATTATAGCTAGATATATTTGATAGCTCGATTTCTTTGGGTTACTTCCAGCACTGCTTTAATGGCACACCGGTCAATCGATATTACTGAATCAGTTAATTTCGTGCAAAGAGCAAAAATTCGCAGTTTTCACGGAAAACATCTCCAAAACTTTACCGATCTGAACCATCTTTTGTTTGTCGCGACCAACATATCTATTCACAACAATATTGGATGATATCTATGAACTTGCGCAACATATTAATCGCTGTGTTTCTTTTTGCTCTTGGAACTGGCAGTGCAGCAGCAGACAACTATCGTATCAAGTCTAGTGTAAACGCTAGCTTTGTGCCTGTTGGATTGCAAGTTAGTCTGAACCTTGGAAATAACGGTGGGGTGAAATTTTTCTATAACGGGCATCGATACAAATCCCGCTACAGCAATGGTTACATCCAAAAACGGCATTTCGGCAACAGACACTTTGGCCGAAAAGCATTCCGTCACGGCCATTCTCGGAAAAAGTATTTTAGTCCACGTGGTTATAACCGAAGCCATTTTGGTCATCGGTCAAATAGTAAGCGGGTATACAGACACCGCCGCTATTGATGGCACGATTACTTCTTTTTGAATACGAAAAGGGAGGCATCCATGATGCCTCCTTCAAAATACAGAAACCAGTAAGCGAATAGGAAAATTATTGGTGTTCTGACGTTAAATCATCGGTATATACCGTCTGTTACTCCCATCGCTTTCGCAAGTGATTCAGCGCTTTCTCTAGCAGCTTATTAACGCCTACCGCAACAACAGTAACAAACGCAGTTGGTTTAAAACGACTCTGTAAATAACAAGTGAAGATATTTGTCAGGGCGCAACAAAGCGCCCGTACAAGGTATGTCAATCAAGGTCGCAATTCTCCTTGGAAACGCAAACGGCAGCAACCTGGTAGGCTTCTTGACTCATGCAACGTCCTAGCCGCTGCGCGACAGTCAGAATGTCGCCTTGAACGAGGGTACGCGTAAGTCCAACTTCGGTGCCGGAGCCGTCGCCGATTTTTGCATTGCTTGCGTCCCAGATAAGAATGCGCGCACCGGGAACGTAGTCGGTGACGAAAACGCTCATTTCGCCAACGATGGGTGAGGCAATGCGAGGAACCGGAAGGGTCTCACACGGCCGCGCTGGCTCGGGCTCGAATTTCACATCTTCGCAAAGTGAGCTGACAATCTGAAATTGATCACCCGCTTGAACCAATCGGCCCAGACCACCTTCAACGTTTACCTCTGAATTCCAACTAACGCCTGTGGAGAAACTGGCGACCTGCCCTGTGCCACTTTCATCGACTAGTGTAAGCGCGCCGTTGGCAAGTGCGTTTATGGCGAGATAGGGCTGATCTGCAATCGGCGGATTAGGGTTCAGCACAGGGGTCGGCATTGGACTCGGGGCAGCCACAGCATTCGTCGAACCTGATGGATTGGATTCATCCTCACACATGAACTGCTTAGCGATAAATGTATCGTTTAGGTCAAACGGGCTTTTGCCGGGGCGAACGTTAGTCCAATCACCGCCGGATGTAAACTTGATTTCGTTGCCGCCATTAACGCTGACCTCAACAATCGCACCTTCAACGTGCCGCACTGCTATAACGTGACCACACTGATGAACTAATGAAGGGTCGATTTCTGGTGCCGGCAGGCCATCTGGATAATCGACAAGATGGCTGATGACTTCGAGGATCGGTGACGATTCAGTTTGGCCATCTTTTGTCTGCCTTGCACTGACGAGATCACCTTCAACTAGCGGCGACACTGCGAACTGAAGACTTTCGGAGCTATCAGCAATTACCGGTGGCAAATCGCTACCGTTAATGGTTAAGACGACTTCTGCGTCATGAATGGCTCCACGAACCTCGACCGATTCAGCGCATGCGTACAGTGGGCCAATCAACGGTGGTGAAACGACTTCGCGATCGTCGTCCGGAACCGGTACTTGTCCGGGCGGCGGCACTTCCTGGCTACACAGCGCAAGCATGGCGTTTCGGTGTACATCGAAATCAGGGTCAAGTAAGGTTGGTAACCCCATGGGTGTTAATCCCATGGTCGGACCTTCAGAGCCACCGGCTGATGGAATACCGTTCAGAGCCCCTTCCATAACTCTTCGGCAATAGCCTGACAACCCAAGTGGATTGTTACTCGAAACAGGTGTTGCAAGATTCAAGGCGTTCACATCCGGGAAACGGCCCGCGAAACCTGCGACGTGGCATTCTTTGCACTCGCGCTGCCCGGCGGGAAGATCAATCAGATCGAGAATATTTGACGGTCCCGGATTCTTTGGCCAGCTCGGCTTCACTAGAGGCACATGCCAAATTGGAGAGCGGATGGCGGCACCAAGATTCAAAGGTTCACTCGGGTGCACAACGTACGGGTTCTCACCCGCGTGGCAGTCGGAACAAACTCCTCCTCCCATAAGATCGTCGCCAGCCTGAAACTCATCGATGCCGTAGCTCTGATTGGCGTCGAGATCTGCGCGATCATAAAAGCAAGCGTTGCCGGTTTCAGTACCTAAGCAGATAATTCCGTTTGCACCGATCCAATCGTCATCGTCGAAACGCGGTAATGCTATGCAGACGCCTTCGGGTGAGCTGGAGCGAAAGCTCCAGACCTCGGTTGGGTCACCTAAGGTTAGAAAATTTGTTTCCAGGTTACCCTCAAAGTCCCAGTCTCCGCGAGACATACCGTTTGGTGCTTCCCAATCCGGTGGTGGTGGAACGCCTTGTTTACGGCAAAGCGCCAGATAGTCTTCGCCTCCAGGTATATCGCGCAGCGCCTGCTGGTTCTTTCCAACGAGATCGAGCTCAACAAGCTTGAGCCTCAGATCGAGAGGCAGCGCATGAATAGCATCGAAGCCTCGACGGAAAGTTTCAACGTCGAGGGTCTTGCGGAACCATTCGAGCCGAACGGTGTGATTGAGCTCTCCGAGATGGACAGACGATGGCAAACGTTCTTCAATTGCGAGCGCTTCGAGGATGATCGATTGGTCGATAGGACTGGCGAGATCGAGCTCTCGCACATTGCCAAGCATCACTTCGAGGCGTTTCTGACCCTCGTCATCAAGTGAAGCTCGGGCAGCTCGGAACTGCTGATCGAGCCAGCTTTCGAGTTCTTCAACAGACGGCCGTATACGTCGACCAAGAGGGTCGAACAGTGCATGGTGGGCTGTAAAGCCGATGCGGTTGGCTTTCGGGGCATCGGTGTCCATCACATTGGCTGGACCGGTCTGGGCATGTGCAACGGAAAGTGCGGACAGCAACGTGAAAGCGGCTAAGTTCAAGTGCAATTTCATCATAATTTAGTACTCAAACCAGATAGCGTGAAAGCGGGTAATAGAACAATCGTCACGGCTCAATTTAAGAAGAGCCGAAATATTAAAATCGTTCTCTGCGAGAGTGACTTTTCCTGTACAACCTTAATCATTCATTCCCCCTGAACATATGTTCAACTGAAGAGGCATAAGGCCAAGTGTTAGCGAACAGCGGTGAATTTTTAGCAAGCAAATTTTTCACAAGCTATTAAAACCGATTGGTGCTGCAAAGTTTCTGCAAACGGCCTGGCGCCGTTAAAATCAGTGTGATTCAGTTTTAATTCATTGTCAGGAGAACATGTTGCAACGCGATTCGCCATCCTACAAATGCACTACGTATGTGGATTAATGAAGCAAAATTTTTATGAAATGTGGATTCAAGTTTTTCATTACGCGCTGCGACGCTTAATATTGAGTATCAATACTGTGAAGAATAACTTTCTTGCGCTGCCTGAATAGCATCGAAACCATCACTATTAACTAGTTGACTTGACTGCAACAGTTCTGCAGATTCAGCCAGGGTTCAGCCAATTAGTGATATCTAACGTAACGACATACCGGACTACCACTAAGATTGAGAATAGGTTGGGATGAATATACAACTGCACGCACTAAAACAATTAATTGCACTTACAGCCCTACTTCTACTAGCACAGGCTTGTAACAGCAATAATGATCCAACTTTGAATCCGGTCCATCAAAGTGGCCTACTTGCAAATGAACGAATTGAAACTTCTGATGGCATTCGAAACTACCATCTCTATCTCCCTAAAAGTCCTTCCATTGCGCCTATAGTGCTACTGCTGCACGGCCATTCGGGTAGCGCTGATCAGATTTTGGGACTTGATGGCGGCGTATCGCCATTCAAATTATGGCTGGACTTAGCGCTCGAGGAAAATCTCATTCTTGTTGCACCGGATGGTCTTCGTGGGGCCAGCGGAAAGCAAGGGTGGAATGATTGTAGGGACGTTATGGGAGTTACTCCGGAATCGAACGATGTGCAATTTCTGGATGATTTGATTGAACACGTAAAGAAAACACACGGTTCCGTCAATGCAAATACATTTGCTGTTGGTATATCAAATGGCGGGCTGATGACCATGCGACTGGCGGAAGAAATTCCTGAAAAAATTGATGCCATGTCCATCATTGTGGCATCCAGACCAGCCAGCTCCGAATGCCCTGAATCGAATGTTCCCGTGCCGGTACTTTTTATGAACGGAACAGGCGATAAACTAGTCCCCTACTATGGAGGGCAAATATTATCGAATCGAGGTGAAGTTATCTCCACACCAGATACCATTAACTACTGGATTAACAGAAACCAATCAGAAACTACGCCGTCCGAACTCGCACTTGCCGATACCAATCAAACAGATGATTCCACAGCAACTCGATACTCGTACCGCAATGCTGCTGGACAGACTGTTGTAGAACTGTATGAAATAACCAACGGTGGCCACACGGAACCAAGCATTGCTGAACGATATGGCCGTATTTACAAAGCCATTGTCGGTAATCAGAACGGGGATATCGAGATGGCCTATGAGGTTTGGGATTTTCTTAAGCAATTCAAGCGGTAATGCTTATAGCAACCAGTCCCTTATCGAACCTTATGAAGTATTCTGGTTATGCCTGAAACACTTCAACGATTCGATCGCGCAACCATACCTGATGCGAATCTGTCGAGTTTCGCGGATGCCACAGCATACAAACATCAAATCCCGGCACAGCTACAGGAAGCTCGAAATCTTCAACCGGGTATAAAGCCGACATTTTCTCTCCGAGTTTTCGGCCCATGTTCAACAACATTTGCGTGTTTGCCAAGTATGCGGGTGCGCTTTCAAACCACGGGGTACTCATCAAAACACGACGCTCAACATTTTTGCTGCGTAGTCCCACATCAACATTACCTTGCACAATCCCTCTTGAGGAAACCAGTAAATGAGGATAAGAAACGTATTTCTTTAACGTCACTTTTTGGCCAACCAGCGGATGAGTATCACTCATCAATCCGATAAAATCTTCGGTATACAACGTAGTTTGTAAAACCCCTGGCCAGGACTGCCAAACGGGCGCGACCAACACATCGACTTCATTTCTGGCAAGTTGATCAGAATATCGAGAAGGGTCGGCAAACATGAATACCAGGTCAACGTTAGGCGCACTGTTAAAAATGGAATCCATCAAGGTTTTGCCCATTAAAGCCATTGAATACTCATCGATCCCAATCGTGAAAGTTTCTTTTAATCCTTCCGGCTTAAACGTTGAGTACGACCCTAGCGCATGTTCAATATCCATTAGGGCTGCACTGATTTTAGGTAAAAGATACTCGGCAGCTCGAGTGGGTTGCATAACTCGACCCTTACGCTCAAGAATGCGATCTTGAAAGCTTTCTCGAATGCGTTCAAGCGCGTTACTGGCGGCCGATTGCGAAATATTTAAGCGCTCACTGGCTCTCGAGACGTTTCGTTCTTCCATCAGAACAACAAATGTTCTAAGCAGATTCAAATCAAGTTTTGATATATTCACACTATCCATAATAGATATTTATATAATTGATTTGGTTAATGAATAAAAGAACCTTAACATAGTCACCGTAGCGATGAAAAATCGTTTTTACAATCAAACTTAAGCGGGCGCTCGCATGGCATTCAAATTTTTTTTCATGCAACTTTCGATTGCACACTGCATTCGGCGTCCAGGTTTAAATTTGTTGCTTAAAAAATCATTTAGCAGGAGACTCAATAATGGAAAACGTTACTTTTAATGTTGGTGACGAAAAGCTGCGTGGACATCTTTTCAAACCTGAAAAATCGAACGGTCAGTCACCAGCACTGGTATTTACCGGTCCTTACACAGGCGTTAAAGAGCAAGTTACAGGGATTTATGCAGAACGACTGGCTGCAGAGGGTTTCGTCGGTTTAGCCTTTGACCACCGTAATTTCGGTGAAAGTGACGGGCAAATACGACAACATGAAGAACCGCAAAAGAAATTGGATGACCTTGCGGCAGCGGTTGCCTATTTATCATCATTAGACGCTGTAGATAAAAATCGAATTGGCGCTGTTGGTATTTGCTTAGGTGGCTCTTACGCATTGCGCTTTGCAGGCTTTGACCCAAGAGTAAAAGCGTTGGCAAATGTCGGCGCAGCTTATACCGGATTTCCTCCGGCAAACGAAAAGGATGCGGCTGCTAAAACAGAATGGCTTGCCGGGTATGCCGATGAATTGAACAATTTGGCCAAGGGCACCCCAGGCACCATACCGGCAGTTACCGACGACGCCGACGAACCAGCGGGTATGCCCGGACAAGAACCGTTTGACTACTATGGAACCAAACGGTCATACAGTCCTCATTGGCAAAACGCCGTTACGCGTCTCTCTTCGTACAACCTTGCAAGCTTTGACTCTGTGGTAGCGACTCAGCATCTGCAAAATACACCTTCATTAGTTGTCCATGGAACAGTGGATGCATTTTGCTCGCCAGAAAATGCTCAGCGTGCGTACGACATGATGGTAGGAAAGAAGCAATTAGAGTGGATTGAAACAACCAATCACATCGAGCTATATGACAGCAAAAGCCATGTCGATCAAGCAATCAACCATGTATCCGGATGGATGCGTGCGCATCTTTAGAATGCGAGAGTGATTGCTACGCTTTTAGTAATTCCTTCGTAGCGACGCGCCATGATAAAGAATATCGCTAAAGTTTTTATTAACGATGGCCCGTCGCGACACAGCTTTTTCATGCATATCAGATTCAGGTCGGTGCAAAAGCTCAACGTCTTCACCTGAGTGGCTCTCACCTCTGACCGGCAGCCACATGTTCTTACCAATGTGCTGTCGAATATCGTTTGCCATGTATGACTGCAACGCATACCCTACTCTGCGCTGTTGGCTCAGGTTCGCTTGCGATCCATGAATAATTTCCCCGTGATGTAATGACATTTGCCCGGGCTTTAAAATCAGATCTACCGCAAGAGATTCATCAACATCTTTAACCACTTGACCGCGAGTCAGAATATTATCGTCAGCGAACGTATCATCATGCGGACGAATCTGGTTTTTATGGCTACCAGGAATCATGCTCATACAACCGGTTTCTCTGTTGCTGGGGGACAACGCAATCCACGGGGTAACGAAGTTGTTCGAGGTCATGCCCATATAGGTTGCATCTTGATGCCAACTAACATAATGCGGACTACCAGGATCTTTAATAAACAACACACTTCCCCATAACGAAAAATTAGGACCGATTAAGTCTTCAACAATATCCAGCATGGTTGAATGGAAAGCGAGCTTGTCGAGAAAACCAAATATCAGATGGGCGTTGTTCCTGTTCTCTGCATTGATATGTTCTGGATACAACCGTTCCGCCTCTTCCAGCTTATGTCGAATAGATTCTGCTTCAGATTCTGAAATGAAATCTATTGGCGAAAGATAGCCTTCGTCGTGATACTGATCGACTTGACGTTGCGTTAAATATTTTGGCATAAGGCTATCGTCCGGCTATCTGAAAATTCTGTCGTAATTATTTCAGAAATCAATCTTGCCGCGTAAATTTTTAACCTTGCTACGCTTGGTTTTCGAATCCATACGTCGCTTTTGCGAATTTCGGGAAGGTTTGGTTGCGCGTCGTGATTTCTGCACAACGGTCGCTTTATTAATTAACTCTGCCAATCTTTGTAGTGCGTCGGCTCGATTCTTGTCTTGCGAACGAAATTTTTGCGCCTTTATTATGATCACGCCTTCGTTGGTTATTCTCTGGTCATTAAACGCCAACAGCTTGTCTTTATGGAAAGCGGGTAACGATGATGAACGGATATCAAATCTAAGGTGCACAGCCGATGAGACCTTATTGACATTCTGGCCTCCAGCACCTTGTGCCCGGATAGCGTCAATTTCAATCTCATTCAACGGAATTTGTACGGAATTGGTGATTTTCAGCATAGCGACAACTATTTTACGGTACAAACATGTATTACTATACTTTTAATAGCAGCCCTGACCGGCAACAACACACTATTTAACTGAAGGCTATAAATAATGACAGCTGAGAAAACCGCTCTGATCGTCAGTGCACATTCGGCCGACTTCGTTTGGCGTTGCGGTGGTGCCATTGCATTGCATGCCAAGCTTGGCTATCAAGTAACCGTTGTATGCCTATCATATGGAGAACGCGGTGAGTCTGCCAAACTTTGGAAGCTCCCCGATATGACACTTGATAAAGTCAAAACAGAACGACGCAAGGAAGCCGAAAACGCGGCCAAAGCGCTAAACGCACACGACATTCAATTTTTTGATCTCGGCGACTACCCTCTAGAAATGAACCGTGACGATAAATATCGTCTCGTTGATGTTATTCGAAAAGTGCAGCCGCAATTCATGATGAGCCATTCTCACTACGACCCTTACAACACCGATCATTCATACGCTACAAAAGTTGCGATGGAGTGCCGTATGATCTCTCAGGCCTGGGGCCATAACCCCGGCGAAAAAGTGGTCGGCTCACCACAGCTCTATTTGTTCGAGCCACACCAGACCGAGCAAATGGGTTGGAAACCAGATGTGTTTCTGGATATAACCGATGTCTGGGACAACAAACGTGCAGCCATCGAGTGCATGCAGGGTCAGGAACATCTTTGGGACTACTACACGAATGTTGCGCAAAACCGAGGCAACCACTTTCGTCGTAATTCTGGTGGTATGGCCGGAGGTAGAGCAGCGCAATACGCTGAAGGATTTCAGTCGGTTTTTCCGCGCACAGTTGACGAACTATAAACTAACCTGCTGTTTCTTTTGCAGTAACAAATTAGAATTTAACAACTTTGCGTAACGCTTAACTATTAATACAAACTGGACAAATCGATGAACGTTGTTGTACAGAATATAGAACGCGCTGAC
>CALIMV010000291.1 GCA_938045275.1 uncultured Granulosicoccaceae bacterium
GGCCATCGAAGACAAATCAGTTTGGGTTGCTGAGATCAATGCAACTGTCGTTGGCGGAATAGTTTTAGACCCCAATGATGAGTATTTGATACTGGAAAATGTAGCCGTTCATCCAAGCGCATCAGGATCAGGCGTCGGAAAGGCATTGATTGGTTGTGCGGAATCAGAGTGTTTAAGATTGGGATTGCACGAAGTTCGGCTCAGCACGCACAAAGACATGAAGGAGAATGTGAGTCTATATGAGCATCTTGGATGGCGTGTGGTCAGTGTGGAAGGCAATAAGGTGAACATGTCAAAATCTGCTCAGGATTTTAAGTAACATTTAGTCATTGCAAGTGCGCTGAAGCTAAATCTAGCGATGCATACGTACCAGGGTGATGGATGAAATAGTTATGCTCTATGTGTAATACCGAGTAGTTTGGAACACACCTAGAGCGTTTATAGTTACTTTCAGTCGATCAATCTCAGATCTGCAATCTGCAACTTGTTTATCAAACAAGTTTGAGTTTCCCCACATTTTCATAACGCCGATGGCCACCTTTACTATTTATAGTGCCCAAACTTGTCCAGCCCGCCCGTTTCATCCTAACTGGCTCACTTGATTGTTGTTCAATGACTTACGCTTTGAGACACCCACATAAACAGCGCCTTTCAGCTGTTTTTATAGAGCGCCAACACTCAAGTCGGCCAGTTAGCGTTTCATCAAGCACATTTCCCGGTTTCAGCCATTTGTGAAGTGCTTTCTTAAATTAAGGCAAATGTTCAGGTTTAGTGCCAACAAGAAAATAAACGGGATTTATGTCCGGTTTTTATGTTGACATAGTAAAATAACGGGAATATATTCCTGATTTATGAAAACACCAGAACATTCCAGGCTAATAAAGGCGATTCTCTGCCTGTTGCGACCAATCGTGAGGATTCTAATCCGGAATGAGGTTTCTCATTCAGAATTTGCCGAGCTCGGCCGTCAGGCCTATGTGAAAGAGGCGTATGAGCACTTCGCTATCCCCGGGCGCAAGATGACGTATGCACGTGTATCGGTACTGACAGGGCTCAATCGCAAAGAAGTCGTTCGTATAAATAACCTGGATAAGGACCACAACAATGGCCTCCAGGCTCAACCAAACAGAGCGATACGGGTGGTCAACGGCTGGCTCACCGATAGCGAGTTTTCAGAGTCTGGTAAAGCGAGAATATTGCCGCTTAACGGTGAGTCAGCTTGCTTTCGCATCTTAGTCGAGCGCTACAGTGGCGACATATCAATGGGTGCGGTGCTCGACGAGCTTAAGCGGGTTGGCGTTGTGGAAATGCCAGACAAGCATCGCGTAAAGCTCGTCGCCAAGGGCTACATTCCTCAGGACGACTTACTCGAAAAGATCGAGATCCTGAGCATCTCAGCAGCCGACTTATTGCACACAGCCGTTCATAACCTTGAACTTAACGGCACCAAACCCAGATTTCAGCGCCAGCTGGTGTATCACAAGGTACCGCCTGACGTGGCCGCTGCCTTTGAAGTAATCAGCGAAAAAGATTCACTTGAGTTTTTACAACGCTTAAACAGTTATCTCTCTGAACAATTAGATAGGGAAATCCCGAACAACCGCGAGGGTCGACGCGTTGGTGTGGGTATTTATTTCATCGACAATGAGTAGAACAATAGGAAAATATCATGATTGGAATTAGAAGCAAGCGTGTTGCGCGGCACGTTACAAAAAAGGTATTACGTGCAACCACAATAGCTCTGTTTTTATCGATTGCAGCTTGTAGCAGTAGCAGCACATTTGAACCAAGCGACGAAAAGGACGACGGGATATTTGGCACTGGCATACAATTAAATGGCACAGTCAGCACGCAGTATGCGCTAGCCCGCGATTCTATTGAATATAAGCGTCAAAGCGGGGAAAAGGGCACAGCGACGTTACAATCCGACAGTACTTTCGCAGCAACACAAGTACAAGGTACTGGCGCTGTATTGTTGCGTGCAACCACCAACACTGGCGACAGTCTTTACGCGTTGGCATTACCTTCAGAAAATGCCGAGATAAATCAGAATATTCATAGTTACTCCGACCTGGTTGCACGTAATTGGTTTGCAAGCAACGGTCTGGATATTAATTCAGTGTTTGACGGTTCAGGTGAGCTGACTGCGGTTCCAACTGAAAACGAGCTGCAAACACTTGAGCAAACAGTCAGTCAAATTTTCTCTGCTGTTCAGGATGACTACAATCTTAACGGGGCGAACATATTCAGCGATCAATACCCTGCTAACGGCGTTGGCATAGACGGATTTCTTTTAAGTAACCCGGTGCTGATCAACAATGGCGTAATCAATATCTTCTTTGTAGATCCATCTACAAATATTCAGAGTCCGGTTGCCTCGTCACTAAACGTGAGTAACAGTCTGCTTGTAGGAGACACAGAGAATCCGTCTGCACCTGATGATTTAAGAGCGCTACCGGCTGCGAGCGATGAAATTATAGTGCTGTGGGACCCTGCAATGGACAACGTTGCCGTTACACGATACGAGGTTTACCGAGATGGCTCATTGCTTGACTCAACACCGTATCCGGTATTTGTTGATGAGTCGATCACACCCGGAACCGAATACACCTATTTTGTTGTTGCTATTGATAGTTCAGGAAACCAGTCCTCAGCGTCACAGTCTGTATCAGCACAAACGCTAACTATACCTGACACCATAGCGCCAACATTACCTGCTAATCTTATGTTGCAACCCGCTGTTGGTAGCATTGCGTTAAGCTGGTCGCAAGCAGAGGATGATGTTGCATCGTTCATTGTCAGTCGTGCAGAGAACACAGGCGTATTAACTGAGTACTTGTCGGTTACCTCGCCTTCGATGACAGATTTGAATGTTGTCAATGGCACTCAATATTGTTACCAAGTGACAGCAGTTGATGGCTCTGGTAATCGATCAATTCCGTCAGAAGTTGGTTGTGCTGTTTCGGGTGGTGAGGTAGTTAATCCCGAATCTGGTGATGCAACTAACACCGAGCCTGAAGGTCAAGGCACTAACAACCCTGTTAATATTGGTATTGGAACCGATGGTATTTATACACTTGGCAATTGCGGAGCTGACATTTCCACAGTTGCAAGTAGTGCTGATATTAATGCTCCAGCTAGACTTGTGCAGGGACTGGTTGCCGGAGGTACGGTTGTCCCCAACTCTGATCAACAGAATCATTATTGGTCATTTGATGTGCCTCAGGGAGAATACGCACTGGTGGTTGAGGGTTTCAATGGCGTAGACACACGTGCTACTAACATTATTTTAAATGTCACTGAAACTGATAGTCGTGGTATCGAACAAGCCCAACTTTTCAGGTTCAATGCTATAGACAACCGTGTACGTGAAATTATCCCTGTGACTGCTGACAGCACTGGATTTCATGTGAAAATCGCAGGCAATGTTGTAAACAAACAAGACTATCAGATTGTACTGTATACACTTGACGATGTAATCCCATCGCCGTACCTGGCAGATTGCCCGGAAGTCTCGTCTACGTCGGTCGGAACGACAGAAGCGTTTACTATTGAAGCTAATAAAGAAAGATACTTCCTGGTCGAGTTGCCTGTAGGTGAATACGAGCTACTGGTCGATGCAGCTGTCGCCGATGGATCGAGTACCAATATCATCTACGAGCTGTCTGCTTATTCACTCACTAACAGCACAAGCACAGAGCGACAACTGGTGCGAGTCAACGAAATAGACACCTTTTATCGTAGCGCTGTCACGATCACCTCGGAAGTTGGTGGGTTGTTATTTCTCCGTTGGCATAAGAATATTAAAAACTACAATTTTGAATTCACAATCTCGAGGTTATAGAGCTTAATCCACAGTAGTATCTTGCCAGGAAACAAAAGGGCAGGTCTTGCAGCACCGTATTTTGGGTTTGAAATAAAATATGTTGTTGCAAAGCCTGACCCCATACCTGGCTCTCAGTGTGCCCTACCAGAACCAATTTAGAGTAAGGAATTTTTTAGTACTGTTCGCAGTTCTAATTGTTCGGTATGCATCCTTCTCATAATAGCAAAATTATTGAAGACACCAGACGCAGCATTTAATGCAAGCTCAGTATATATTTGAATGTGGCGATGGATGCCGACAATATCGGGCCAAATTAAACGTCAGAAATTCTGAAGAAAACTTGCGTTACGGCAGTACTATCAGTGTAAGTTAAGAGGGCAAAGCACTAACTATTAGCGATCGCGACGATAATATTGTTTCAGTTATCAATACTGATCAGAATGTTGGTTGTTGTGCAGCATGCCGCTTTTTTCGATCAGAATCATGAATTGTAGTAGGAGAGCTAGCATTTTGCCTCATTGACTTTCTCTTTGCCTTATGTATTTTAGGCAAGTAACATTTTTAACTTGTGCCAGAGCACGGAGGCAATTTTTATGAGCCGTTTTATATCGTCTGTACCCGTTAGATGCTGGTATAGCATTTTAATACCTACTGTTATCGCTGTTGTTCTGTCTGCTTGCAGTAGTGGTTCTTCTAACGGCAATAACCCTGTAAATTCTAGTATTGACAACAGCAGTCAACCTAACAATCAACCGAATGATGCGACAGCATCTAATACAACACTGAGTGGCACAAGCTGCGCTGAATCCCTGGGCAGCGGTACGCTTGGCGCGTCCTTTACACTAACCAATACCGACAGTGCTTGTGATTACTATTTACAAGGTGAGATTGTCCTCAATGGTGAGCTCACTATTGAAGCCGGCACCACTGTTGTTGCTGGTATTGATTCGCAGATTAGAATCAATGGTGGGGCATTGATCGCAATCGGAACTGAGAGCGCTCCTATCACATTTCAAGGTGAAGTTAATGCCAAGGGTTTTTGGAAAGGTATCAGTTTGACAGATGCAAGGCCGAGTCGGATTGAGTACGTTGTCGTTAGAGATGCAGGGCAAGTGCAAGAATCCAGATTTGAGCCCCATGCGGCAATCGATGTGAATGACTCAACGTTAAGTCTGGCGAATGTCGTGGTTTCCAATAGCTTTGTACACGGTGTTGGTCTGGTGAATGGCACCGTTTTGACTGATTTTTCATCTAATACCTTTTTCGGGAATTCACTGGCAGGGTTGACCATATCCCCAGATCTTGTTGCTCAGCTTGATGCAGACACTGACTATATCGGTGAAACCAGTCCTAATGGAAACCCTGTTGTCCAAATACATGACGAGGACATAAGTCAAAAGCCAATTGATAATGCGACATGGAAAGCGCTGAACGCACTCTATGAAATATTAACGCAACTTGGACTAACCGAACCGAGAGAACAGCTAACATTGGAAGCTGGTGTTGAGATCATAACAAGGGAAGATATCTACGCTCCGGTTTATATCTTCAATGGAGGGCGCCTGATTGCTATAGGTACGAGTGATAACCCTGTTACTTTTACGGCGGGAACGAGTGATATTGATACTCATTCCATTGATATTCGTACCGGTGGTGAAGCTGTGTTCGATCATGCAATAATTAGTGGCTACGATAATGGGGTAGTCGTTCGTGGAGGTACGGTTTCTATTAGTAATACCGCGCTAAATGTGGCGCAAGGTTTTGGTGTCAGTTGTGGAAACGCATCCGCAAGAGACAATGTCCTAACAATAGGTGATGGCGTTACGGTCTCAGACAATGCAGAAGCTTTATTAGGCCCGAATTGTTAACTAAACAGATCATTGTAAAAGCACCGCGGGGTTATCAAACTGAAATACGTAGACAGTAAAACTGGTTTAGACACCCCAAAAAAGATTCTTAAGGTGAATCACGCAGGTGAGTTCGGTGCAGTCAACATCTATCGCTCACAGCTTTTTGTCGCCAGAATATTCATGAAAGATCTCATACCTTTACTTGAAGATTTTCTTTCTGATGAAAAGCGTCACCTTGATGTGTTTTGGCAGGAAATACAAAGTAGGAACGGTGTTAAGTGCAAAAGCTATTGGTTGTGCGGGCTCGGTGGGTATTTTATGGGGTTTGTGTCTTCACTGATGGGCAGAAGGGGAATTATGGCTTGTACATGGGCTGTGGAAAATGTTGTTGTGGGTCATTTGCACAACCAGATCGATTACCTTCGAAAAAAAGATGATCTTGCGGCTCTTCAGGCAGTGGAAAGCATATTGGAGGATGAGCAAAACCATAGAGACACAGGATTTGAAGAGGGTGGTACAAAAAATATATTGTACCAACCGCTCAGGTTTGCCATAAGTTCGTTTACAGAAGGTGTTATTCGCTTTGGCATGCGCTAATACTGGCTAATTATTAATTCTACGTATCTGCTCACGTCTATCCACAGCCCACTTGTATTGTGGAGGCCATAGCGAAAAATCAGGATCGGCATTCAGCGCTTGTGCAGCATGCAACGGCCAAAAGGGCTCGTACATAATTTCTCTTCCCAAGGCAACCAGGTCAGCTTGCCCCTCGCTAACTATAGACTCTGCCTGATTAGGTTCGATAATCACACCAACCGCCATGCTTTTCAGTGTTGTTTCTTTTTTTATGCGTTCGGCATAAGGCACCTGAAAACCGGGTGGTCTTGCTGATGATTGATTGAGTGGTTTGCCATCATCATTTACGCGAAAGCTAGGTGCGCCTTTAATGCCACCTGAAGAACAATCAACCACATCAATTCCGGCATCAGCAAGTTCTTTAGACAGTGCGACAGAATCATCCATGCTCCAGCCACCGTTAGTACTGTCTACTGCTGAGATACGAAAGAAAATGGGTACGTTTTCTCCGACACTCTCACGAACCGCTCGAGATACTTCTAACGGAAAGCGCATTCTGCCTGCGAGATCTGAACCGTATTGGTCAGTTCGCTGATTGCTGATGGGCGATAAAAAGCTATGCATAAGATAACCATGTGCTCCATGCAGCTCGATGACTTGAAAGCCACAGTCAATAGAACGTTTTGCAGCAAGCACAAACTTGGAGACAAGTTTACTGATGTCATTTACGGACAGTTCAATTGGTTCGGGAAAACCTTGTGCTACCGGCGTAGAACCAGGACCAACCACTTGCCATGAATGTGGATGATCGGAGAGTAAAGGTTTCCCACCATCAAACGGGGCAGACATTGACGCCTTTCGACCTGCATGCGCAAGCTGAATACCAGGTACAACGTCCATACTGTGGATAAAATCGACAATTGGCTTGATAGCAGCAGCGTGCTCGTCGCTCCAGATGCCTAAGCATTGTGGCGTTATCCGACCTTCGGGTTCAATGGCGGTGGCCTCGGTAAAAACCAACCCGGCTTTGCCTCTTGCAAACGTACTTAAGTGCGCAAAGTGAAAAGGTTGGGCTAAGCCGTCAATTGCCGAATACATGCACAGTGGTGATACAACGATGCGGTTCGGTAGCGTAACTCCACGGATGGTCAATGGTGAAAAAAGTGCTGACATGTAAGTTTATCTGCTTGAATAATGAATTACTGACGTTTTGCAGTGTAACCCAATCACACTGACTATTCGTATACTTGGTAATTTATTGCGCATGCATTACGCCAGTAACGTTGATCGTGGGCTTTCATCCATCTGTCCGATAAGATGATGTGACAGTGCAAACATCAATTCAGATTTGATCGGTGCATGTTCGGGGCTACCCCAAAGGTTATTTAACTGTTTCGGATCGTTAAGTCTGTCGTACAACTCCCCCCACGACTCTCCTTTGTAAATAGCGAGATGCCATTCATCGGTTACCAGTACCCTGACTCTGGCCGGCGGGTCAAAGCCCATTCGTTTACCGCCGTCGTTAAATTCGATCAGCAGTGAATCGCGTGGTCCAGGTCTGCCTTGTGTTGAGGCTAAAAAGCTTTGCCCTTGCATACCGAAGTACGGCAGTATACCGGCACGTTCTAACACGCTTGGTGCAATATCGACGGTGGATGCCAACGACTTGGCAACGCGGGCTTTCCGGTCTTGTGGGTCTGACCAGATCATCGGTACGCGAGTAATGGCGTCTTTTGGCCAGGCACCTTTAAGCAGAAGATTGTAATCACCAAGAAAATCGCCATGATCTGAATTAAAAATGATCACGGTGTTATCGTATTGGCCTGTGGATTTTAACGTCTCAATAATGTCTCCAACGGCATCATCGATCATGGTGATCATGCCTGCGCTCAGTGCCATCGCTTCACGTATGTGCTCATCACTGGCCATGATGCTGACTTGAGGAATCGGTGGAGCTACACCTGCATCGAAATCATCTTTGGTCGCTTGCAGTGGTGGTGGCGGGTTTTTGTGATCAGTGTAGTGAATGCTTACTTCAAAGTCGTCCGGGTTATACATATCCCAGTACTTGCCTGGCGGATTAAAAGGGTGATGCGGGTCCGGGAAAGACACAAACGCAAAAAACGGATTCTCTGATGCATTACTGTTCTCCAGATATTCCTTTGCTCTATCTTTAATAAACGCGGTTGGGTAACTGTCCTCAGGAATTGGGGTGCGAAAAGCCTGCGGGCAGGAATAGTTATGTTCCAGTTCGTTGTTTGGATCAATTAATTCTTTCCAGTTGGCGTGACGCTGTCGAAACCATTGTCGGTAGTGACCACCCGCTTTATCGCCATGGCCTGTGACCATGTCTACATGATCAAAACCATAGTACGGTGAAGGAAACTGATAGTGCGCATCGGTTTCGTACTGGCCTGGTTGTTCATGATCGTAACCGTCGGTACTGGTTTTCCATGCTTCCTTAATTGGCCCTGTATTAGTATGGGTGCTGCCTACCGGTGATATATCTGTCATTGGTTGAAGGTGGCTTTTACCAATACTGGCGGTGTTATAGCCACTGGCGCGTAACACGTCGATAAATGTGTTGGCATTTTTTGGCAGCAGGCAGCCGTTGTATCGCAACCCATGCACACTGGGGTAGCGACCGGTCACAAAGCTTGCGCGATTCGGCATGCACACAGGCGTTGCCACAAAGAACTGATCGAAACGCGTACCGTTGTTGGCAAGGCTGTCAATATTGGGTGTTTTAACAACCGGGTGTCCATAGCATCCTAACCAATCAGCTCTGTGCTGGTCGGTCATTATGTACAAAAAATTTGGGCGTCGGTTCATAGTTAAGCTTGGGATAATATTGTTTGAAAAAATGGCTTGTTACCGTTGCACTATCTGTTATCGCTTCACTATTCGGTTTGAGAATCGGTTTGAGAATCGTGTTTAGAAATGCTTAGTTAAATCGGCAACTTACTTCGTTATTCAATCAGTACCAAAAAATTGATTCAGTATGCGTCACTGTTGTACGTTTAATCGACCATTGCAATGACTGTAAATGCCCTTGACATTCAAGCACATTACACAATCATGCCAACGATTTCCATTAATTAGTCAATCAAGAGAACACTGGAATGCAATGGATATACCTCAGGCACGAGAAAGTACGAAAAACCCCAATGAGCGAATTGAGTACCAACTGTTAACGTGTAGCGCTCCAATATGTAACCAGTTTTTAGTACCGATCAGATGTACGGTGCAAATTGCGTTAGATGTATTCGCGAAAGTGCCTAGTAATAGTTATAATCTACCGACAATTAGGCCATAAGGTGTGAAATCGTCTATGCCACGCATAGGAAAAGCGATAAGCTTAGGGCCACAATAAATTTAGTTAAGCACTTGGAGTCGAAGGGTGAGGATGAGAATGAAGATTAAGAGAATGAAGATTAAATTGAATAAGTCACTAATTGCGCTAGGTATGGCTGCGGCATTGTCAACCACCGCACACGCTGTTGAGAATTTAACCGGAGAAACAGCGTCTCCAGGTGGTTCTATTCATTTATCTATGTCTCACCTGGCGGAAGCTGCTGCCGCTGCTGGCGTTGCCAATATACAGGTCGCTGACGGTCAGACCTTAACTAATTCAATTCAAAATGTTGCTGAAGGTAAAACCGATATTGCAGGTACGCCTTACATTCTTCCATTTTTGCTGTCCAAAGGTCGTGGACCTTACTCTAAACTCGGTGAGGAGAAAGGAGCTGAATTGGCAGACAATCTACGCGCTTTGTATCCGGTAACACTGGGTATATTTGCACTGTACGCATTCGACTCGAAAGGCATAAAAGGGTGGGATGACCTTGAAGGCAGAACCATCTATAACGGACCACCTCGTGGCGCCGCTTTAACCAACGCCCGATCTGCCATTCAATTAACCACGGGTCTCAAAGAGGGCGATGGGTACAAAGGCATCCAGGTTAACTGGGGACAAGCCGTAAAAACCATTACCGATGGTTCGGCTGATGCAATCGTATTACCTATCTTGTTTCCAGATAGCCGTATCACTCAGGCTTTGGCTTCTGGCAATATAACGGTATGGTCTTTACCTAAAGACAAGTACGAGTCTGAGCCGTGGCAGAAGTACCTTCGTGCTCCGGGTTCTGCGCCCTTTACTCTCGAAGTGGCAGACGCAGGTTTGGGCGACGGTGTAACGCTTGTTTCAGAAGATGGTACGTTCAGAGGGCTTGCCACTATTGGTGGCGATATCGTTAACAAAAACATGTCATTTGATCTTGCTAAAGCATTGACAAAAGCGCATATCGATACGCTAGATCAGTTAAAGAAAAAAGCCCCTTTTGCACGCTACGCTGGTTATGGCGTTGTTGACTCTGTTAAGTCGGGCATGTGTGGAGCAAATCCGCTTAAGTATCATGCTGGTGCGGTTGCCGCGTGGGAGGAAGCCGGGTACACAATCGATGATTGCGCCAAGGCGGAGTAAATTGCAGCCAACGTCAAGCTGTATTCAGTTCAGGCGTTGCTGAAACTGTTCAGACGCTTTTGAATTTTACGGTCGTCCTGGTTAATGGGCGGCCGTTTTCATGTAGGATAGCTGTTTGCGTTGGACAGTTATGTTCCTCCATCTAATTTACTTGGGCAGACAATCACACAAGATTTATATGCATTTTAGTGGATGTTTACGTTGGTAAATTTAAGGATTAATATTCTCTGATGTCTTCTGAAGCACCGGCACGAACTCAGCAAACCGACTTTGGACAAAAGCTGGTTTACTGGCTGGCTTTGCTGCTGGTTATTGTTGGTCTTCTCAATGCCATGCCTGGTGTTCCCGGGGTAGACAACGCATTTGCTGGTTTGTTCGGCTACGCAAATTTCACCATTCGAAAGTACCCTTACGAATATTTTTATCCCATCGCGTTTTCCGTAATGATGATTATCGTTGCGTTGAAATACTCGCTGTGGCGAGACCTTGCCAATAGCTCAATCGCTTGGCGTAGGCTTGGGCTGGTACTGGACGTTGCACTGGTGCTCGCTGCAATTACCATTTCGCTGACCTACATGGTTGAAATTGAGGCCGTGTGTTTGGTCGATCAAATCACAGGCCAAAGGGCGGAACTCATCGCCAAAAGTCTGGCCGCAGAAATTCAATTTGCAGAAGACTTTGGTTTACCCGTTCCCGACTCAGTCGACGACCCCCAGTGCATCAATACC
>CALIMV010000292.1 GCA_938045275.1 uncultured Granulosicoccaceae bacterium
GGTCATCTGGGATATTATCACCATCGCCTGGTTAATTAACCCTGACTGGGTGCCAACCATGTTAACGGCAGCTCCCATTTTGGATGACGAGCTGCATTGGCAGAAAGATGAGAGTCGGCACCTTATGCGCGAAGGGTACGATGTGCAGCGCGATGAAATCTTTATCGATATTTACAACAAGCTTGCACAATTTGCAAAAAAATAGCGCTAAAAAGCCTGCCGAACCGCAACGGCGATATCCAGAAAAACCAGACTCGACAGTGGTGTATTCGACTTAAGGTTCAACTCGACGAATCTACCGATTGCGGCCGTTTGCTAAGTTTTTCAGATCAGAGTGCTCGTGCTGGAATCTAGCAACATAAATGCAGATCAGAAACAAAGCGAGCCACCAGGTGCTGCCGCCACCTGAACTTCCTCCGGTAATGCCAGTTGCGCTGGTTAAGTTACTCGTACCACCTGCATTACTGGCATCATTCGGTGCGGCATCAGCATTGTCACCAATGCCGTCGCCATCAGAATCTACGCTTTCCAGAGGATCATCGGCAAATGCATCCATGTTATCTGGAACGCCATCGCCGTCAGTATCCGCAGTCGGATCCGGATTTAATGACAAAATCCATTGACGTAACAAGGCCATACCATTTTCATCTACCAAGCCCTTGGCCAGCGGTGGCATTGCCAGATCGCCTGTTTGATTTGCCCGGTGATAAACAATGGATTGCTCAAGATTTCCTGAGGAAATAACAGCGGCATTATCGATTCCATAGGTATCAAGCAAATCACCTTCTATCAGTCCCTGTTCACTTAGCGGTGTGGTAAGCCTGGCATCAAAGTCTGCTCGCACGCCCCCAGGTCTGTGGCAACTACTGCAATTGGCATCCAGGTAGCTACGAGCCTTGTGTTCTACACTTGCACTGGCATCATTGATTGATGCTGAAGTAATTGCGGTGCTGGTGATAGTGCTAACATCGATAGCCTCAGAAAACATACCCAGAAAATTAAAGGTTTCAAGCTGATTGGATTCCAAGCCGGTACTTGCATAGACATGGTTTCGGTTAAGTTGTCGCGTGTTCGCACTGAGTGGGCCCCCGGCTACCGGTAGATGACACTCGAGACATTGGTTTTGGCTGGGGAATAACCATTCTCTGTTTACAGCGCCCGCAGCGGTTTGTTGTACAAACTGGAACGTATCGCCACTTGCATCTACAAGAACGGCATCAGTGCCGTCTGCCAACCAGCGGTAGCTAAGACCGTAATAGCCTTGTTCACCGTGAATAAGAAACCTGGTTTCTAATTTAAACGAGGACGTTGTGTCACCGTCAACAGCTGGCATGTTGAAGTGCTTCATAAAAACCGTTCCAACAGGGAATTCCCAAATACCATCTTCAGAGAATTCAATCACTTCATCAGCATTGTTACGATCTCCGTCGTTTGGCACACAAACCCAACGAGACTTTTCTGCACCGTCAGACCAAAACGGCATGTTCACGCTGTACGGAACACAGGCATCCGAGTGAGTCAGTGAATTCAAATCAGTAAACGCACCGGTTTGGGACAAAAATTCAGGTGCCTGGTCGGAGGACGTAACTTCCCCGTCTTTAACCAGAGTCTGAATGATGCTGCGATTCTGCCCACCAGCCGTTTTTGCCAGCAATATCTGGCCTTTGGAATCGAGTAAATAGGACACAACACCATTGCCCCAACCTGAGCTTACGTCGCCAATCTGATCAACCTCAATGCCGCTAGCACCCGGTTCTGCACTCCATAAATGTCCGCTGACAAAATCAGAGAACAGGTATTTGCCAAAAAGCTCTGGATACCGACTACCCCGATAGACTCCGGCTCCGATTACAGCCTTTCCGATACTGTGTGCATACTCCCAGGCTGGCGGCGCCGGCGTGCCAATGCTGGTGGTTTGCCCGGTGACTGGACCAACGCCTGTGCCTTCCTTAAAGGGCCACTGATGGTTATCGCCCTTGTTCACCAGATTGACTTCCTCGGTACGGTGTTTACCAACATCCGCTACCCAAAGATCGCCGGTTTCATCGTCAAATGACATCGTCCAGGCATGACGCAATCCGATCGAATAAAACTCTTCTAACGTTGATCCATCGGCAGACACAAAAGGGTTATCGTTCGGGATGGAATAGCCTTGCGTGTAGGATGCAGGCCACTTGCTGCCTTTGGTGGTTGGATCGAAGCCAGGGTGTCGAGGTTGTCGACGAATTGGATGGCTAAGATTTGGGTCATTATCCACATCTATTCGCAAGATGCCACTCCACAAGCCACCATCCAAACGTTGCGTGCTATCGCTCAAATCACAGCAGTCGGTGGGGGTTTCATCACCAACAGAAATATACAGAAACCCATCAGCGCCAAACTCAAGATTCATGGCAAGGTGCCAGAATTCCCTGTCGTATTGATTAATCATGACCAGCTCGGTTGATAAATCTACTTCGTCATCCACCACTTCGAAGCGCGACAAACGGTTATAGCCATCAATGCCATTGTCATCAGAAAACGTACCGCTGTTGACAGGCGACCACCAATAGGAAATGTATACATAAGTGGCATTGTTCGACCCGCTAACACCAAATTCTGGATGAAAGGCCAGATCAGATATACCGCCCTCACCTATACCCGGATTACCGTGCATTATGGGTTGTATATTAAAAAACAGCTGCTTGTCTGTTGCGCCTTCAGCATGGGTAACAAGATGACCAGTCCCATCCTTGCCAACTATCAATAACTTGTCCAGATTCGGGTGCTCTATTATTCGAATAGGTTCAACGAACTTAAGATCAGGAAAGTAGTTACGTGTTAGCCAATCAGCGGAGCCATCGAAGGATACGCTAACCGGCGCTTTGGTAGGGAACACGCCATTCAGGTATGGAGTGGCCGGTGCGCTGCTCAGCAGACCCGGTTCGGCTTTGGCAAAAAGCGGATGTAACAGCAAACCAGCCAGTATAAATACAGACAGAAATAGAGATCGTCGATTCGCTGCAAAACTCGCTGCAAAATGCCTCGACTCACCTCTTGCGTATAAAGTATCGAGTTTCGGTTTAGCTGCTATGCGATTCATAATCTATTCCTTGCAGGTGACCAACCTATCGATTAGTTGGTATAACCATCATAAGTGATATTCCAACTCACTTGCATGCTTGAATGCAT
>CALIMV010000293.1 GCA_938045275.1 uncultured Granulosicoccaceae bacterium
TTGTTCTGCTCCAATTGTTTGGAATCCGTGGATGGGTTCAGGCGTTGCGAAAACAAATTTGTGTACCCGATACCCACTTCGAAATAGCGTTAGTCTTTGGGAGTAACGCAGTGCAGTCAAAATAGTTTTTACATGCTTCGAATTTTCTGATGTTCTGCCTGTACACCTTAGGCGTAAAGGCAATACAGACTTTTTAGAGAATTTGGTTTGGCGACCCGAGATATCGTACTTTTGGATTTGTAGACGTCAATACGTAACGTTTATTGGTTCAAATTTACTCTTGCGCACCAGTGCCGACAAAACCGACCATACGGGAAATCAGGTCGCCATCGGTTTCCACAAAGTACTGGCCGTGCTGCACCATTTCGTTGCCGTCGGGTCCGGTTCCACCGAAGGCGACAGTGGCGCGAGTCATGCCAGCTGTTGTGTCGGTTGCGATAACTTTAGCCGACCAGCCCGGTGCATTGGCGCTAAACATCCCAACATATTCACTCAATGCATCTATACCGTTCAGAGTTTGAGGTGTCCGAGGATCATCGTATCGGATGTTAGCCGTTACGGCACTGGTGATTTTTTTTAGTCTTGAGTCGGTGTCTTCTAATTGCCACGCGTCGAAGAATGTAGAGATTGAATCTGACAAGTTTGGCTCCTGAGGTTGGTTAATCTTAATTCTATCTTAGTTTTTTGTTTGTCAGGTGTATGTTAATGGTAGTGGTGTAGCGATTTAAGTTGCTGAATGCTGCCGAAATAAAGTGCAAACAGGTTAGAATTAAAAGCCTCTGCGTACCTACCACGATAGCATTGATAGTCTGCAACTGAGTGTGATTCAGGTCATCGATAGCTTATGCATTGTTTAATCACTATAAATTGATCAACACTATTTGATCAATTTATTACCGGACACCCGACAGATGAACTTAAATATCAATATCATTCACATGAAGCCATGTCTGTGCGTAGTATTCAGTGTTTTATTGGTTGCATGCTCTAGCTCAAGCTCGCCCGATGCGTCAAATACTGGCGCTGCAGATAGCGCTTCAAATTCGGCGGAGGCAGGCAACACTGCAGGTTCAGATGAGGGCGCGGGTGAGGGCCCGGTTGAGGAAAATCTGTGTGTTGCATCAGCAAGACTCAGCACTGACGACATTCCGTACGTAGGAAATATTTTCCGCGATTCAACACCCAGTGATGAACGCTTCCATGGCTTATGGAATCAGGTAACGCCCGAAAACGTCGGTAAGTGGTTTAACGTTGAGGCGAGTCGCGATGTCATGAGTTGGGAAGAGCTTGATGCTGCCGTAAATTTTTCCAGAGACTTCAATTACCCTTTCAAATTGCATACGCTTATTGCAGGTAGCAATGAACCGGCGTGGATGGAACCATTGTCAGTTGCAGAGCGAGAGCAGGAAATAATTGAGTGGTTCGATGCGGTGAGTGCACGCTATCCTGACATACAGCAAGTAGAGGTGGTCAGTGAGCCCATTAATGATCAACCGTTTTATAAAGACGCTTTGGGAGGTGATGGAGCAACCGGATGGGATTGGGTTATACGAGCGTTTGAATTAGCGCGAGTTCGGTTTCCGAATAGCGAGCTTATTTTAAACGACTACAAAGTGTCCGGTACAGACGAAACTGGTCCTGCGTTTTTGGCACTGGCCACCTTGCTTAAAGAGCGTAATTTAGTTGATGGCATCGGGGTAGAAGGGCATTTTCTTGAGGGCACAGAATCCGCAATAATAGAAACCAAATTAAACGAATTAGTGGCATTGAATCTTCCTGTTTATTTGTCTGACCTCGACATTAACGAGCGTGACGATCAGGTACAGCTGGATACCATGAAAACCATATTCCCGGTTTTCTTTGAAAACCAGGCAGTGAAGGGATTGACGTTTTGGGGCTACCGTGAAAATCAACTGTGGCGAGAAGATGCATTTTTGCTCACGAGCACAGAAACTGATCGCCCTGCACTGGATTGGTTGGAATGTTATCTTGGCTCAGAATAAATCAATTAAACAGTAGTTGTGCCCAGCTATAGCCGGGCTGGACCTTGACCGCTATGGGCGCCCTGTTTGCTTAATGGGCAACAGCGTAAAGCTTGCTGGGTTTGCAATTGCTATCAAATAGCCGTTCAGAACTCAAATTCTGAACAGCTATCTTTCCAACCTAATAGCCACAAACTTCTTGCTTTTACAAATTGGCCTCAAACTCTATTTGTTGCCCATCTACCAATCGATCTGCTTCTATCGACAGAACAGGGTTTGAACCACCTGCTGCAATGGTAAAGTCCGCACTGGCTCCAGGCAATAAACCTTTTAAGCTCGACGTGGCTGCGACGTTGTTAACCGTTACATAAGCATCGTAGTAAATAGGTGCAACGCCTGTGTTTGTAACGGTCACTTTCGATTGGTTAGATGATGCCTGAAATGACGTTATCTTGAATCGATAACCGGTGCTAAGGCCGGCTTGTTTAATGCGCTCGTTCGACTGATAGTTTGGTTGGTCGTTACCTATCATGTAAGTGATGTGGAACTTAGCACTTTGGCCAGAGAATGTTCTTCCATGTATGCCTGCAGGATTAAGCACATTCTGTTGATCGAAGCTTGTGTAATAGCTGAACTCACCACCTTGTACAGATTTTTTATAACGCTGCTGGTAGTCGAAATGGTTCCACATGGACTGGTTATAAGCGCCATGATTTTCGTGCATAAACGAATCATCAAATACGCCAAATTCCAAATTCATCAATGATGAGCCGCTTTGAAAGGCTGATACGCTTTGAACACCTGCATCAATGGATACGCTCCATTGGAGTGTGTCAAAAACATCATCCATGTGATTCAGGAATTCAGCTTGAAAGGCTTTTGATGGAAAATTAACACCCAACCGGACACCAGGTTGGTATATATGATATTCACTCCACAGACCGAAACCTACCTGTAAAAAAGCTATACGGGGGTCGTTGTCGTATCGCGCCGCAAAAGCTGTGTAAAGATCAATATGTGCTTTTTGCAGGGCTGCGTTTGACCAGTCCGGGAAATAGGTTTGGCGTCCTTCGGTAATACCCGATGTTTCATTGTAGCCAGGCAGCGATTTTATGTAGTTTGGTACTTTTGTTGTTTGTCCGGGAAAAGTGTAGGCAAAGCGAAGTACCATCTGTTTGCCTCTACTTCTGACTGCTTCGAGTGTCGCCTCTAATGAGGACCAGTCATAGGTCCCTTCACCAGTAACTGTTTTGGAAGGATCTAAATAGGCATATTCAAGCTGTACATATTCACTGGATGTTTTTAACAACGAGTTGTTGTGACCGGTTGACCAGAGAACGATGCCCGTCATTGGTTGTACGCCGGTGATACTACTTGTCAGCGGAATATTTTTAAAATCGTCTCCACCGCCATTGTTCGTTCGGTACATGCTATCGGTGTATTTCCAACCGTTTGCGGCAGTTCGGTACCAAAGCCGTGCGTATACAGGATTGCCATCAATCGGTATTTCATTAATCGTTACCGAAGTACGAGTCCGTAGCGCTGTTCCCGAGTCGTAAACATCTTTACCGCCTTGAGTTGTACCGAGATAAAGCCACCAGTAGTTAACCAGTGTGTTGTTATCATTCCAACTGAATTGAGCGCTGGCGCCGGGCAGTTCGCTATTGCTGGCTGGGCTTGAAATTGCAGGTGTGGAAACGTCAACATCAAGATTAGCCGCTGTGTAACTACTGTCCACATAAAACCATCGCGAAGAGTTGTAGTACCAAAGACGGGCATGTATATCTGAGCCGTCCACTGGAATACCAATAACCTGGTATTCGTTGTCCAGGCCTAAATCACCGGAGTTAGCGATGTCGCGACCGCCAACAGTGGTGCCGACATACAGCCAAAATCGATCAACATCTGCACCGTTAGCGTTCCAGGTGAATGTTTGTGTTGAACCTGAAAGCGTCGAGCCGGCCGATGGTTGAGCAATTTGAGGATTGGCAAAAGCATTGGCTGAAAAAGAAACGCTCGCCAATAGCAACAGCAGGTGCATTAAAAAAGCCGGTTTGTTTGTGATACGGATTTTTGTTCCGCGCATAATTTTGCTAAAGCGCATATAAATTTGTTGTCCGAATAAAGTGATTAAAAAAACACCAAAGGATTATTTCATCTTCGGATGCGCACAGGCATTGCGTGTCAGAAACTTTCCAATTAGGCAATAGTTTCAATTAGTTAAAGCCGATTTTCTGAAAACTGTGCGGGCGTGCACAAAAACCATCGTTCGTTAAAAAACGGGCGTCATGCTCTGCTGATAATGTGATTGGTCTATGCAAATAAGTGCAACGGACAGTGTCGAATTTCTAACCGTTTTTAAGTGCACTAGAGCAGGCAAGAATACGTACTGCCAGGCGTCATTGATGTCAGCGATTTTGATGTCAGCGACTTTAATTCTTGCTGGTTATCAGTGAAACGTTCAATACATTTTAGGGCTGGTACGAATGCCGCTTACTTTGTCGTGTTCAAACTGAGTGTTGGATAATCAGCGCGCATTCCCACTAGTGTTCTTTTTAGATTGATACTTATTGTTTAAATCGTAACAATAGCAGTTTCTGACTATCATCTTAAGTAATTAAATCAATCGGTTGCCATTTGCTGATTTGAACACCTGCAGTTCTAAATGTTGCTGAATTGGAATGTCATATTCAGGAACACTGTCGATACAGTCGAATTCAGAGGTCACTCAGGATGATTGTCAGTTGAAGTGGCGTATCGTCAAATCCAGTTGGTAGTCCGAGAGGCGCATAGAACTAGCTTTTACACGCCTTGTACCAGTGATTTCTACTGACTTGATGTCTCTGTGTTGTGAATAAACATTGTCAAAAAGGTTGTAGCGATAACGTATAGCTTTCGCTTTGATCATTAGTATTTATACCGTACACAAAACATTCTCTGATTGTTCTGTAATTTATACACAATAGATTCTTCCGTAACATCTCGACATCAAGTTTATCCATGGAAGGCAACAAGTATGCAGGGTTCAGCTATTTTATCGCGTGCTCACATTAACGCCGTTGTTATTCCCATTGCTGCTTTGATCACTATACAGTTTCGTCAATTCGACGCGTACGCTGACGTCCACGCTGACGACTATGTGCAATCTGTCTAGCAATTTGTCTAAGTGCATCCGTTCATATGCAATCCGTTCGCGCATCAAAAATGAATTAGCCCATCAAAGCAGCTTATACGCTGAGCTTTGTAGATAATCAAAACACGGTGACTAATAATTATGTGTAGTACCAAAACCCGTAGCAAAAGCATACCTGCCTTCTTTATCCGTCTGCTGATGGTTTTGGCAAGCGTTACCTTTTCGGCTAACGCTTTGGCTGATCCACAAATAGTCAGTCCATCAACTGGTTCAACTCTTTCAGGTCCAACACAGAAATTTACCTGGACTATCGATAGTACTGATATCGAACGAGTTTGGTTGTATGTCGGTAGAACTGCTGGGGGTAATGATATTGCTAATTCCGGCGATTTGGGTAAAGACACCGAATACGACGTCATCGGAATTCCAGTAGATGGCTCAACCGTGCATGCGCGTCTTTGGTATTACAATTCTTCAGAGTGGGCGTATGTCGACAGTAACTACACGGCGGCCGATCTCGATATTTTAACTCCATCGGATGGTTCAACCCTGACGGGTTCGGCGCAAACATTCAGCTGGAATATTGATGGTGTTGATGTTGAACGTAGTTGGCTGTACGTAGGCACCACTGAAGGTGGTCGCGACATCGCTGACTCTGGTGATTTAGGTACAGACAGCGAATATTACGTTATCGGTATTCCAGTGGATGGCTCCACAATATATGTCCGCTATTGGTATTACAGTGGCTCTCGTTGGTCCCATGTCGACAATAGCTACACAGCTGCTGATCTCAATGTTGTCGTTTCCGCACCCACAATGGACAGTCCTGCCAATAACAGTGAGTTAGCTGGCGCGAGTGTCGATTTCAAATGGAGCGATAACAACACACTGGTTAATTACTGGTGGCTTTTTCTTGGTACCGCTGAAGGTGAAAAAGATATCTACGACTCGGGACGAGCGCTTCGGACGCAGACGTCGGTAACCATCGATAATTTACCCGTTGATGGCAGTCCTGTGTACGCGCGGCTCTGGTATCGAACAGCCGCTGATGGCTGGAAATACATTGATAACAAATACAGCACTGGTTCAGACCCTGGTCCAGATCCTGTTGACGCTGAAGTAGATATGGCCCGATTACTTATGCAAGGCTCATTTGGTGCAACGGTTGCTGAAATCGATAATGGACTTGATATGGGCGGACCAGCTGAGTGGATTGATGCGCAGATGGCATTGCCAGCTGAAGTGCATCTACCTATTGTTAGACAACTTTATCCTGACCCTAACGAAGTGGGTCGTCAACGCGGCCGCTATCGAGCGTTTTGGGAACGAACGCTTCGTGCAGAAGATCAGTTACGTCAACGGGTAGCCTTTGCGCTCAGTCAGATATTTGTTATCTCCGATAAATCCGGTAAGTTGACAGCAAAGGGTAATCAAGTAGCTAACTACTATGATGTGCTGATTAACAATTCATTTGGAAACTTCAGGCAGCTGATGGAAGACGTCACGCTCAATACAGCTATGGGGCGCTATCTCAGCATGCTTGGCAATGATAAGCCCGATAACGAGACTGGCAAACGAGCTGATGAAAACTATGCCCGAGAGTTGATGCAGTTATTCACGATAGGTCTGGTCGGTTTAAATCTTGATGGCAGTGAGCGTGAAGGTGAAGTGACTTACACACAAGATGATGTGGCGAACCTGGCTCGAGTATTTACTGGCTGGTACTGGAATGAAAACGAACCCAGATGGCGCGCGAATACCAACTATCGCCCTAACGACTTAGATGCACTGGAACGACCGATGGTGGCTTTTCCTGACCATCACGATACCGATGCGAAGGTGTTTATGGGTACCGTGATACCAGCGGGTCAAACGGCCGAACAAGAACTGAAAATTGTGCTGGACATCTTGTTCAATCATCCTAACGTTGGTCCGTTTATCGGTGAACAATTGATTAAGCGTTTGGTTACCAGTAACCCATCGCCTGGCTACGTAAGAAGAGTCGCTAGTGTGTTTAATAATAATGGCACAGGTGTTCGTGGGGATATGGGTGCAGTCGTTAAAGCAATTTTGCTCGATGACGAAGCGCGTAACCAGACAACCAGAAACCGAACCGATTTTGGCAAGTTGCGAGAGCCGCTACTACGCTATGCGGCTATGTGGAGAGCATTCAAGGCCGCAGGTGATATGAATATCAATATTTATCACCCGACGGTTATTCCGCAAATAGCTCCGCTAACGGCACCTTCGGTATTTAACTATTACAGCCCAAGCTTTGCACCACAGGGTGCAATTGTAGATGCAGGGCTGGTCGCACCTGAATTTCAAATAAACTCAGAGGCAGCTTCCAATACAATCAACTCACGCTTGATGCGCGCCGTGATAATTGAAGAAATGCACGGTAAAGATACACGTCTTACACTGGATTTAAGGTTAGAAGCGCAGCTCCTTGAGAGCTCTGCAGCAGAGCTCATAGATCACCTTGATCTGCTGTTAACCGCTGGAACACTGACTGATGACTCCAGGCGAATTCTCACCGAATATATTGATTCGAATAGAGAAAGTATCGATGCTGATCGACTCCTGCGTGATGTTATTGGGTTGGTCGTTACTTCCACAGAATACGCTATACAACGCTAGGAGCTTTGCGCAATGGTTAATCAGAAACGCCGTTCTTTTTTAAAACGTCAACTGATACTGGGTGGTTGTGTTGCCGCAGGGTTTGACGTTATCAGTGGCCCTGCGCAAGCCGCCGACACTAGCGGATACAAAGCGTTGGTGTGTATCAATCTGGCGGGTGGCAATGATTCCTATAACATGTTTATTCCCACCAGTGCGTCAGCGCACGCTGACTACGCCAAAGCCCGGCAGTTTCTTGCTGTGCCGCGAGCGCAAGCGTTACCGGTGACTCCTACCACGTACAGTGATGGACAGAACTACGGATTTCATCCAGCAATGCCAGAATCAAAGCGGTTGTTTGATTCTGGTCAGCTAGCGGTTATGGCCAATGTCGGTTCACTGGTTCGACCCATTACAAAGGCTGAATACGAAAGTCGTTCTGGCGCTATACCTAAACAATTGTTCTCGCACAACGATCAAACAGACTCGTGGCTTGCGGCGAATGCTGAAGGTGTTACCGGACTCGGTTGGGCTGGTCGCATGATGGACACAATTTACCCTGGTAACTTTCCTGCTCCTGCAGCCAGTCTTAGCATTGGTGGAAATTCATTATGGCAAAAGGCCAGCAATGTACGAAGTTTTGAAGTAGGTACCTCAGGTGTTACAGCTCGTTATCATCCTTATCACCGAGGGCCAATGAAGCTCAAGGACGCCTTCGAGGCCATGCACGCAAGCGCTGTCAGTCAAAACAATCTGTTTGCCAACAGTCGCGCTATGGTGCTAGAGCGTGCGCTGGAATACGCTGATTTGATCAATACATCAATTGAAAATTCACCTACCTTCGAAACGCCTTTTACAGGCGGCCGACTGGCGGCACAGCTGGAAATGGTTGCACGACTGATAAGCGCTCGAAGTCAACTTGGTTCTGATCTGAATCGCCAAGTCTTTTTTGTTCGATTAGGTGGTTGGGACACACACGATAATCAAATTGGCGGTGTTGAAAATGCAACTCATCAAGCTTTGTTAGGTCAGTTAGACACAGCTCTTGGCGCGTTTCAGAATGCAATGGTTCAGCTGGGTGTGCAAAATTCGGTTACTGCCTTTACCGCAACTGAGTTCGGTCGATCACTGACTCCCAATAGCAGCGGCACAGACCATGGCTGGGGTGGCCACAACCTGATAATGGGTGGAGCTGTGAACGGGGGTGATATTTTCGGTCAAATGCCGCAAATATCGCTGGATAGTGTGGATACAGTCAATGATAGTCGATTTATCCCAACTACTTCGGTTGAGCAGTACAGTGCAACACTTGCGGGATGGTTCGGTTTGACGAATGCAGAGCTTGACAATGTATTCCCTAATCTCAGAAATTTCGCCACTGCAGATGCGGGTTTCTTAGCGTAATACCATTGTCAGGGCTTTATTAGCCAAATGGTCCCGGTACGATATGAATATGGCGAGCAGGGGCCTATGGACGCAGTTTTGGGGTAAATGTTGGGTTGGCAATAGTGCTTTGCAAAATTCACTTTACCCCTTGTTCGCCAACCACCGTATTTTCATAAATTGTATTTACGTAATCCCGGTGAGCCTAGTGTCAGCATCAATGACGATGTTTGATAACAGCTTCACTACCTGTTCGGTATGACTTAGTAGCACTGTGAATCCAGCATCCTTGAATTCATACAGCCTAATGCGGTCAGAATAATCAGCTTGTAG
>CALIMV010000294.1 GCA_938045275.1 uncultured Granulosicoccaceae bacterium
CACAGGCAACTACCTCGAAGCATATTGGTTTGATCTCTGCGGTTTTAACAATAGTATTAATTGGTTTGTTGGCTAATCTCACCTTTACCATTACCCAACAACATATGATGCTCAATGCCTGAGATTTTGTCTTGCAGACGATGGTTAACATACAGAACGGTTGTATCAGAGCTCAGGCATATCTTTTCTATCAATGCAAGAACCAACTGTCGATTCAGATCGTCCAAACCCAGGCAAGGCTCATCCAGTATCAGAAGTGGAGGGTGCTTGATCATGGCTCTGGCAATAAGAACGAGTCGCTGATCGCCGAATGATAGTTGATTAAACGGTTTGTCCGCAAATGCTTGCATGCCAAGTAGTTCCAGCCATTGATCCGCAATTTGTTTTTGTTCATCGCTGTATCGCTGATAGATGCCGATGCTGTCATAGAATCCGGAAATTATTGCGTTGCGCACACTAACACTTACTTTGTATTCCCATTGTAAGGCACTGGACACGTAGCCAATGTGCTGCTTTATATCCCAGATCGTTTCTCCCTGACCTCTCTGCATGCCAAAAATCTGTATGTCATTGACATAGCATTGAGGGTGGTCACCAGTAATAAGGTTGAGTAGGCAGGTTTTGCCACTGCCATTCGGGCCGCTGATTTGCCAGTGTTGTCCGGGGTTTATTTGCCAATCTAGATTATCGAATATAACGGTATCGCCGTAAGCTATTCGTGCATTTGTAATATTGACCAGCGAACGCTCACCGTTAAGATTCTGCACAGAGGAATCGTTATCTTTTGGGGGTATTTTAAGATCACTGGTTTTAAGATGTAACAGCTGTTTAAGTTCGGCCACTGCTTGCTCATCAACACAAGAGACGGTATGGGCTAGCCGTCCATTATCGACGTAAGCAATGTTTGTAACGAAATCGGGTTTTTCGTCAAAACGGTTTAGCACTAACACCATTGGCGTAGACAATGCCTGTTCTTGAAGAAGTGTTTTAAGCAATTTGTCTGAATGCAAGTCAAGCCCTTCAAATGGCTCGTCCAGTATCAATAAATCGGCGTTGCTGGTCAGCGCTTTTATTATTATGACCTTGCGCGTCTCACCGGTTGAAAGTTTGCGAAAGCTGCGACCGGTAAGTTCACTGAACTGGAAAGCGTCCACCAGTCGCTTCTGTTCTTCAAAATTAACACAGCCTTCGTCGAGTATTTCCTGAACACTCGTGCCTTCACTGATAACGTCAAGTATGTCTGCATCATCTTTACGACGTTCTGCATCTATGAGTTTTGCTTGTGCTTCAAAAGATACAACAGCAATGTTTGCTGGTAGTCCATCAATAGCACCGTTTTCTACTTCCCCGGCACCTAAAAGACAGGCTGCCAGAGCTGATTTGCCAGCGCCATTTGGTCCGGTTATGACCCAGTGCTGTTGGTCGTTGAGTTGCCAGTTAACTGCTGTGAGGAAAAAATGATCATCAAAATTGACGCTCAGATTTTTCAATGTGATGGTGAACATAACGAGTGGTGAAGTGTTAGCTAATAGTGTTAAGTTTGCGGATAAGAGTCGGCCGCACACATCCAGAAAGCGTTTAGCAAAGGGTCGCTGAGGCGCTCTTCGTGCGCGCACAAACCAAGTTCAAATGGCGCAAGATCATTCATGTAGGGCAGTGTTCTAACTGTGTCGCGAATCGGGCTGTGTTCAATGACCAAGGCTGGAACTACTGCAATGCCAAATCCAAGACTAACCATTGAAACCACGGCTTCGTGCCCTGCCACTTGTGCATATATGCGTGGTTTGCAACGCAGAGATTTCATTCGTTTAAGAAATCGGGTGCGGGCCAAGCCGCGTTCTGCCAACACCACAGGAAGTTGACTCCAGTTTGGCTCATCTGCTTGTTTTAGGCAATTATTCAGCGTCGTTGTTAACGCGCACGGAATAGTTGGACCGATCAAACACAAGGGGGTTCGGCGAAGCGGTAAGCAAGCCAGTTTTTTTGGTAGTTTAGTTGGAATCGCTATAATGGCTGAATCTTCCAGTCCTTCAACAACGCGTTCAAGGGCCTGGGCTTGGTCACCCGTTCTGAGTTTGATTTCTATATCGGGATGAGCATCGCGCATTGCCGGCAATATATGACTAAGCATGCTGTAGCTTGCCGTAACCGAGCCGAATACACTGACTTCGCCAGCAAGCTTGGCCGTGTCGACGTTCAGATCACAACGAATCTGTTGCCAGTCATCAACGGCTTTTCTCGCATATTCCAAAAAGTGTCGTCCGGCTGGCGTGAGCTGTACTTGCCGGTTGTCGCGCTCAAGCAAAACTTGACCAACGTTAGCTTCCAATCGCTGTAAATGTCGACTCACCGCTGATGGGCTCAGCGCCGTTTGTGTCGCAGTACGGCCGAAATGCAGCGTTTGAGCAAGGCTCAAGAAGACTCTGTAAGCGCGTATGTCCAAGACGTGAAGTTAGTATGCTCAGAAGTAGTTCATTGCGATAAGCGCAATATTCAAGATGGCTTTATACCATTAATCGCAACATGTTGGATTGATTTTGTAAAATTCAGTCTATTAAATTTGTTGTCGATTTCCTTCACTACCCAAGCCTTAATGAATATCGTCTGTCACTCTGGCGAAGTGGACCGAACCGATGTTATTCTGCGTTGCGGTTGAAAGTGAAAACAGCCTGATGCGATCAATCCAGGTTTCCGCTTTAAGTGAAGTTTAAGTTGAACACATAACCCAACAGAAAGTGCTTAATTTACCTTTGGTTTGCTATGAAGACCATAGTTACGCTGTTTAAAGTGTTTCGGATTGATAAATCGCTTTCTAGAGGCGGGAAACTTGTCCAGATGAATCGCTGGTCGAATTGGTCGCCTGATAAGTTCGCCGCCACAGTTAGGGCATTTGTTTGAAAAGTTTGATGCGCAATCGGTGCAGTACGTGCACTCAAAGCTACAGATACGAACATTTTCGCTTTCGGGTGGTAACTCTAGATCGCAGCATTCGCAATTAGGTCTAAGTAACAACATGATCTTGTCCTGTCAGATTCTAGCGAATTTTGTTGAGGTCAAAAAAACTGCCATGTGTTTTCGTGCTTCCGGCGTGAGTTGATGGTAAGTTGCTGAGCATCGAAACCATCGAACACTGCGTGATTTGCATTCGCCTATTATGCTTGAATTTTTAGCATTGCCACAAAATTTGCGAAGTACAAAAGTCTAGTTTTCAGGCTTATCAGATTTGACGGGTACGCAAATACGCAAATTAGACTGGCACTTAAAAACAAAAGATTAGAATAAAAATACTGTAATTACAATAACTTATTTTTAGATTGCGTTTTATGCATCGTAGTGACTCGAATATGTCGATTTACGCAACATATTCACTGCTTTAGTATGCACGCCGTAAACCCGCATTAATTTTTGGAGGCACCGTTATGGGCCAAAACTATTTTAATTCTCTACCACTGAGGCTTCAACTGGAAGAACTCGGCAAGTGTCGTTTCATGCAAGCTGAAGAATTTGCCGATGGGGTGAAATATATCCGAGGTAAGAAGATCGTCATCATAGGTTGTGGTGCACAAGGGCTGAATCAAGGCTTGAACCTGCGTGATTCTGGCCTTGATGTTAGCTATGCGCTGCGCCAGGCGGCAATTGATGAGCAACGTCAGTCGTTTAAAAATGCGTCGGACAACGGTTTTACCGTTGGTACTTACGAAGAACTGATACCCGATGCAGACATCGTCATGAATCTGACTCCTGATAAGCAGCACACTAATGTTGTTAATGCGGTAATGCCACTAATGAAGAAGGGGTCGACGCTTGATTATGCGCACGGTTTTAATCTGGTGGAAGAAGGCATGCAGGTCAACAAGGACATTACCGTGGTTATGATGTGCCCGAAGTGCCCAGGGTCGGAAGTACGGGCAGAGTATGTCCGGGGGTTTGGTGTGCCAACCCTGATTGCGGTGCATCGTGAAAATGATCCCAATGGTGATGGTTTAAAAATCGCTAAGGCACTGGCTGCCGGTACTGGTGGGCACCGTGCCGGTGTTTTGGAATCTTCACCAATCGCTGAAGTGAAATCCGATTTAATGGGTGAGCAAACAATATTGTGTGGCGTACTTCAGACTGGTTCTTTGTTGTGTTACAACAAGATGATCGAAGAAGGTGTAAATGCTGCCTATGCGGCTAAGCTTGTGCAAAATGGCTGGGAGGTCGTTACCGAAGCGCTAAAACACGGTGGCATCACCACCATGATGGACCGCTTGTCAAACCCTGCAAAAATCCGAGCTTATGAGTTGTCTGAGCAGATGAAAGACATTCTTCGTCCACTGTTTCAAAAACATCAGGATGACATCATGTCTGGACATTTCTCCAGCACGATGATGGCGGACTGGGCAAACGATGATGTCAACCTGTTGAAATGGCGTGCTGAGACTGCTGAAACTGCGTTTGAAAAGCAATCTATTTCTACAGATGAAATTGGAGAACAAGAATATTTTGATCACGGTATCTTGATGGTAGCGATGATCCGTGCAGGTGTTGAATTGGCGTTCGAAACCATGGTTGATGCAGGTATCATTGCTGATTCTGCGTACTATGAGTCACTGCATGAAACACCGCTCATCGCCAACTTGATTGCTCGTCGTAAACTGTATGAAATGAATGTCGTTATTTCCGATACGGCGGAATACGGGTGTTATCTGTTTGATCAGGCAGCGCGTCCGTTGCTCGAAGAACAACTGATGCCGTCTCTCAAGGCTGACGTCATTGGCAAAGGAATACAAGTGAACGACATGAGTGTTGATAATCGACAATTGGTTGAAATAAATGATGCAATTCGTAATCATCCAATTGAGCAAGTAGGAGCCAGATTACGTGGCCACATGACTGGTATGAAAGCGATCGTCTGATTAGCTCTGCGTTATCGACTCTAATTTGTCGTGCACCGTGCGGTTTATACCGCGTAAGTTTTATAAGCATCAAATGCTGGGTTGAAGTTGTTCGACCCAGCTATTTGTTCATTACATTTTTTATCACATCTTATTTTTATCACATCTTTTTCAACACATCTTTTTCAACTCATCTTAATGTGTAGTCCCCGCCGGTGATTAATTACCACCACGCCCACACGTGCAAAAACGCCACTGAGTTGGCAAATTACGTTTTACAACTTGTGGATCGGCAATTCAGATGTGGAAAGAATGCGTCCGCCCGAGGCTGATTTGGTCATGTCGGATTGCCGTTTCCCTGTCTGAAAGCACAATCCCAATTTTGAGATGGCTTCTATTTAAAAGTGTGGCTTTTGTGCGTGAAAATGTTTTATGGTTTGATAATCAATTTAAAGGGGATTCAATATGCGCGCTGGGGTCATAGGCATTGGTGATATGGGAAGCGGTCTTGCGAAAAATCTGATGAAAAATGGATTTGAAACAGCCGGTTGGGACATCTCGCCAGAACGAATGAAAGCTTTCATTGCTGCAGGTGGCGATGCCTGTGCTCATGCAGCAGAAGTTGGGCAAAAAGCTGATGTCGTTTTTGTGATGGTCATGAACGGTGATCAGGTCAATGAAGTGGTTTTTGGAGAAAACGGCTTAACCTCAACTCTCAAACACGGTTCTGCTATCGTACTCAGTGCCACCATTAAACCGTCTGAGGCGCAGGCGCTAGGGGTAGCGTTGGAGGGCTCGAACATACACCTGATCGACAGTCCGGTATCCGGAGGCTTCCCAGGTGCGCAGAATGGCACCTTGACCATGATGGCTTCAGCACCCGATAGCGTGTTAAACGAGTTCAGACCGGCAATGGAGGCGGTGTCCAGCAATATTCATCATGTGGGTACGCAAGCTGGTGCTGGTCAGACGGTAAAGGCTTGTTTGCAATCGTTGATCGGTTCGATATTCTCAGCAACATTTGAAGCTGCTGCGCTGGCTGCCAAAGCGGGGGTGAGTGGTGAGGTTTTATATAACGTCTTTTCCACCTCCAGTGCCGGATCTGTCATCACAAACACATCGCTGGAAAATATCATCGATCGACAATTTGAAAATACTGGCAGCCACATATCGACCATGCACAAAGATTTGACTATTTCGATGGCTCTGGGACAAGACCTGGGAGTACCGTTGCATACTGCCGCTGCTGCGATGCAATTGTTTCATGCCGGGAAATCAAAATACCCCAATGGCGATAATTGGGTTGTAACAAAGGTTATCGAAGAGATTGTCGGAGCAGAATTGCACCGCTAAACATCACTGACGACTTTAGTGAGTACCACTAAGTAAAAAGGAACAATCGACTGATGAAATTAGGTGTTATTTGTGACGGTATCAGCCGTGATTTAGCTCATTCGTTAAAGGTCATGAATGAATTTGGTTTGAAATACGCAGAGTTGCAGTTTGTTGGCGACAAAGAAGTCGGAGATCATTCCAAACAGGAAATCAGTGGCATCAAAGCGCTACTGGATCAATACAGTGCACCGGTATCTTGTTTGTCGCGCCATATCTTTGCAGGCATGACCAGTAACAATAAACCTGGTGACACATTGCATACCACTCACATGGATGCGCTTAAGCGTGTGATCGATATGGCACATGAACTAAATTCACCGCTAGTGCGCATCATGAGCAGTAAAAAAGAACAAATACTATGGGGGCAAAATGGGGCTGAAAGGTGGAATGTGGCGCATGGTGCCTGGGATAGTTTGCCACCGCTTATTGCACCAGCTGTAGAGCTGGCCAAAGCAGAAGGGGTTAAGCTTGTTGTCGAGACGGGCAATGGCACCATGGTGAATTCAAATTACACTGCCAGGAAGCTAATAGACGATCTAAATGCAAAGGATACTTTACAAGTACTGTGGGACCCGGCTAATAATTGCTGGTGTCATGAGTTAGCGTATCCAGATGGCTATAATGAACTCAAAGGCGGCTATCTGGGGCATGTGCACATAAAAGATGTTTTCGTTGATACGCCCCGCGCTACACTTGAAGTTCGAGAAATGGGCCAGGGACAACTTGCCCATTTGTTTAAACCAATGGCTGATGCTATGCGTGCCGATGCTTATGATGGGGTCGTGTCATTCGAGAGTGTGTACCATTGTGGTGATGGAGATTTTGAAGCAGGATTTCGACGCTGCGTAAATCTTTTTAAAAAACACTTTGGTTAACCTGCTTGTTTGAAAAGGTTTGTACCCAACGCATTCAATACTTTGGTACTCGAACCCAGCACTCAACCAGTAGATAACGACAAAGAGCTTACCAGTGCAGTTGGTGATCTGCTCAACAAGTAATTATCGGACGCTTAGCGATAAATCCTGTTAGCCATTCATCAAGTCACCCGACCTGCGACATTTAGTTGGGATAGAATCGAGCTAACCAATTATGTTAGACATTAAACTATGGTTGATCAGCAAATCAATTCAGATGAGTCGAACGGTGGTGTGTTAGACCCGGTTGCCAAATCTGAATTTTTCGCCAACTACTGGGAAAAGCAGCCGCTTCATATAGCACGGTCTGTTGAGAATCCATTCGAGAAACTCATTAGTGTCAGTGCGATTGAAGGCTTATTGTCCACTAACGAGCTCTATTATCCTTCAATACAGCTAAGCCATGCAGGCCAAAGCATACCCAGCGCAGACTATACAAACGAACAAAACAAAATTATCAGTGCAAGGGTGGTGGACGGTTACCGTCGCGGTAATACTATTGTGATGACACATGTACACAAATTGCACCAGGAATTAATGGACTTGTGTCGGTCCGTGCAACGCGATTTCATGATGCGCTGCCAGACCAATGTTTATTTATCTCCGCCCGGTAACCAGGGCTTCAACCCTCATTTCGACACGCACGATGTCTTTATTTTGCAGGTAAACGGACGCAAGACATTCAATTTCTACTCAGGCGGAAGTCGTTTTCCAACCAGTGCTGATTCGTTCAACAGTGATGTGCACAAAATTGGCTCACAAACCGAATCAATAGCGCTTAGCGCTGGCGACACTTTATATATTCCACGAGGCTTTACGCATGACGCTGTAGCCAGCAATGATGAACCGTCTCTGCATATCACTCTGGGTGTTTACCCAATATTAATGCATGAGCTGCTTCAAGAGATGGTGCATATTGGTATATCGTCAGATGTGGATTTAAGAAAATCGATTTCGCAAGCCTTATGGATGTCAGCAGAGCCACCTAAACAGACGGTACAAAAGCTTAGCGCTATATTGCAAAAAAATATCAATGGAGATGTAATGAACGTTGCCTTATCGCGTCTACGAGACAGTGTGGCGCTGGACGCCAACAAGGATTGTCATCATTGTATTCAGGTCATGGATAATCAGGCTTTACAATTAAACAGTGTTGTGAATGTCAATCACGAGTCAATATTGCAAATAGAACGAATTGGCAATGTGTTGAAACTGCGTACATTCGGTTCGATAGTGGAGTTTCAAGATCCGTTCTGTGCTTCGGTGGAATGGTTGGTCGAGCAGTCCAAATGCAATGTGGAAAGCATTCCCGAATTAGACAGTAATCAACGCTTTGCATTGTTGGAAAAACTACGCGAATACAACGTGATATCACTGTATTGACTGAACCTGTAATATAAGAAACGTTTCAGCAATTGACAATGCGTTCGCCGATTGATACGTTGATCAATCGAGGTTTGCAAAGGACATAGTTATGAGTAAATCTGACAAGCAGGCAATAACAGTGCTTGATGGCTCAGGCCGGCGCCGGTTCATCAGACGGGGCGCTGCATTTATAGCAGCTGGCGGTACGCTTGCTGCGAGCAAGGTTGTTTATGCCGATGATTGCGACCGGAACGCTGGCTCTGAGAAAAATGCTCAAGCTCCAGGCTCTGATAGTGATCAAGGTGCGGAGGCCGATCCGACAGGATGCGGTCGCTCAGAACCGCCCAAGATTTCCCAACGATCTAATGCGATCAATAACGAAATCGATACTGATTCGACAGTGGAATCTACAGTGAAAGTCAAAAAGATTAAAGCTTGAAGAACATGACAAACACGCCTTCCGATTCGGTATCGCAACTGATGGCAGCAGTGCAAACCTATTTCGACGCACTTTACTATTGCGACGTTGAAAAACTCAATTCTGTTTTTCATCCTGCTTCGAGCTTGTTCGATGCTGACAATGGATCTGTATTCGTAGAAGGTATTGAAAGCTTCAGCAATGATGTCGGCGGTAGAGAGTCCCCAGCAAGCCTGAATCAGGCTCGCGAGGATGAAGTTTTGCTTGTTGACTGGTTATCGCCAGTTAGTGCTGTGGTTAAAATCAGATTAAGAGCACATAAGGATATTTTTGTCGATCACCTTGGCTTTGTGAAAGGCGATAATGGCTGGCAAATAGTTTCTAAAATTTGGCATCTGGAAAAGTTGCTTGACGAGTTGCCCTGAGCGGCCATCCTTAAGCAGCCCAAGTAAAACCAGCTCAACCCAGAGTAACAAAACGTGAGCAATCCATTATCGTTCGTTCTTTAAATTTTTAAGCGGTGCCGCGTTACGATTTTGGCTTTGTGTTTTCTGGATCATACAAAGGCTTGTAGCCGACAGATTCCACCTTCACTTTGTATTGCTCACCAAAATATTCGACCAGTAGTTCTCTTCCTTCCTGACAGTACTCGTACGGCAAGTAACCCAAAGCGATATTTTTACCCACAGTGGGCCCATACACAATGCTTGTGGTATAAGAACGCCGCCCTTGTGAATCAATGAGTGTTTCTCCCGTTTCAGTGTCCATAATTGGGCTGGTGTCTACTGGAAAGCGAGGCACGCCAGATGAATCAACGTTATTGATCATGGTCATGGTGCAAAGGTACGCATCCTGATGTGATTTTTCTTTATAAGCCATATGCGCTGACTTACCGTGAAAATCGGCGGCTTTTACTTTTGGTCGGGCCAGATCTGCCTCATATAAGTTGTAGTTTGTTAGCAGATCAGCATTTTGTAGTCGTAAACTTTTTTCTAAGCGTCGACTATTGGCGTAGGTTTCAATACCAATTGGGGTAACACCTAGTTCTGCAAGTGCATCCCACACGGCTAACCCGTCTTCATACTTAAAATGCAACTCCCAACCTTGCTCTCCAACGTATGAAATTCTAAACGCAGATACAATTACGCCATTAATTGTAATGTCTCGTACGCCAACAAATGGAAAGTTTTCGTGGTTTAGCACAGTAGGGTCCTCTACCAGTTTTGATAGTGTTTTTCGAGCATTTGGGCCCCACAAACCAATACAGGCAAAGTCGATGGTTTTATCTACAACTTCTACATTCTCGAGGTCTCGAGATTGTTTCATGCGCTGCAGCCAGACCAGGTCGCGCGCACCGGCATCACCACCGTCCATAACGCGATAGTGGTTGTCGGCCAGTTTGACGACTGTTAAATCGGCGCGTACACCAGCATTGTGATCAAGAAAGTGAGTGTAAATACCTTTGCCAACGGGCGTATCGCCACCGACTTTAGCTACACATACGTATTCCATCAGGCTCTCAGCATCGGCCCCTGTCACATCAATAATGGCGAAGTGAGACAGATTGACCATGCCAACATCGGCACTCATTTGCAGGTGTTCAGCATTGGATACACGCCAAAAATGTCTGTTGTCCCATTCATTTTCGCGGACTGGAATCTGATCACCAAATTTTTCCAGTAAATGTTCATTGCTGGCATAGCCGTGAGCGCGTTCCCACCCGGCAGCTTCCATAAAATACCCACCTAAGGCTTTTTCACGTTCATAAAACGGGCTGCGTCTTAGTCCGCGACCTTTAGTGTACGGCTCTCTGTTGTGTACAGCGGGATTATAGATTTTGAAGGCAGTCTCATAGCAACGATCGTGGATGTATTGTTCTTCTTGCTGAAACGGATAGAATCGCGCAACGTCAATGCTGCTGTGATCAAGCTCTGTGCAACCGTCGGTCATCCAATCGGCAATAAGCTTACCTGTGCCAGGGCCATCTTTTACCCACACTGAAACGGCGTACCATAGCCCACGAACTTTGGCTGATTCGCCAATGGATGGGCCACCATCAGCAGTTACCTGCAGTAGCCCATTGAATGATCGTTTCTCATCAAAGCCCAAGTCGGCAAGAATGGGCGTAAGTTCAATCGCTCGCTCCAACGGCTCAATGATATCTTCCATGTCAAGATCACGTTGCGAAGGGGATAGTCGTGCGTCTTCTTTCTCAAGTAAATCGCGTGGATGACACATGCGTGGTTCAGACTCTTCGTAGTAACCCCATTCGATCATGCCGCCTTCGGGTGTTGTTGGGTCGCCTGTGTCACGCAGATAGGCTGAATTGCCTTGATCACGCAGCAGCGGGTAGCCAATGTCTTTACCGGTACCTTCGAACTCTTTGTATGGGCCGAACCACAATAAAGGATGATCGACAGGCATCACTGGTAAATCTTCACCAGCCATCTCGGCGATGAGTCGACCCCAAAGGCCTGCGCATA
>CALIMV010000295.1 GCA_938045275.1 uncultured Granulosicoccaceae bacterium
GGCAGCCACCATGTCAGCCATGGCAAACTCTCTGGCCACCTGGCGCGCCAGCGACTGCATCACATCGTGTTGTGCTAAATCGCTTTTGACCAGAAAAGCAATATTCTGGTGCAACGAAAGCTGGGCAGGCTCAATCATACGATGTTGTCAGTACCGCTTTCCTTAACAGCGGTTTGGTTCGCTGATGGCAGATCCGTTGACACACCGTCGACTAATGAAATATTGGCAACGGCGATACCGGCGGTAGCCAGCTGGTTAAGTAAATTACCAATTAGATCGTCACCAACAGCATCGTTGTCGAATGATGTGAGTAAATCAATATTCCATCGACCATCTGAGTCACTTGAGAGGGTGAGTTCGGATACCGGCCCATCATCTTCCAGAATAAGTGTCCATTCGTTACCCGTTGGAAGCTGACTCGACGTTTCCAACTTGTCGATAAGGTCGGACAAACTGGAAAGGGTATCGAGACGACTCTCCAGCGAAGCAGCCGTTATGCCTGCAGAGTTCGCTACCGCTGCTTGCGATATGATCGATGCATTCGGCTCAGTGTTGACGTTGTCATTAGTTGCATTGGTATCGGCGGCGTGGGACTCTGAATCAGTTAAATTGTTCTGTTGCTGTAAGTTCTCAAACATTTGATATACAGCAGTGGAGTCAAGCCCGTTTGATGAGCCTGTATTCTGCTCGCCTTGATCAGCACCGTCCACGTCTTCGGCATCTGTGTTGTCCACCTCAGTCAAATCTTCAGGCATGACATCCAGTTCGGCCGTATCTGAGATTTGACCGGCACCAGGGTCTGGAACGTTAAGCTCTTCTGGGTGAAACTCTCCGCCGGGGTTGCTCACATTCATTTCGCTTTGCATAGCCAGCACGCTCTCCCTGGCTTTTGAACCAAGCGCTGAATGCGCATCCGATTCAATTTGATCTTGCTGGCTTGCACCGTCGAGGTTTGCACGCTCTACGGCGCGTTCTTGTCCTTGCACCTTCACCAGTGCGCGTTGAAACAGCCCAGCGCTGGCTTCCCGGTTTAAAAAAGTGTCTGTTTTACGAACCGCTTTATTCGAGTCAACATCTGGTGGTGGCGGATCTGGGCGATGATATATCTTAACCATGAATAGCGCCTCCTTGTAGCTGCAGATCTTCTATCTCAATTTCCTGCAAAGACTCTTCTTCTTCGGCCTCCGCTTGAAGTGATAGCTGGCTTTTGTCCTTGATATTTGCTTCACGATTTTGAGCCTTCAACCACGCGGCTTTCAGCGCAGCCAGCTCTTTGGTGGCCCCTCGAAGATCACTTTTCGCAATGTTAAGATAATAGACTTCCAGGTCCTGGTCGTAGATCAGCCAGTGCCGCCTGTCGGATACATCCTGTAGCGTTATCGCACTGTTTGATTTTTTGTGATCTTCTTTGTATTGGGCAACATCGCCAAGCTGTTCATGAAACGCATCTACCTTGGCTTGTGATTCGTCAACCAGGCGTTTGAATTCGTTCCATTCTTCTTGTTTTTTACTGTAAGCACGCTGCGCTTTCAGGGTTCGCAGCCGCATGATTTTCTCAAGCTCTCGTAACTGTTTGGATGCCGGTAAGGTGCTCATCAGCACAGACCTTTCAGACTGAGCAACGTTTCTTCAAGGCCGACATCTTCATTTGTCGCTTGTTTGAGAAATTCATTGATGCGGTCCTGCTTGTTGACCGCCTCATCGGCAACGGCATCATTGCCTGCTTCATACTCGCCAACTTGAATCAGGAACTCAATTTCCTGGTACTTAGCCAAAAGCGATCGTACATGCTGTGCGGCTGCCTGATGCTCCTGGTTTGTGATGTTAGGAAACACGCGACTGACACTGGCCAGCACATCGATTGCAGGGTAATGACCTTTTTCACCGAGCTTACGAGAAAGCACGATATGTCCGTCCAGAATTGAACGCGTTTCTTCAGCGACCGGGTCAGTACCGGATTCATCTTCTGCCAGAACGGTGTAAAACGCGGTAATCGAGCCTTGTTCGGTATTGCCAGTTCGTTCAAAGAGCTTTGGCAATTCAGCGAAAACCGATGGCGGAAATCCGCGTCGTACCGGTGGCTCACCAATTGATAAACCCACTTCTCTGAGGGCTCGAGCATAACGCGTCACTGAATCCATTAGCAGCAAAACACGTTTGCCTTGATCGCGGAAGCCTTCGGCGATGGCAGTAGCGGTTAATCCGGCTTTGATACGTTCAATGGCCGGGCGATCTGAGGTGGCCACCACCAATACAGATCGTTGGAGTCCTTCCTCACCCAGGCTATCTTCGATAAATTCGCGTACTTCCCGGCCACGTTCACCAATAAGACCAATGACAATAACGTCGGCTACGCAGTAACGCGCCAACATGGCAAGCAGTGTGGACTTACCGCCACCTGCCATAGCAAAAATGCCAAGCCGTTGGCCAACCCCAACCGAAAGCAAACTATCAATAGACTTAACACCTGTAGAAAACTGTTCACTGATGGGCGGCCTGGCAAGTGGGCTGGGAGAATCGGCATCCAGTGGGTAGCGCGGTATATCATTAGGCAATACGGTATCGGTAATCGGCTCGCCCAAACCATTTAATACACAACCAAGCATGTTGTCACCGACACGCACAGTGGTCTCTTCTTCTTCAACTGTAACAAGCGAATCCACAGCTACGCCAACAAGATTGCCTAGTGGGAACAGAATGGCATTGCCATCTTTTAGCCCAACCACATCGGCGTAGAGCACACTACCGGAATGCTTATCGGTAATTTTGCATCGTTGACCAATTCGAGCCGGAATGCCTGACACTTGCAGACTTGTCCCAAACGCCTGAACAACCCGACCAACATGCTGGACCGAAGTAACCGATCGTAAACTCGAAGCCAACGTGGAGTCGACACCACGCGCGGATGCTGCAACGGTACTGGATACTGGCGATTCCGACGTGCTCATGGGTTCTGGTGCTCGACGGTATCAGGCTGCGCGATATCCACAATCGGGGCTGCATCGTTCACAGGAGCACCACCGGATTGCACCGCGGTGGCAGCCAGGTGCTTTTCAAGCACACCGAGTTGCGTGTCGAGATCTGCGCACACTTGTCCGGCATCGGTTTCCAATACACAAGCGTCCAAGTCGAGATCTTCATCAGCCACAACGTTGTGTATGGGATGATTTGTATCACTGCTTGCCTGATACTCCGACAAGCGCTTTTTCACCTGTTCAACAGCATTCGGATGTACTTTCAACACAATGGACCTGGAAGGCAAACACTCTTGGGCTGCGGTTGTGGCAAGTGCGTAGAGCATATCTTCAGTTGCAACACCGTCTGCAATTTTTCGCACCACTTGCAGAGCAAGCGAAAGTACTTCTTCTCGCACCTGGCCGAGCTCAGCGTTTGCCTGATCAACAAGCGACAATTTGGTTTTCGCAAGTTCGGCTGTTGCAATCTGTCGTCCTTGTGCCAAACCCTCTTCTCTTCCGCGTTCACAAGCCTCTTTTTCGGCTTGCACAATGCGATCTTCTTCGTCTTTGACTTTGAGCTGAAGCCGATCAGCTGAATCGGCCAGTGATAATAGTGCGCCAGTTTCCTCAGCGCTAAACACGCGTTTGCCACTGGCGATAACAACTTCCGGATTGTCGAGCAGACAAATGATGTTCACGAAGCGTCCTGCCCTGTCGACTGGTCAGGGTGTGCTTCCTGAGTCGCTTGCGCCACTTGATTTGCTTGCGCCTCTTGAACCGAGTCGATGGTGGTTAGCGCAAGCTCATATACTGTTCGCGCAACGTCAGGCTCGATGGCTTCTATATCCATTGGAAACTGGTCAGAAAGAATAGAGCGTACGGTTTCATTTTCAACCGCACCAACCATGACGGCAGCACCGGCACTGGCCAGCAATTCCGGTACTTCGGTTTTTATATCAACCGGTTCACAACCCACACGACCAGCACCGGCACGTATAGCACTATCAAAATATTCTGCTCCAACCAATGTGCGCACTTCAATCAATCGACTTCCGTCAATCCAGTGCACAATGGCAGGCGCCAGAAAAACCGTACCGCAAACGAGCTGCAGCTGATTAGTTTGGGTTTTATCTGAAAAACACCAGTGCGGAACGCTGAGTAATGCATCCCAATCGATTTTTGATAAATCATCCAGAGAACAAGAGGTATTCAGTGAGGCCAGGTACATGGCGGCGTTGGTGCGATGCAATCGCGTACGCCTTGCTGTGGATAACGCTCCCATACGAGCTAGGGAGCTATGCTCTTGCTTTTTGATTTGGTCTTCTTTTTGGATTTGCGCGACAGCAAGCTATAGAAAGCCATAATAAACACACCAAAAATCAGGATGGCCAATCCGTATACGGAGCCCATTTGCATTTGCATGTTTTTCGCTTCATTTTTCGGCTCTGGCTTATCAACTTTTATCGGTGCTTTAGCCACCAGTCGCTGATCTGGGCTTGATTCAAACAAAGCAACCGTCACATTTTCATAGGGCAAATTTTCAAGGCCATTAACTACAAGCGCCTTAATTTGACCAACATGCGGCGATAAATCGACGTTTCTGCGGTGCTTAACAAACACAGACGCACTCGACTCTGGTGGTTCGTCTGTTAGAGGGTCTTTTTCAGGAACAGATAAATGCACTCGCGCCAACAACACACCGTCGATACTCGATATGGTTTGAGAAATTTCTTGCGACAAGCCATGTATGTATCGGGCACGCTGTGCCGTACTCGACGATACAAAACTTTGTTCTTCGAAAATGTCGCCCAGGTTGGCAAACTTTGTACGTGGTAATCCGTTGGCCTGCAACAGCTGAACAGCATCGGCAAAAGACTCTTCGTCTGTATTGACTGAAAAGAGATTTTCCTTGCCGGCAACTTTTGTCGCTGTAAGACCAGAGCGTTGCAACAGGGCGGCCATCTCGTTGGCTTCTTGCTCAGTCAAACCCTGATACAGCGTTTGCTCCTTACAACCTACCAGAACCAGTAACACCACCAACAACAACGCAGTTCGGCAATTGGATAACCGGGCAAGCATATTAGCTCTGTTGCCTGAACAGTTGTTGCAAGCCATCTGCGGTTCGATTAGCGACATTGGAAGTCAGTTGACTATGGAACATAAACTCCTGACTTTTCGCTGTCAGCATAACGATTTCACTCGGAGAGAGTTCCTCTCCGCTGGCGACAGCAGATTCAGCGTATTCGATGAGCGCCGTCGCTTCCTTGTTTATGTAGTCGAGCGGCTCTATCATCGCTTTCATCACGGCATTGTCGCCGCCGTCCAAGCCAGCAGCTGCTTCCGCTTTGTTCAAGCTGTTTGCAAACATGCCAGCGTCGCTGGTGAACCCGGCCGAATACCCCAGCGGCATGCTTTCCACACCAGCGCCAAGGTTGCCGCCGGCAGAAGCCTCCACGGCTTGTATTGCCGAGATTGGATCAGTATTCATAAACCCGTCCTGTCAATTTTGAGTTAGTGAAAATTACTGCTTTCGCGCCATGGTTTCCAAAGCACTGGCCACACTGGTAAGTGAAGTGTGAGAGGCATTCGAAATAATACCCATACGCAAAGACTCAGCTGTGAACTGATTGTATTTAGACGGTGTATCACCACCCTCTTCCAATCCGTCAGCCAGCTCAATGATTTTGTCTGCTTGCTTATCAAGCGCCTTACCCCAGGCTTCTGCCATGGCTTCATACCAACTGCCAGAATCTTTCTTGTTGGTACTGCTCGCTGCCGTTGCAGCTGTTGCGCTTATTGCTGATATATCACTCATTTGACACTCCTACGCTAATTTGTAAATAATCGAGTTTGTAAATAATCGAGAAAACCCTGCTTTCTCCTACCAATTCGTATTAGAACGTTAACTCAATTTGATTATCATCTAACTCAAGCTGAATTTTCTTATCAAGAATAGCTAATACTTTATGCCCGCTTGGAAGCACAGAGCCTTGATAATAAACCGAACCATCCTCTGTTCTGATGTATTCACCTGCCATTATCATCACTATACGCTTTCCGGGAATGCTATCCATAGTATTTTCCGGCTCAACCTCTTCTTCTACAGCTGCAACAACAGGGATGGTATTAACCAATTCGAGATGTTCCAGATCGGCCACATCGTCATAGGCCACTTTTTCTATGCGTTCCAACAGTGCCAGGTCGTCGCTGCTTGTTTCGACCAAAACCGAACCACTAGACACCGACTTAACTGACGCAACAACGCCATTGACCTGAAACACTGACTGCACCGAATCAACCAGCGTTTCGCCAAGCTTGATATCCCATTCGATGGTGGCATTGGTTGATGCTTGCAATAGGTTTCGAACCTCGTACAGCTCAGCTCGACTTTCCAAAAAACCATCAACCAACACAGCATCATTATCGAGTAACGCGACTGAAAGGCTTGAATATCCGCCACGCTCAAGTTCTGCAGCCACAGACTTTGATGCATCGGGCTGGACAACATTGCCCGAATTGCCGTAATTCACAATCGCCGCTATTCCGCCGGCAATGACACACAACACTGCCACTGAATACAACAAACCAACAGCACGCTTCTTCGGTTTTACGTTGGTCGTTTTAACCTCTGTTTGTACTGCAGACTCGGCATTAGTCGCGTCGGTTGTGGTTGTTGTGACTTCCTGACTATCCGATTGACCCGGCTGATTTTCAACTTTCTGCAGAGCTGATGTTGGACCGACGACGAAAACACTGTTTCCCAAAGTTACCGGTGTATCTGGATGCAATTCTGATTTACCACCTTCACTTAGCGTTTCCTGGCCAACCTTGATGGTGCCTCTAACCACTCTAAGTAATACACGGCCCTCGTGCTGTTTCATTTCCAGCTTGGGGAAATCGACCGGTAGCTTTTTCTGGCTTTCTGAATTTGGCAAAGCCAGCGCATGCTCAATACCTGGCAGCCCTAACATGACATCGCAATCGTAGTCGTTACCGACGGACGTCAGTTCGGTGTCTGATATGGAAGCGCGGGCACCATACTTTTGCCCTTCAATAACCAGAAGTTCGAGCGGCTCAGTCATTTACAACTTCCTGCCATCCATCGTCACTGTTGAGATCTTCCAGCAGCTTGTCTGCGGCTGTAATCTGGCTCTGCACCGTTTGATACGGTAACTCACTGATCGGCACCTCACGTGCTGGTACTTGTCTAGTTGGTATTTCACGTACTGGTACTTGTTGCTGAGGAACCTCACTGACTGGTGCTTCTCGGACAGGCACCGCAACAACGGGTATGGGTTCCGGCGTTGCCGGCTGTGCGACAACTGCACGGACCTCTTGCCAATCATCATCGTCATCAACAATTGCCAGGCCACCATTTTGCGTTTTGGCTAATTGCTCAGTTGGAGCTGGCTGAGGCACTTCAGGCAATCTCAGGTTATCTTTTATGGCCCCGGTGTGCACAGATTGAGATGGTGTATTACTTGCGCTGACCTTTGAATTTGGAGCGTCTTGATATTCAACTTTGTACGGAGGATTGGTTTCTGAAGCAATCTGCTCCAACCGTTCCGCGGCTGCCTCTACGTTTCGTTTTTGCGCCGTCTGCAGTAACTTCTTTGCAGCTGTAAGTCGATCACCGGAACTGTCCAGGATTGTGTCAGCCTCACCTTGCAGTATTGGCCCTTCCATGCGCTTCTCAAAGCCATTCTTGTAGGCCAGCCGCGGCGTAATTAAAAACAGGCGCTCCACCTTGCTGCCACTTGAAGTCTTTGTTCGAAATATGTTGCCAAGTCCTGGAATATCCCCTAGCAACGGCACCTTGGTTTCACCATTGCGTTTCGACTCGCGCACCATCCCGCCAATGAGCAAACTGTCTCCAGCCTTCACAATGGCTTGTGTACTAATCTGGGATTGACCGATAACCGGAATCGCATCGACAGTGGCGTCGGACGTTGCGCCATCTTGAATATTGATCAATAACTTTATACGCGTATCTGGACCATCACGGTAAACATGTGGAGTGACGCGTAGCGTGGTACCAACAGAAATTTTAAATAAAGCAGCATCTTCAGCCGCTTGAACTCGCGCAAAGAACGATTGTGTGGTGTCTAGTATCGCTTCTACATTTGCAAGGGTAACCACATGCGGTTTGGATACAATCTCAGCGTCGCCGGTTTCTTCAAGCGCTCTTATACGAGCTAAAAATTTTGCCCGCTCATCGCCAAAAGCCAAGGACAAAATACCGCCATTTCCGACCGGAGTGATTTGCGTATTGGGTCGTAATGCTAGATCTGAGTCTGTACCATTGCCGACCAACGCTTCATTCTGATCATCACGCTGAGCACGCCAATTTACACCCAACTCCTCGCTCTTGTCTGAATTCAGGTCGATGATGGTTGCTTCGATTTCAAGCATGTACGGTTCAACGTCGAGCGAATCAATCAACGATTGGTAGCTGTCCATGTGCGATTCCAAATCGCGGATAAGCACCGCATTTAGCCGTGGCACTGCAACAATGCGTACATCTTTTGCATCAATCTTGGTGTGTTTACTTTGCCGAACAAGCGTTGATGAACTTATTTGCGGTTGAGCTAATGCCATTGCATTGTCGTCTGTACCGCCAGCAACCATTGTCGGTTGACCGGTATCAGACGATTGTGGCTGCACTCTGGTAAGCCCGTTTCCAACCGCCGCAGGAAATACCGAATCGCCAATGGGCATATCGGATAACAAATCCACCAGTGTACTGGCTATACCTTTAATAGCGACTGATTGTCCGCCAATATCAGTGGTTATATCCTGTGCCCACGCATGCTTAAGATAAAAGAGTTTTTCAACGACCAAAGGCGTGTACTTGGGCTGTTTACTTCTGAAGTTACGCGACACCCCCTTTATTTGCTCTAGAAATCGGGGCGTGCCGATGACTCTTAGTCCATTACTGCCTACTCGGTCGAGCTTGTTTCTGGAGTCGGTCAGATCGAGTGAATTTGCGTACTGAATAATGTTGCCAGCCACTGCACCTGAAACCGGCATGATTTGCTGAACCAGATCGTTGTCTTTATAAACGTATGCGGTGATGCCATCGAAATAAGTCACCAGCTGGAAACTGCGTGTAGCCTTGTCGAGCAACACACCTGCTGTGTTGTCCCAGCTGCCATTAACAGTGCCTTGAACTTTCGCATCAACAACGACGGGTACGCCGATATAGCCAAACAAATTACTCAGAAACTGATCAACCGGAATTTCTCGAGCGTTGATTGACACTCTTTTATCTAGACCAGGTACCCCACCAGCTTGCACAGGCTGCAAAATAAGCAATGTTGCTAACAATGCAAAAAGCGTTGCTTTGGAGCTGAATTGGCACACGTGTTGTTGCCATATTCTTTTAACTTGGCGCCATGCTGCTGTTCGAGTTAAAGCAAAAAGCATAATTATGCTATCTCCAGCTTCGGTTGGTTTGACAAGTTGATGTGTTCAACTACTTGAATTTTGGTTTCAGCGGTAAGTTCGTTGTACGACAGAACTGGCGTATCGAACGATATACCTTGTACATATTGACGTAACTGTTTTCTGATTTGAAGGTGAGTTACGACCACATTAGGTTTGTGTTTTTCAATCGACACACGCAACGCGTTGCGCAAACCCTCGGCCTGGGCAGGTTCAAGTGAGAGCTGTCGATTACCACCACTGGCCCGAACAGATTCAAGCAATTTTTCTTCAAGTGATGGTTCAAGCGCAATGGCATTCAAGTTCTGGTTAACTGCGTGCTGGTGGCATATTTGCCGAGCCAGCGCGATGCGCACAAATTCGGTCAAATTACCTGTGTCTTTTTCATGTGCCGCCGACTGCACCAACGACTCGAGAATGCCCCGAACATTTCGAATGGAAACCTCTTCTTCTATCAGGTTTCTCAAAATTTCCGCGACATT
>CALIMV010000296.1 GCA_938045275.1 uncultured Granulosicoccaceae bacterium
GCACGGCTGACATAAGTCAATATTAACAATAACGAAAAAGCAAGAATTGGGAACTTAATACTTAAGATCATAAAAAGCGGCTATTTTGAGGATAATTTGGTTCGCAAAGCATTATCCGACTAAAGTGATTTCACTACAAGCGAAAAGCTGTCGCTACTCTTGCATTTTGCCTTTTCCTGCACTGCTCACCCTGATCAGTGGTATTCGCGCCTGCAGCTAGCCGAAATATTGGCAATAACCTTTATAAGTGACGCACGAATTGACCGATAATCAAACTCACTCTTCTAACTAGGGAACCTCTGATTAATTCCCTTGCATCTCTGTCAAACAGACTGATTCGGAATCAAGGCATGTTCTACAGGCATAGTGGTGCTATGGCGAAAGAACATAACGCAGAGTCCGGATCAGTCTGTTTGACCCGGCGGGCTAGCGTATAAGCGCACTGGTCGTCGTTGCAATCCTCGCCAGTGACATCCAGCACTGCCCTTCGGATCGACGCCTAGCCCAGCACGCTTATACGCTAGCAGAGACGTAAGGGAATTAATCAGAGGCTCCCTAGATACCAGCACGAGCACTCTGGTCTGAAAAACTGAGCATACGTTTGCAATTGGCAGATTCGTCGAGTTGAACCTTAAGTTGAATGGGCCACTGTCGAGTCTGGTTTTTCCGGATAACGCCGTTGCGGTTCGGCAGGCTTTTTGGCGCTATTTTTTTGCGAATTGTGCAAGCTTGTTGTAAATATCGATAAATATTTCATCGCGCTGTACATCGTAACCTTCACGTATAAGGTGCCGACTTTCATCTTTCTGCCAATGCAGCTCGTTATCCAGGATCGGGGCAGCCGTTAACATGGTTGGCACCCAGTCAGGGTTGATCAACCAGGCGATGGTGATAATATCCCAGATAACCCAGGTTCGCCGTGGGGTATCTTGAATTGCGAACATTTCGTGCAGTGGGTTTTGTGTGTACAAATGATGCAGATAATCCCCGATGTCCCCCGCGCCTTTTATAAATTGCTCAACCTCCGGCAAGGATATTTTCAATTGCGCGCCGACGTGATAGCCGGGTAGGTAAATTAATGGAACACCGCTGTCGAACATCAGTCGAGATGCGTGCACATCCTGTATCAGGTTTAACGATGGTCTGTTGCAATGTGGTGAGCTGGAAGGATACGCAGAGGTCCAGATAACGACTATGTTTTCGCGAATTTCGGGTGCACGCAGTAAAGCGGATGCGATGTTGGTTACACAGCCCATTGCTGCTATGTACAGCGGTTCAGAACCACTTTTGGCCAGATCAATAATGATGTCTACTGATTCAGAATCCACAGGTGTATCGGCATTGCTCATGTATTGCTGCGCTCCGCGAAATACGTTGCCCTCAGATTTCAGCCCAAGTTTTTCATACACGGTCAGAATTTCCTGATAGCTTAGTTCCATGCCTTCGGCGGGGCTGACAAATTCAAGATCTTCTGCGCGTCTTCCACAGCTGTGCAATCGTGTTAGCCATCCTTGAAAACCGCCCACCAAATGCTCGGTGTGTTTATCGCCTGATTCAATTGCACGTTCCGCTAATATCAGTTCCCGGCGATGATGAGCAAACGAAAAGGGTTCTGTCGTAACAGCCTCCACCTTCATATGCTCTGGTGACAGTAGTGCCCATGCGATGGCAAATTGGTCATCGATTTCATTAGCAGTGTCAGTATCAATTAATAATCGGGAGCTAGATTGTGGCAGCGCTAAACGGTCCAAATAAAGTTCTGGGTCTAGTGTGGAAAATTGATCGGCCGTGCTCATAACGTTTTCCCTATAGTGTGCAAGCGTGTTTTTAATGAGCCACCGAGTTGCTCGGTGTGCGTGATCAACATAAAGCTTAATGAGTCAAGTTATGTCATTACGCGTTTTTATTGAGGGTATTAAGCAATCTTGTTACGCATCAGCCTTTGAAGACAATGAGCCTGCTTGCGCCATTTTTTCTTCAGCTTCACGCAATACACGCCGGTTAATTTTGCCTGAAGAGGTCATAACAAAGTCATCGACAAATTCAACTTCTCTTGGGGTTTTGTATCCGGCTAATTGCGTTCTCACGTGGTTGCATAGTGAATCAATCATTGCGTCATTTTGTGGTTCACTAGCGCGTAGCTTTACATACGCCTTTACAATAGAGCCGCGCTCAGCATCGGGTTTTGCAACAATAGCAACCTCAGCAACACTGCCGTGACCTAACAAACACTCTTCAATTTCTGCCGGGCCGATTCGAAACCCAGAAGATTTGATTAGGTCGTCGCTGCGACCTTTATACCAGAAGTAGCCATTGTCATCACGCACAGCAAGATCATGGGTTCGCAGATATTTGCCAAGGCGCATACCGTCCTCTTGCTCTTGATTATTAAGGTACCCAAGAAAGCGGGTAGGTGAGTCAGCCAAAGTAACAATTTCCCCAACTTCGCCGTCCGCCACTTCGTTTCCGTCTGAATCAACCAGAAAAACGCAGTGTCCTGGGTATGCACGTCCCATTGAGCCCGGAATTCTGGGATAAAGTGAAGCGCAATTGCCGATTAAGTGATTCACTTCTGTGAGCCCGTAAAATTCATTGCAAACAACGCCCAGTGATTTTTCGGCCCAGTTCAGTGTTTCGGACGCCAGTGCTTCACCGCCTGTGCATATGTAGCCAAGAGAAAGGTCGTATCGATCACGCGGGTTTTTCTCTTGTGCGAGTCGTTTAATGGCGGTTGGCGCCAAAAAGGTATGGGTGACTTTGTGTCTTTGCATAAATTGATAAGCAAAGTCTGCATTAAATCGGTGTAAAGAAGTGGCGATTGGACGTCCTGCCATCCACGCCGGGAATAGCATATCGAGCAGGCCACCGACCCAGGCCCAATCCGATGGTGACCAATAGACAGCATCGGTTTGTTCCATGGCAAGATCAAAAAACAGATTGATTGAGGGTGTATACGCAGCCAATACTCGGTGGCCATGCAAAATACCTTTTGGCTTGCCAGTTGAGCCTGAGGTGTACATCAGTAGTGCCGGGTCGTCGGCTCCAACAAAATCTGGTGAAAAAGATGCCGCGTTTGAACTGTTGCTTAGTGCCGCACCAAGATCGATCTCACCAGCGAGTGGGTTGCGAAGTAAAACATGTTCCAGGTGTGCAAACTGGTTCGGAGCATCGGCTCGCAGTGAACCCCAGGCTTCTTCCGATGTGAGTAGTACTTTCAGATTGCAATCGTTTAACGCATGTTGCAGTGACTGGGGCCCATATAATTGGGAGAGTGTCACCGCAACTGCACCCAGTTTGCAGACGGCCATGTGTGCAACAGCAGTATCAGGATGTTGCCCTGTGTGCAAGCCGATTAAGTCGCCTCGCCCGTAGCCGAGTTTCTGCAGGGAAGATGCAAGATTGGTTGAAGCAGTATCAACATCGGCGAAGGTCATTGTGGCAACCGAGCCGTCAGCTTCTTCAAATATCATCGCCGTGTTGTCACGACTATCTTCTGTGAGATGCTTGCCAACAGTCATGTGAAAGATGTTTGTATTGTCGGGCCACACAATACGCCATTGATCACCAGTGCGCTGAAGGTTCAGCTGATGCAGTGCGTTTTGATCAAGTGTTGTTAGTTCATCCATAGATTTTTATCGTCTGGCTTTGTCTTGTTGATCAGTCGTTAGAACCAGAACTGGTTTGTCGTTAGCATTTTTTGTTAATGGAGATTTAAGATAACCAATTGCATCGGGTTCTGGCATATTCTCAAGACGTACCACGGTGCGTGTATCGGCTCCGATAAATTGTACCAGAGCGAAACTGCCCTCCGAGCCATCGCAACGATGCACTATGTGCGCTTCGCCGGACAAACGGACCCACTCGCCACCCGTGTGATTGCATTTGCAGACTCGTATTGGTGGGTAGCTGGTTTTTTCGCAGCTGGTACAGCGTCTGGCGGTGGCGATGCCTTGTTGTAATCCACGCACAAAAGGTTCAAGCCAGCCAGATTGCAGTGTGTATTCAAGTGTTAGCTGATAGTCGATTGTCATGCTGCGGCTCCGGCCAGTAAAGTCACAGCAGCGGTTGTGCACACGCCGCCATGAGTATCGGCCAGTGCAAACTGTGGCAGAGATTGCGGCTGTAACTTTTCTTCGTAAAGACCTTCCAATAGCAATGCACAAGTGGCTGTTTGCGCTACACCTGTTGCACCCACTGGTGCGCCTTGCCCCATTAGCCCACCCGATAAATTAATGGGGCATTGGCCATGTATATCAAAACGCCCCGATTGTAGATCGTTGGGGATATTATCGCTCAAACCCAGCGCATCAATTGCCTGCAGTTGAGCTCCGGCGTAGGCATCGTACACCTCAGCTATATTTATTTGTGTTGGCTGGATATCGGCTTCACGACACGCCCGTTGCATGGCCAATCGTTTTGCAGCAAAATCTCCTGCATCTGATCTGGCTCCGAGATGCACAGAATCGGATGCAGCACCAAGGCCAGCAATAGTTGGCGCTGATTTTCTCGACGATGGACTGTGACTCGAAGCGGACAAAATTAATGATGCTGCGCCATCGCTCAGTGGGGAACAATGCAAGCGACGATACGGAGTTGCCAGCAAAGTTGATTCATCGATTTCTTGCTGACTATGTATTTTGCCAAGATGAGCACGTGGATTGAACGTTGCATTAGCCCGGTTTTGTTGAGTCACTAGCCCGAGATGTTGTTGGCTTACAGGTATCCGTTGCATAAAAGCCTGAAAAGACAAAGCGTATAGTGCCGTGGCACTCACACCTGACAGGCCATCGGTCCATGCATCGAATGAAAAGCTGTACAGTGATTTTATCGTTGGTCCGGAAAGTTGTGAAGCTGATGGGTCGACGCCGACAACGGCCACATGCTTGTAAGCTCCACTTTGAATAAAGCGTGCAGCGGTATGGACAGCAAGCTGCCCTGATGCGCCACCACCCTCAACGCGCATGGTTGACGAACCAACTAAACCAAGGTCAGTGGCCAATACTGATGCCGGATTTAATTGCAACGAAAAAAAGTCACTCTCGGATGCCACGATCAGCGCATCGATGTCTCGCCGCTCAAGCGAGGATAGGGTTAGTGCATCTTCAAATGCCGCCAGTGCCCAGTCCCTGAAAGAGGAACCGTCTGTTCGTCGGTTAAACGCCGTTATGGCGGCTCCGCAAACGGTGACCTTTGATTGAGCCATACAATACACCGATACGATATTGGACAAGTTTTTTTATGCATCCAGTTTGACTTAACATTTTTGTAAATACAAGTTATTGTGAGTCATCGTCTCTAGTATGTTGTAACAACAAGGCAGGCTGCGCGTGACGCATCGTTGTGATCTCTTCAGTTGCATTAAGCTATGACTGAACCGCCTTTCGTCGGCCCGGCAAAACTGATCAGTGCAGCTTTGATTTGCTTTTGTGCCGGTGGCTTGTATGGTTGGAGCGCGCTAATACCCGTAGTCGAAAACAAATTTAACGGGTCGACCGAACAATCTGGTCTGGTGTTTTCTATTGCCATCGTGGCTTTTTCGATTGCGGTTATCGTATCTCCACGTTTTCCGCCGAACTTTAACGGACTTCGGGGCTGCGTTTTGTTTGGCTTGTGTGGTGCCATGTGTCTGGTGGTTGCGATGATGGTTCCAACGTATTGGTTGTTTCTGATTGCTTTTGGTTTGGGTTTTGGCGTCTGCAGTGGAGCCATATACATTAATGCGCTTGCGACCGCTGCGCAGGCTTCCAGACCTGCTGTCATAACCCCCCTTATGGTTGCAAGTTTTGGAATGGGTGGTGCTGTCTACGGTTTGGTGTGGCGTTCACTTGTAACGCAGGGTTGGAGTGCTCACGCACTGCTGCCACTCGTCATTTCATTAGTAGTTGCATGTTTAGCGGGTTACATCGTCGACAGGCGCTCAATCCGATTGTTAGTGTCACTTAAAGAGGTTTCGTCTAATTCGACTCAGGTGGCTAAACCAGGGCTTTTTATGTTGTTATGGTTTAGTTTTGCTCTGGGTTCAGCTGGTGGATTAATGGTATTGGGCCTGGCTGGCAAGATAGTCGATTCTATAGGTGCGACAGCAACGCTTACCTCAATTGCGATAGCCGGTGCTGCCATTGGAAATACTATTGGGCGACTCTCGGTCAGTGGATTCAACTATGCAATCCAGCCTGTCAATACAGCTTTACTGGCAGTGAGTGTTGCAGCTATTGGCCTCATTATAATGGCTACGACCGCATTACCGTTGTTGGTAGTGGCAGGGCTCATTACTGTAGCCGCCGGTTACGGCGCGGTTGCATCAACAATTCCAGCTTTGGTTGTATCAATTTACGGTAAAGAAAAATTTGCTCGCGTATTTTCTTATCTTTTCTCAGCATGGGGTGTGGCGGGTCTGGTCGCTCCGTGGTTGGCCGGCGTTATACATGATAGAACGGGTGATTTTCAGATGGCGACGCTAGTGGCGCTACTTGCAACAATTGGTGCTGTAGCCACGTTGCTGTCATTGAAATTAATTGCGTTAAAGTGATGTCACACTACATTGGTAAGCTTGCGGGACCAGTAGATACAAATTGGTGGTCAAATGCCGAGCATAATAGCTCTTGACAGGAAAGAATGTTTACTATCAAAATGAACAGACAATTTTTGCGATCTTCCAGCTTGTTGAGCTAACTGATTTGCATGGCGATTCTTGACTATAAACCGAACATCTGGAAAGAAGCGCTAAACCTGTCAGCCCACCAGATACCACAGGCGCTCATTCTTGAAGGTACGTGGTGGCGAGAAACAGCAACCAAAAATCGACTATCCCTGCTGTCCAACGTCAGAGAGCTCGATTTTCCTGATATGTTTATCGGCGACTACTGTGGTGTCAGCGTAGCTTATTGTTGTGCCTATGGGGCTGCACGGGCTGTAGAGCCTGCACATATTTTTGGTCAACTTGGCACACCATTACTTGTTCAAATTGGTACTTGCGGTACGTTGGATGTCAATACCAGTACAGGTACCATCGTTTTACCTCAGTCTTGTGCTGCCAGAGATGGTGTATCGCATATTTACGGCGCTGAAGATACTGTTCATACTTCAGCTATATGGATGACAAAAGCAGAAGAATTGCTGCGTGCAGAAAATAGGGTAACCACTCGTACAAAACATTTAACCTGGCCTAGTCTGTTTGCACAGTCTAATGCCATGTGTGATCGCTGGACTGAAGAAGGATTTGTTTCGATCGATATGGAAACATCGGCTGTGACTGCGGTCGCTGATTACTTCGGTGTTAGTTGTGTGTCACTGCTATCCGTGTGGGATGCTCTACCACACGGCAGGACTTTTATGGACCCATTAAGTAAAGAAGACGCTGATAAGCTCAAACGGTCTAACGAAGTTGTTTTTGAAGTAGCATTAAAACTTGCACAGCAAGTTAACCAGAGCGAATCATAAAAATCACGCATAAACAATGACAAACAGTTGTTTAAACTTGGAAAAATGGAGAAGGCATGAATCAATTTTTAAAATGGGCTTTACTCACAACAACGTTATCACTTGCGCCATTGGCAACCCACGCTGATACAGCAGATGGTGAATCGCTAATTGGAAAATCCTGGGACGAAGTTACCGATTTGGCTAAGGGTGGAGAAGTCAACTGGTTTCTATGGGGTGGCTCAGACAATATCAATCAGTACGTATCCGAGTACATCGGTGGCATACTAAAAGAAGAATATGACATTACACTCAATCGTGTTGGGCTAAGCGACACTGTCGAGGCGGTTAATATTGTGCTCGGCGAAAAAGAGTCTGGTGTTCTGGACAAAGGCTCAGTTGATATGATCTGGGTTAACGGCGAGAATTTCAGAACCATGAAGCAAGGTGATCTTGCTTTTTGTGGCTATCTGGACACCTTGCCAAACAACAAACTGGTTGACTGGGATAACCCTTCAATAGCAAACGATTTTGGTGTTCCCGTTGATGGCTGTGAAGTTCCGTGGTCCAAAGCGCAGTTTGCTTTTGCTTACGATACCGCCAGAACCGAAGAACCACCGAAATCCATTGCTGAGCTAATTGAATGGGTAAAGGCTAACCCGGGTAAATTCACTTATCCGGCACCGCCAGACTTCAATGGGTCGGTTTTTGTTCGTCACGTGTTTTATCACGCCGCCGGTGGAGTTGATAATTTACTGGGAGAATTTGACCAGGCCAAATACGACGAAGTAGCGACAAAAACCTGGGAAATTCTGAATGATCTTGAACCCGACCTTTGGCGCGAAGGTAAAACCTATCCTGCAAGTATTGCCGCTATGGAGCAACTTTTTGCGAATTCGGAAGTGGATCTAACCTTTAATTATGAACCCGCAGGTGTT
>CALIMV010000297.1 GCA_938045275.1 uncultured Granulosicoccaceae bacterium
CCCACGGTTGGATTTGGCTGTCTCCAGCGCTTCGTTGTAATTGAGCTTAGCCGCGCCGGTTTCAGGTCCAGCGTCAGGGTTTGCGTCAGGTTTTGCGTCTGGGGTGGGCGATTTTGGGGGCGCTATGCCTAGTTGATTACGCAGCGAATCACCCATTTCGATCAAATCCAAAAATTTGCTGTTGCCTGTTTGACCCTGTACAGGTGGCTGATCGGGGACCAGTATCGGTTTAATCGGATTGATCTCACGCCATCCAGAGCCACCGACCTCTTCAAAATGTGGCTGGGGGGCCCGCCAATCGGGACCGCCGATATAGTCATCCAAATGCGGCTGTGGGGCGCGCCAATCCGGGCCGCCATCAAATTCAGCCTTTTGCTTGTCAGCTTGAATTGCTGTATCGCTTCGAATGTACGACATTGAGTTCGCAATATTCATTGTTGTACGTTTCTCTCACTTCCACCTCTTATGGGCTAAATTTACTGATTTTTTCAAACATACAACTAGGGGATACCCTACGCTGGCCGGTAGCATCGGTCGCTGAATGACACATACCGCAAACCCTGTAAGGCAAAAGCACTTGAACGGCTGGCAGCCCAGCATAGGACAGCTTGAGTACATGACTCCGTTCAAGCTATATTCAAGCTACTCTGTCAATAAGCGCTGTTTAAAGGAAAACCTATGCGTATAGCAGTATTGGGTGCAGGCGCCATGGGCTCATGGTTTGGAGGGCATTTAGCGCTTCAGGACAATACAGTGCAGTTGCTGACAACCAATTCGGCACACCATCAAGCCATAACTAAAAACGGGCTCATTCTGAAAAGTCCGGTCGATGAGCAGTGCGTCAATGTCTCCGCAAGCTCACCAAAAGACATCCAGGCGCCGGTCGATCTTGTTTTGTTAATGACTAAAACCTTTCAGACCAAAGATGCTATGGCAAGCATAGAAGCAGCGATCGATAAAGACTCGCACATTCTTAGCTTGCAAAATGGCTTGGGTAATGCGGAAACCATTGGACAGTTCGTTTCTGCAGAACGAATTTGGGTCGGCGTGTCGATGGTGCCAGTTGATAAAATTGCACCCGGTATTGTTATGGGCAAAGGGCATGGCAACAGCTACTTCGGCAATGCCGCAAACCACAACAATACTGATATGGCAAAACGCATAGAAGCAACTTTTCAAGATGCACATATCGACTTAAATCATGATACCAACATACATAAACGAATCTGGGAGAAAGTCGCGTTTAACGCTGGTATGAATGCATTGTCGGCTCTGTCGCGTGGCACACCAAGTGCAATTGACGCCTCTCCAGGAGCGAAAGCGCTCGCACAAGATGTTGCTAAAGAGGTGGCTAAAGTTGCAAACACACTCAATATTGAGATTGAACTTGAGCACGTCAAGGGGATGATTACCTTATCTTGCACACAACACGGTGATCACATTCCATCCATGTTGCAAGACATTCAGGCTGCTCGCCGTACTGAAGTTGATGCCCTTAATGGCGCGGTGGCAATGATTGCCGAACAAGCCTCGGTTGCAGCACCGCTTAATAAAACACTGACAACATTGATCAAACTGACCGAGTTCGCAAACCAGTCACAATCGAACTAGTATCTCAGCTGTTTGCAAGAAAATTATCGATATGCTCAATAAATACGGCGGCTTACAAAGGCCAGAAAAACAGAATCAGCGGCACGCTAATCACCACGATAAGAATTTCCAGAGGTAAACCCATTCGCCAGTAGTCATTAAATTTATAACCACCTGGCCCCATAACCAATGTGTTGCATTGATGACCGATAGGGGTTAGAAATGCGCAAGATGCACCTACTGCCACGCTCATCAGAAACGGGTCAGCATTAACATTTAACGCTTGCGCCATAGCAATCCCCAGAGGCGCCATAACCAGAGCGGTAGCGGCATTATTGATGACATCAGACAACAGCATGGTTACGACCAGTAACAAGGCTAAAACCACCGGTATGGGGAAACCACTGGTCCAGTCGATAAGCGAGTCAGCGACCAATTGCGTTGTACCTGTAGTGGTTAAGGCGTTACCGACCGGAATCATGGCGGCTAACAGCACGATAACCGGCCAGTCGATATCATCATAAATTTGTCGAGGTGAAAGAATCCCGAACAACACGTACGCCATAATTGCCAGTAAAAATGCCGTGGTTAGTGATGTAAAGCCGACAATACCGAGCAATATGGCAACCGCAAAAATGGCCGATGCTACTGCAACCCGGCGGGTGCGATTCAAATCGATGGGACGACTTGCCAGTGGCCACATACCCAGCTTTCGAAACTGCTCGTCGATGGTTTCCGAATCACCCTTGAGCAGTAGCACATCACCGGCGCGGAATATTTGCTGACGTAATCGCTGCGTTACCGGACGACCGTTTCTGGCCAGCCCAACCAATGCGACCGTTCTAGCCGTCTCCCTGCGAATATACTCCACACCCTGGCCAACCAACGGCGACTCATTGTTGATAACCCCTTCTACCATAACCTCGTTTTGCGGATCTGGTTTAACAAACGCAGGCGTGGCCGAACTCAACAACTCCAATGAATACTTTTCAAGAAACTCTCGCAACTCATCTGGCTCAGCCCGCATGATAAGTATGTCCTCTTCGGCAATCACGTAACTGGCACGAACGGCTCGAGCAAAACGACGCTTACCAGCTACCCCAATGATTTCAACAGACCCACTGTCACCCACATCGGTTTCGCCTAAGGTTTTACCTACCAACGGCGAATTGGCGGGTACTTTTGCTTCAGTAAGGTATTGCCCTACTTCAAACAGTTTATTCGCGGTATTACTTTGCAGGCGCTCTTTTGGAATGAGTCTCCAACCAACAAAGGTAATAAACAGACCCCCAATAATTGCTATTGGCAACCCAACAGGTGTGAATGAAAACATGCCAAATGCTTCGCCGGTATGTTCGGCACGAATACTGGCAATAATAATATTCGGCGGTGTACCAATCAGCGTCATCATACCGCCGAGCAAACTGCCAAACGCCAATGGCATCAAGATAAGAGCGGGAGATCGATTACGTTCATCGCAGGTAGAAAGCGCTATTGGCAACAGCAGAGCCAGTGCACCTACATTGTTCATAAAGGCCGATGCTACGGTGATGACAGCGGTTAGTGCTGCAATATGCATGATGGGTGTTTCGGTCAGATGACTAATGCGGCTGGCAATTTCATCCACCACACCAGCATTTTTCAATGCACTGCTGATGATCAATACAGCCGCCACAGTAATGACTGCCGGATGCCCAAAACCGAGAAACGCCTTGTCGGCCTCTACCAGTCGAAACAACACACAAGCGATTAATGCCGACATAGCGACAAGGTCGTAACGCCAGCGCCCCCAGCCAAACATAAGCATGGCTACGACCAAAATCGCACTAATGAGAATCTGTTCTGTGGTCATTATTGTATGAATTCGTTAGGCCGCTAACGGCGTATCAATTGCACAGCTTTTGCATTCTACAAGGCAGCGACCGTCGGTTCAGGCACAAGACAATATCGACACAAAAAAATTGGACTTATATTGCATCTCATGAAAGCCTCCACTCTACAACCTCGCCAGCCAGGCAGCACAATCGATATTAGCGTGGAAGGCAAACAACATGGTTATCTTACCTTGCCGTGCCCATCTACGCGCTCGGCTTTCGGCTCAATGCAAATTCCTGTGTGCGTCATCAGAAATGGTGATGGGCCCGTTGTGGCTTTGTTGGCTGGTGCACGAGGAGATGAATACGACGGACAAATTTCGCTACATAATTTGGCTAGTTCTATTCAAGTAGAAGACATCAGCGGTTGTTTAATTATTGTCCCAATGATGAACCCTCTAGCAACAGGCTGCCATGCTCGCCTTTCCGCCGTAGACAGTAAAGATCTTGATGAATGTTTTCCAGGGAGCGAGTCTGGCTCGCCAACAGAACAAATTGCCGCTCACTTGTTCAATACGCTGGTGAAACCGGCTGACTTGATCATCGAAATTCAATCGGGTGGGTCGTCAACGCTCTTCACATCGCTTGCGGCTGTCCATATCGATACACTGAACGAGCCTTTACAAGAGCGGGCTGAACATCACATGATCGCGTTCGGAGCGCCGTACAGCGCAAGACTACTTCCGTGCCAAAGCGGCTCATTGGCCGCAAGCGTACAACATGTGCAAAAAGAATTTTTAGCCGTGCGTCTTGGCGGCGGTGGCGGAGTCAATACCCAAAATATGGAAATTGCGCGCACTGGCTGTCGCAATGTTCTGGTTCAAATGGGCGTCCTGCGTCAGGAACTGACACTGCGATCAACGCGTATGCTGGAAGTAACATCAGAGAAAAACCACGTAATCGCTCCTTGCTCTGGTCTATTGGAAATCTGTAAAGACGCCGGCGACGATGTTTACATGGGCAGCCCGATTGCACGAATAATTCAGCCAGGCAGTACCGGTGCTAACGCTGTAACGCTAAAAGCTGACCGTAATGGCATTATAATGGCTCGACATCATAGCGGATTTATTGATCAGGGCGATTGTGTAGCTATCGTCGCTGATGAAGTACAACGCTAGTGCCGTATTAATTACTGCATATAGTGCAAAGCTACACGGGGAGGGAGAACCCACATTATGCTCAAATTTGTCAAAGAACTGAAAACATCGATAAAAGAAGGAATTGAAGAAGGTAGAGAAGAGTTACGAATTGAAGCGGCAAACAAATCGATAAATTCGCTAGACTCAGCTTTCGTTGAAAGCTTGCTATCTATCAGTGAGGATGAGCAATTTGCCGTTGCGCTCTGCGCTCCTTATCGTGAAGTTTATTCCCGCTGCGTCGGTTCTTGGGCCGGCAAATCTGCCATTTCACTCTTTCAAATTGAACTACCAGCAGATGATTTGAAACACTATGCCGATATCCTCAAACGAGATTTCGATATAGATGATGAATCAACAGCGCTGGCATCTATTAAGCGTTTCAAAATGGAGATAGAG
>CALIMV010000298.1 GCA_938045275.1 uncultured Granulosicoccaceae bacterium
GCTCCACCATTAGTCATTTGGCTGGTATCAAACATATCCAGATAGTCGTCTGACCCATTCACCATTAATCCAGTGAATCCAAGGTTCTCCAGGTAACCTGCATTCGAGTCGGTACTAGACCATTCAAAATTCACCGGTAAGTTGGTGAGAGCACCATTTGCAGCATCGACTGCGAATGGATCCTGTACATCTAATAACCCGTCGTTGTCATCATCATCATCTAATCGATCGGAAACAAAATCCTGATCGGCGTCGGCGGGTACGTCGGCCGCAGAGCAAGGGTTAGTGCCGTTTTGATATTCATCGGTATTGCTGTATCCATCTTGATCCGAATCCAACTCAGGGTCGGTGGCATTACAACCGCCTCCACTACCGCCGTTATAGTCATCGGGTTCAAATACGGCAACAGAACGTGCGACAAAATCAGCGACCCATATCGTACCCGGGAATATGTCGACATCACCTTGTGCTGTTACATCAAGTGGTCGAATATCAATATTGGAAAACAACGGACCACTATCAAGTACGGTTGTGCCGTCAGCGCTAAACTCAACTCGATGCAGGCTGTTATCCCACACCGCTGCTAAAAGCTCGCCTTGCAACGCACCAGCAAAGTTACTGCCCCGGTATTCAGTTAACCCATTGGTGGATTGTGACAATGCAAGTAGATAGGCATTGTCTGGATGTGCTGGCCGGTTAGCGCCCCCAGGACCCTCTTTATAAATGCACTCAACTGGATTTGAAGACGATATCGGCGATTGGGGATTGCTATTGTTGAATGTGTTTTCAATATTGCCCCGCGTTGGATTAGCATGACCACCGTAATAACCTGGACCGCTAATTCTGTGTAGCGTATCGAAACGGGTCTCACCTGGTTCTACCACCTCATTTGTGCACTGGCTACCATCACCATTGCCAATGGGTATGCCACCCCAGCCTGCGTTGGGTCCGTTATCCCACGTGTACATGCTGCCATTGCTCATTATGATCACGTCATAAGGATTACGAAATCCGGGTGCGTATACTTGCACAGGGCCATCAGCAACCTGTATTGCTTGATTCTTACCTCTATTACCACCGAACGGATCGTTTGTATCAACCGTTCCTGAGCGATCTTCATCGTCCAATGTTGGCAAGTCATAAGTACCGCTGCCAATGACTGCCAAATCAATTTCCAGTATTGCCGCACTGAGTGCATATTCAGGTAAAAAAGCAAAATTGTTAGACGGTGCTCCCTGGTTTGTGTTGCCTCCCATTGCCACATAAAGCAGTTCATCTGCTTCATTTAATGCAATGCCATTGGCGTGATGATTTTCTTCAGATCGTGGTAGCCCGCGAACCAAATCTTGTTTAACCCAATTCCCATTGACCAGACTTAAGCGCGAAACGACCGACGAGTTAGTGTCCAGACCCGTACTGGACCCACCTGGCCCACCCCCCACTCTTGGGTCACTTGATGTCACATAAATTATCGGCTGTTCTGCAGAACCGACTACTAACATGCCGGTAACTAATCGGTTGCCCTGCGTATCGCTAACTGATCCGTCATCATCGTGATTAACAATGTTTTTAACCAGTTCAATAAACGTACTGCCAGTTATAGAGTATTGGTTGACGCCGTTACGCTCCACTATCATCTGATACAGGCCACCGTCAACGGTCGCGACATAGAGTAAATCATCAGGACCAAACTGCAGTTGTGTTGGCTTAATAGGGGGAAACCCACTGAGAAAACTTTTATAAAAACTAGCACCTTCGGCACCACTATCTACGCTAAGGCGAGACGGATCAGCGCCGCTGCCAATACCTGTCAGTTCCACTCGCAACACTGCGTCATCTGCACTATGCGTAATAACCAAAGTGCCCGGCGCAGTGCCGCTTTGCGCAGGTGTAAAGGTCACATCAATGTCGAGCTGTTCTTCAGGCTGTAGTGTTACCTCCCCTGAAAAATTACTTGAATAACGAGACGAGTCTAATTCGTCGAGTACTGCGGAAATGATCGTTACACTTTCGCTGGCACGATTACCCGTGTGTTCGAGTGTCAGTGTACGGGTAACAGACTCGCCAGGCGTTACCTCGCCAAAGTCAAGTTGTGCAGGACTAACGGTAAGCGCTGCATTCTTACCAAGCGATTGCGCAGGCTGGGCAACAAGAACGCTACTGTAAAGAGTAAACGAAATGCAGAGTGCGAAGCGTTTAATGCTATTAAGATTGAGGTAACCGGTTAACATCGAAAATTTCCTGCAAAGCCTAACTTACAACACGCATTACAATATATTGAACTGTTTGCTATGTACAGAAAGAAAACGCCGAGTATTTGACAAGCTTATAGGTTAGATACAGCGATAAATTCTTAGTGACATGACTTTTTAAGCCAAGGTAGGCTGGGTGCTCAACTACAAACTAGCCACACATTTAAATCTTATTTTTTACTTTTATATGGGCCGGTTATTATTGTGCATGAATACATCGGCACTTAGGCGTCACTAAATTTATAATGCATTATTCTGCCTGTGTTACTTACTCATAAATATAAAAAAAGTGAATGGAATTAATCGATAAAGATGGCTTTGGCTATGGCGGTGTTTACCTCCACTCCTATTATTGCGCCACTGATTGGGTTTGGAGTAGTAAACACCGGCGGTAGCTGGCGTCTTTCGTTTGTCGGAATGACCGGCTACATCATCGTCATGTCGTTTTTACTCTGATCTTATTCCTGAGACTTTAGCCAAGCCTCAGTCGGATGCGCTACCTCCAAAGAACAATTATGTTGTTTTTCGGCGCTTTCGAACGTCTTTCCCATATTGCCCGGTTTCGTGCGTATCTTCGATCGGGTCGACTAAACTAATGGTTCCTCGATAGCTTTGCCACTCCTCGTCTGAGATTTTCTCAGCGCCCGCAATAGCCTCGCTAGTCTTTAGTAAATGTGATTGAACGAAGTTTGCTTGGTAACTCTCCCTTTTGATTGGCTGTAATTGAAATAGAGGTTCGTCCGATGGAATCTCGATCGGAGTGCCAGTGGCTTTGATTCTGAAATTTATAAATAGCGGCGCAGGGTTGTAAGTATCAGTCTCGACGATTCCTTCAAAACAGGTGAACTGATCAGTGTTATGCAGGTTTACCAGCGGCCTGATATTCGAGCTCCAATCAGTTCGTGTTTTCACTAAATAACCCGACCAAAGCTGAACGTACCCTGGAACTGCCAAGCTGCTGACAAAAGGCGGCGCCAAATCCACCAAGAACTCTGGGCATTGCGAGTTCCACCAGTCGTCTAGATCAGGCAGGTGCATGCTCGTCAGCTTAGACCAGTCATCGTCAATGTAGATGTAAGTGTCGATGCCATCGAACTGCAGTATTAAGTCCGCTGCCGGAAAGACATACCAACCGTATCCGCTAGCGGTAGTTACGGCTTCACAATATCTGAACGCTGAAGTTGGCAATGTCCCAAGCGCTGACCGATCAGCCGGCATGGGCGGTAAAGCACCAGGATACATTTTATAGAACGTAACAATCGGCTCGCCTTCTGAGCGAGCCGATGATTCAGATGTATCATCCATGAATGTTGTGTAGATCCTAGCTGAAGGTTTGAATGTGCCGCTTAAGGCCTGCCGGCTTATGGATTGCGCCCATTGCAGTTTTTGGCTTTGACGCCAGCAAGTGCTTTTTAAGAGCTGCAGGCTTTAGGACTCCACCCATTGATGTTTTAGGCTTTGATGCCAGCAAGTGCTTTTTAAGAGCCGCAGGCTTGTGGATTGCACCCATTGCGGTTTTTGGCTTTGACGCTAGCAAGTGCTTTTTAAGAGCTGCAGGCTTATGGATTGCACCCATTGCAGTTTTTGGCTTACGTATTACTGGTTTTCGCATTTGAAGATTCCTTTTCTGATTTGTGGGCTTACATCTGTTGCGCAGTCAATCCTAATTTTTAATGTGTACTCAGTCAATGTTAGGTGAAGCCATTCAGCAGCCACCTCGTATGATTGTTGCCCTTTTGCAAAAAGGTAATTATTACAGTTATAGATATCTGTCATGAACTATGACGGCGTAGGCCTAAGCATAAGTAAAAACGACGGTGCGAGGCAGCATGATTTATATCAATACTGCAAATCATGACGCCGTGTTTGCAGTACGTTCAATTGCGTGGAGTCAGGCTTTGCCGTGTCATGAGGTTAATATAATGTCGTCACAATTATGCGTAACTTGCTCAACGCTTTTGTAAATACGGATCCTTTTCCAGGTAAGGGATACGCTGAGGAGGAGAAAGCCTGGCGTTAAGTGGTAGCTAACGCCAACAAACCATTTAAATCAACGGGCCAGCCGAAACCCGTCAATAGCTAACACGACGTTATGAACAAATACATTAATCCACAACGCAAATCGCTTGCGCAATAACTTCACCTGAAAATGTGGGCACCGTACATCGATAAATACGAGGACTAACAAAAGCATCAGCTTCGACAATGTCTGACGTAGAACAAGCGCCTCCGGAAAGGTATTTACTGTAGACGGTCGTGGTGAACTGGTCACTGTATCGGTGTGTATACTCACTCGGACATCTCGCTATACAGGTTTCGCCGGGCCCAACATCTTTGCACGTGTTGTAAACGAATAAGGTGTGGCCCTGAAAATCGTATTTAATGGTATCCGAACTACCGGTGTACGTAACAACAATCAATGGGTCACCTATTTCGTCAGGATTGCGAAATACGCCATAATCACCGGCATCGTTAAACGAAGCAACGTTGTAGTCACCGGGCTCAGTAACGGTGTAGCTTTGTGAACCTCGAACCGTGTCGTAGTATGTGTAGTTCAGGTACACGTTGTATCCGGTCGCACCCTCCTGCGCATCCCAAGTAACTTGATCGCCATCTATGGCCAATCCGGTAACGCGAGGTAACTCGCCAGCAATGACATTGGTGCAAAGCAAGTAAAATATTCCAATAATCAACCAGTTTTGGTTTCGCATTTTCATGCCTCTACAGTATTTGGTGTTTGTGAAATTTGTCGATACGCGAATCGGCATAGACCCTACTTAGAATAGCATTGGATAAACAACAGTAAAGTTGTAAAAATACCGGTTGGTGTTGGTATGGCGTTATTAATGTTCCATAATGATGATGGTCTAGGGCTGCTGCAAGACTGTCGACTTTTGCGAGCAATAGCTGCGGGAAAAATAACGGATATACCCACAACAGTTAATGCCAGATCTACCAATTGCCTGGCTTCAATAAAGAGCATCGTTCAGGTTGTCTACAGTTTGCAGATCTCCAACCAAATGGACACTATCTGCATTCCGACAGTTGAGCTTGACTGGTTAGTAGTTGTCGAATACGTGACCAGTTATTTGGAAAATCAACCCCCGCAACCCCTGGCAAACGAGCCCTACGGTGTATGGATAATGCAAGCAATTAGTGAGAAGTACCTGTGCAAGTGAGTAATAACAGTAAGGGTAATTGAGCGTAGTCATGTCAGCACTGACGGTCCGGTCAAAGGTTACGGCGTAAACTATCGCCTAAAGAGAGTCCTCAGGGCGGTGATGATGTTAAGAATAATTTATCGTTGTGAACCATCAATGGTTGCATCAATACAGTCTTGAAAATACGCGCCACCTCCCAATGACCAACCAGTGCTGAGTTCTAGCCAGTAGCCTCTTTGTTGTTTCAAGCCCTCCATATACAGTTGACATTCCTGAGTCGTCATCGGTGGTACGGGTTCCAGGCGCTCGCGGCCTACCATCACAACCTGGGCTGATGTTGCGCGCAATTTATCCCACTCAGACGGCGGAATCCTATGCGCAATATCACCGTTTTGTTGGAAAAAAAGCTCAGTGTCAGCCTCAATGTATTCATCGTTTATTATTGCAGCCTGTACCAACTTTGCCCGCACAATCGACCCATCCTCCCTAAGGACGAGCGAAGAACCAGAGTACTTAATGTTATTAACGTGGATCGGCTCAGCAGAGGAAATCTCAATATTTTGAGCAGATTGAAAGCTAATTTTGCTGTTTGCAGGAATGAGTACGCCACCGATTCGAGCATCATTCGCTAGGACGCCTTCTTTCATGACACCATTGGCATCAAGATGTATAACACTGTTTGCTTTGTATTCTCGACCTTCGATAGTGGTCTCGGTTGCTAACCTGCCATGCAATACTTTGCCATCAGGCGTAAACTGCATTCTGGTGTCTTTCGCGTAGTTAATACCGTCGATTACAGTATCTGCAAATAAAGTCGCACCAGTGATCGCACCGGTTTCTGAAAAATACACCTTATCTGGATATGCTTTTAGCTCTACATCATAGTGCTTCGTCGATTTATGCAGGTGCGCTTCGCGAATATTCAAGTTTAAGTCAACTGAAAATTCACCCGCGGCAATTTCCAAGCCGTCAAAGTCGAATGGAAATGGAACTACCACGCGGGCTTCTCCTGAATGCCTGCCCGAGTATATCAATGACCCTTTAGGTAGCAATCGGCCACCCCGTACTTGCGCAGTAGGCAACACCTCAGGTATATGATTTCGCCGGTTTGGATTTGCGGCGGCCTCCGCCAGCAACCCGTCATAAAAGCTATCCCACGTTATATCACCGGATTCTGCAAATTTAATCTCGGTATTCGTTGGGTATAGTCTGCCCCGATACCAGCTATGCCCGTTCGTACGCAATGCCTTTACCTGACCGTTCGGATATAGCTGTAGCGATCTACCCGTCACTTGCCAGAATGGGCCTATTTTTACCGGTTCCAATGAGTTTGCACCCATTGTCAGCATACCAAGTAAAACTCTAGCGCCGTTACCCTGGTAGCCCATAGTAATTCTACTTGGCACGTCAACCTGAAGCCCATTCAGTTTTGCACCAGCTGCGAGCACAGCTTCATTAAGCTCGCCATTATTGCGGAAACTAATTTTTCCAGGGCCCAATAAAAACCCGTTAAGTAAGTGTGTTTTCGATAGAGTCGCGGATAGAATGCTGCCGTTTTCGTCAAAGACAGTGATTCCAGGTGCTAATGGGAGTCCTTTAACAACCGCAGGCTTTGCTATGTTGCCTTTAGCGATACGCCCGTTTGCATGTAATGTCGTTGTGGAGTCAGGTACGAATTTTGGACTTAAGGCTAATTGATACAACAAGTCTGTAGGCACTCCAGACCATCGATTATTCTCACCCTCTTCAGGCTTTCCCATTGGCTTAAAAAAAATCCCATAGTGATCAGTGATGCCTTTGAGTCGTACGTTTTTAGGAACGCCGTTTTCGAAAAATTGGGTCAACGGTTGTGTGTCATCAAGCTGCAATCCTTGAATGGTCTGTTTACCGCGCAGCCTGGCGAGTCTCAAATTCCCGAAGCGTCCAAAAACCAACGGTCCAGATTCCAGCATCATTGAACGATATTCTGCGACCTGAGTACTAATAAGCGTTGCGTTTTCACAGAAGTAGTCGTACTGAAGTTTTGCACCTTCAGAAAAGTTCACACCACTAAAATTTTTAACTATTAGTGCGCTGTCGGTAGTACTGGTTTGGTGAATCTTTGCAATGCAACAACTACCGAGCATAGTGTCGTCCGGTATGGCAAAAATTTTCTTCAGGCAAGGTAATGCATCTGATTGTTTATTGCAGTACGTATCCATTTCATTGTGACAAGCATTAGCAATCGCTTTTATTTTAAAAGCCGCTAAGTCAGCTTGGTGTTTGGTATCGGGGGCTAATTTTTCAACAGATTCGGGTTGTGATAAATCAGCCTGAAATGTGTGTGCTTGAACATCACCGCTCGATTTAAGTGCTTTATCTTCGTCCGCTCTTAGCACTCCAACATTCAGGCAAACCGATAAAACCAAGAGTAGCTTGATCGACAAATTCTTCATCAACATGCCCTGCTGAGAGTATCTGTCAACCATGCATGTTCTCACTTTTTCGAAGGGTCCAACTGTTAAGCGGCAATTGTATGCGTTGTATTAGCGCCAAATTCTCATTATCAATATGAATAAAGTGCGTTTCTAAGTCAAATGTACAGCCGAGGTGTTCTTACAACGCAGCTCTTGGCCGGACAAGGCTACCGGCGTGTACGCTGTAAACATCACAGACC
>CALIMV010000299.1 GCA_938045275.1 uncultured Granulosicoccaceae bacterium
AGCATACTGCATAAAACCCCTCAATCGGAGCTGAGCATGAATATCACGATAATTGGTTTTGGTGAAGCGGGCCCGGTGTTCGGTAAACAATTGCTTGATGAAGGTATAAGCGTTACCGCTTGGGATAAGCTGCAAGACAATACAACAACTTCAGCACAGCAAATCGCAAAAACACAATCGCTGGGCATAACAACTGGCACTTCTATGCTCGATGCGATACGTTCAGCCGATCTTATTATTTCAACCGTAACTGCATCCGAGGCCCTCGTTGCCGCACAGCAATCAGCTGACGGACTGAGCGCCGGTTGCCATTGGTTGGATCTAAATTCCGTTTCACCAGCAACAAAACAGGCGGTTCACGATGTCGTATCAAGTCGAGGCGTGTTGTTCACTGAAGGAGTCGCGATGGACACTGTGCCATCCAAAGGTGCTCAGGTACCGATATTACTTTGCGGCTCTGAGTCACAATCTCTTAGTCAGTGGTTAAATAATGTCGGTCTGAACACCAGGTCGATCTCTCAAGAATTGGGTGCGGCATCGACAACCAAGTTATTACGATCAGTTTTGATCAAAGGCATGGAGGCACTGTTTGCTGAATCGATGGAAGCCGCAGGTAAGGTTAATATGCAGGCGGAAGTTATAGCGTCTTTGCAGGCTACTTACCCGCAGCTTGACTGGCAACAGGTCGCTGGCTATCAGTTGTCGCGCGCTACACTACATGCCACGCGGCGTGCTGCGGAAATGCGCGAAGCACAAGCACTTGTGCAGCAATTAGGCGTGGAACCGATCATGGCCAGTGCAACAGCAATGCGACAACAGGATTTATCAGACCGCGATGTCGCTTCGAATTACAACCGCGCCAGTGAGCCGACAATTGCCCATTTTATCGATGCAATCAACCATTCTAAATAACATGAGCGAAGTCTTAATGGTCGTTGCACTGTAATCAATCGTATGGTGAGTTGTATCGATGACTATTGTCGTCCACCTATTTTTCTAAACCTGAGACAGCTTGTTACCCTTGCTTGCAACTCGCGCATTTACCCACAGTAAGATCAGCACCAGAACCACCAATGAGAAATGCCATTCAATCGACAACGGCCAGATAAGCGCTACGCCTGCGAAAAAAACCAATGGCCTTAACCACAACGCCATTGGTTGTTCCGAAAACCCTTCAAATCCTGCAGCAATTGCATAGATTCCGACAGCAGCAAAACCACTGATGGTTAACGCCGCTATCCAGTCACCAGATAAAATTGGTGTGTAAGCGAACAGCACAGGAATGATGTATAAGCCTTTTGCAATACGCCATGCAGTAAACCCGGTTGCCATCGGCGGTGTTTTAGCAATCGCTGCGGCTGCAAATGCAGTCAAACAGACTGGTGGCGTTACATTACTGTCCTGGCTGAGCCAGAAGATAATCATGTGTGCCGATAATAACGCTGTGGTTAAAGCGGATGGTGAGACTGCCTGTTCAAAAAGCGTGTTGGCAAAATCCCTGGGAACCATGGCGTATAAATTCTGCGCTTCGGCCAACGGCATTGGAGATGCCAGTTTTTCCATCGCTTCGGGACTGACTAGCATAAAAATACTGCGCGCCTCCACAGGTAACGTGCCAGCTGCAATTTGCTCAATGATCACTTCATTAAGCATGAGTTCTTTCAACGCCGGCGCAGAGAGCGTTGCCAGCACAATGTATGAGGCAGTCACTGGCAGCCCCATGCCCAGTATGAGTGAAACCAACGCAATAAGCAGTAGCGCAATCATTAAATTGCCATTAGCCCAATCGGCAAGTACTAGAGAGAGCGTATTACCAATACCCGTGGTACTTACAGTCATGACGACTATGCCCACAGCGATAAGAAGAATGGCTGTAGTTACCATGTTGCGAGTACCCAGAGCTAATGCTTCAGCAATCGCTTTTGGCCCCATCTTGTTTGGCGTTAACCAGCTTGCTGCTATAACAGCCAAGATAGCAAACGCCGCAGCATAGGTAGGCGTATACCCTGACATCAACATACCTATCAAGACCCCAAGCGGCAATAAAAATGAAACACCGCCACGCGCAAACACTTCACGTACTGTAGGTGCGTCATCTTCGCCATGGACCATGTGCTGCTTTTTCGCTTCTATTCGCACCCATACAGCAACTGAAAAGAAGTACAACATAGCCGGTAATACTGATACCGCAACAATGGTCAGATAAGATATCTGAGTGTAGGTGGCCATAACGAACGCACCGGCACCCATTATAGGCGGCATTATCTGTCCACCGGTCGACGCAGAAGCTTCTACACCTGCTGCAAATTTTGCCGGGAATCCGGCCTTTTTCATTAGCGGTATAGTGATGCTGCCAGTTGAAACCGTATTGGCTACTGCTGATCCAGACACCGTGCCGGTGAGCGAAGAACCGATAACGGCGACAAGGCCCGGCCCACCAACAAATCGACCCGCAACTGCGCGCGCCAGATCAATCACAAACTCACCTGCACCCGAACGCAAAAGGAATGCGCCAAACAGTATGAACATGAATACAAACGTTGCGCTTATACGGGCAATAGGCCCAAACATGCCAGAAACTTCGATATAGCTGCGGAATAAAGTCGTCTCCCAACTTAATCCGGGAAACTTGAACAGGCCCGTTATCAAAGGCCCCATCCAGGTCATGTAGGATAGAAAAAACAAGGTCATGATCGGGATGAATAGTCCCGCTACACGACGCGATAACTCCAGTACGACAGCTATTGCAACTATCGCAAATAACCAGTCACTCCAGATAAATTTGATTCCTGGCCGAGCGTAGATCCAGTCAAACGCAAAGATCACATAAATACCGCAAACAAAGGCACACAAACCGATGATTGCATCGACCCATAGCGGCGCGGTACGCCATGCCGGTAGCGTTAAAGCGGCCAACAAACCAAAGCCTGCGAAATGGATTGCAGCTAAAGTTAATTCAGGCAGAGTTGCAAACGTATTGGCCCATACATGAAACAAAGCGAACGCAACACTGAACCAAAATATAACTCGCCCCATTGGGCCAGATTCGGTATCACGAAGGTGATTGGTAGCTGTAGACGCTTGAGTAGATTGATTCACAGGAAGTGATGCCAAGCCAAAACTTCAAAGAACAGCGTTCAGGGCACGAAGGCCATGAACGCTGTTAGAAGCCATGAATTTATTTATTCCGCTACTTTGCCATCAGTGCTTCGGGTATTTCAATGCCCTGCTCTTCGTAATATCGAGCAGCACCAGGATGCAATGGCGCTGGCAGTCCGGCGATAGCTTTATCGATTGCCATGGCTTTTGTTGCAGCATGAATACCATTGAGGAACGGCAGGTTCTCATAGATTGTTTTGGTGATCAGGTAAACAGCATCCTCATCGACATCGGCGTTAACTGCAAGAAAGTTCGGCTGCGCGATGGTATTGATGTCTTTGTCAACGCCCGGGTAAGTACCGCCAGGAATAACGTATCGCGTCCATAGTGCGCCATCACCATTAGCACGTGCCATTTGTTCATCAGTAAAATCTAACACTGTCAATTTATCACCCATTGCAGCGAAAGCCTGCGTCACTGCAGATACCGGCGGACCACCGGTCATGTTCGCGCCAGCTATGGTGCCATTCTGCAATCCTTCAGCCGTAGGTGTGTAACCCTGATGAACCAATTCAAAGCCCTCGTAATCTATACCCAGATTGGCGAGAATGGTTTGTCCGGAGCCTTCTGTGCCCGAGTTCTTTTTACCAATAGAAAAGGCTTTTCCACCGAGCGCTTTGAGATCGTCGATAGTACCAGTGCTGGCCATTTCCGAGGCAACAACCATTTGTTCCACGTTTTGCCACAACATTGAAACGGAACGAAGGTTCTCCTGCTTGCCATCGGCGGCAACTTTGCCTGTGCCATTGGCAGCCCATTGCCCAAACAAGCCCTGCAATATAGCGAACTGAGCTTGATTTTCACGTAATAGTTTTACATTCTCACCCGAACCCGCAGAACTAATTGCAGACACGTCGATTTTTTCCGCGTTCTGCAACTTAACTTTAATCAGCGTTGCCAATGCGACCCCGACAGGGTAGTAGGTTCCACCAGTAGTGGCAGTGGTCAGAATATAAGAACGCTCCTCAGCAGCTGCGTTCGATACTGTAGCTATAGATGCCACAGCCACCAAACCGACTAGCATATATTTGAATGGCTTTCCAAATGTTTTAAGCACAGGTTGTTTCCTCCGGTTGTTGATATTTACTCAATCGAGCTGACTTTTGCTCATACCTGTTATGAGATAGTATTCTATCAGGCATTGAGTTGCCACAATTCATCCCAAATTGGCACCTTAACTACAGTCAGTCTCCTCAAAGAAAGGGTTGCAAGTGAAATCAGAATCAAAACTAAAGGTGGCAATCGGTAGTCTTGGTGCAATCGGCCTGAAAGTGGCGCAATGCTTGGATGCTGGCGATATTCCAGGCATCGAACTCAGTGCAGTTTCGGCCAGAGATCAAGACAAATTAAAGCGCAACCTGCGCAACTTCAGGCATCAACCAGAAATAGTTCCCATCGAGCAGTTGGGCCAGCATGCGGATATCGTTATTGAATGCGCACCCAAATCGGTATTTACCACGATAGCTGTTTCAGCTATCGACAATGGTTGCACATTCATACCCCTGTCTGTTGGTGCATTGCTCGACAATATGGATTTAATTGATCGTGCACGCAGCAAAAATGCTGTGATATTTGTGCCCACTGGTGCATTGTTGGGCCTTGACGCTGTTAAAGCAGTGGCAGAAGGCAATGTTAATTCAATAACACTGGTCACTCGAAAACCACCCACTGGACTACAAGGCGCGCCTTACTTAGTGGAAAATTCAATTGATATTGAAAGCCTACAAGAACCGTTGCAGGTTTTTACCGGCACGGCAAGGTTAGCCGCCAAAGCTTTTCCTGCCAATGTCAATGTTGCAGCTGCACTTGCGTTGGCGGGTATTGGTCCTGAAAGAACCATGGTGGAAGTTTGGGCCGACCCATCAATTAACAGAAATATGCACACCATAAACGTCAACTCAGATGCATCAAATTTTACGATGAGCATTGAGAATGTACCCAGTGAAACACCGGCAACGGGCAAAATTACGGCTTTGAGCGTTATTGCGTCTTTGCGGCGGCTAACAGCTCCGCTGATTGTTGGTACTTAATAGTCTTTGACAGTACTCTGACCAACTGAGGATGACAAATTGGGATTACGTTTTTTCTCTACCAAGAACCGAGCACCACACTTGGGACCGTACCCGTTGGAGAGGCTTCGCCGTTTAACAGAGCAACCTGACCTTTCAAACGTACCAACCGCACCAGTTCTCGATTTTCGCAAACTTGAAACACCTCATTCACTGGTTAATGCAATGGGTGATTATCAGGCCATGATGGATGTGATTCGAGATGGCGAAGTTAACCCGAATCTCGCTGCAGCCCCTGAAGACCCTGAAGAAAGAGCCAGACACCTAAAATCGTTCGGGTATTTTCAAGATGCTTCGATGATGGCGGTTTGTCGCATAACAAACGAAGCGGTTCTTGAGACACCAACACACAACCCCGATGTCGAACGACTCGGTGAAGATATTCGAACCAAGCAGACGAAAACGCTTGCGTCTGGCATCGATGAAATCATGGCCGGATTGAAAGAGTCACTTGAACGAGCGCCATCGTCAATTGATGAGCATACCCATGCGATAGTCATACTTGATGAACACATGCGCACACCAAACGCTAATGAAACCGGTGTTGAGTGGATCATGGACGCGCAAGATCATCGCTCGGCACTGCGAGCAACCGAAACGGCTATTATTCTGAGTAGCTACCTGAATACTTTGGGCTTCCAGGCCAAAGCGCACACAGCGACCTCATCGGATGTTGACGCAAACAAGCTTGCCGTTGCCGCCGGTTTAGCAACCATTGAAAACGGTCAACTGTGCGTACCGTGGTTAGGTAACAGATTTGGGCTGGCGATCGTTACAACCAATATGGATATAGCTGTCGACCAACCATTAGCACCATGGAACGAACAACCATGGTTCAAAACAAAAGGCCCGGCCTGGTGGATTGGAGGACGAACAGCGAAGAACGCTTTCAATCGCGACCCTTATGCTAAACGAGACTATGTTGCCGGGGCTCATCCGTTTGAAAAATTAAAGCGAGTGGATTCACCGACAACCTTTATAGACGAGGAACGGGTCGCACGTGTACCCAAGCGGACCGATATGTTCGCTCGCTCGCAATTCGGTGATTTGGGAAAAAAAGTGCAAGCCGGTGCATTGGGTGGCTGGTATGCGCGCAAAAACGCGCCTGCAACAGCGCAACGAAGAGCTTTGGGCGCTTTTGTTTTGCTACAGGACGGTGTGCCTGAAGCAACCGATCAAAAGCCAACAGATGCGCAGCGCAATTCGGAAAACGTGAAAGCGGCCAGTTACTTTTTAGGGGTTGATGCTGTTGGTATTTCTCGCTGCCCCGACTGGACTTGGTACAGCCACGACGCCACCGGTGAAGAACTCATTCCGCCACACAATAACGCTATTAGCATGATCATCGATCAGGGCTTTGAGACCATGGAAGGCGCCAGTGGTGATGATTGGATTGCCGTGTCTCAATCGATGCGAGCCTATCTTCGGTTTTCCTTGCTAGGTGGTGTCATTGCAAAACAAATTCGTAATTTGGGCTATTCAGCAAAGGCGCACACCGTGCTCGACGGTGAAGTACTACAGCCACCGTTGTTATTGCTGTCTGGGCTGGGCGAAGTCAGTCGTATCGGAGAGGTCATATTGAATCCGCTACTCGGACCACGCCTGAAATCTGGCGTGGTATCAACCGACATGCCACTTGCGCACGACAAACCGATCGACTTCGGGCTGCAAAATTTTTGCGAGAACTGCAATAAGTGCGCACGAGAATGCCCTGCCGGTGCAATCACAGCAGGACCCAAGCGAATGTTTAACGGCTATGAAATCTGGAAATCAGATAGCCAAAAATGCACAACCTATAGAATTACCACCGAAGGCGGGGCTATGTGTGGGCGCTGTATGAAAACCTGCCCGTGGAATCTTGAAGGTTTGTTCTCCGAAAAACCATTCAGATGGGCGGCCAGCAATTTTTCAAGCGCGGCACCAGTGCTGGCAAAGCTTGACGATAAGCTCGGTAACGGTGGTCTCAATGATGTTAAAAAGTGGTGGTGGGATCTTGAACTCAGCCCGGAACATGGCAGCTATCAGGCACCGGCAAAACCAGTAAACCGTCGTGAACTGCAAACCGACCTTGAGCTGAAACACGAAGACCAAACCCTTGCTGTTTATCCGGCTCATCTGGTGCCGTGGCCATGGCCCTATCCATTCCCGATGGATCGCGAAGCCGGAATTCAAGCATACCAACAGCTGCTGTCTGCGGGGGAATACAAATCACGGCTGGCCAAGGGCGATACCACCGGACTAACGCATAAGCTACCGGCCTTTACAGATGCACCGGTTATCATGGCAAAGGTCTCGCTGGTTGAAAAAATGACATCCGACGTAACGAAATTTGAGTTTACCTCTTCCAATAGAGAACCGTTGCCGGAATGGACTGCCGGTGCTCATTTGGATGTGGTCGTCACCCCCGGGTTACTGCGCCAATATTCCATGTCGGGCGACCCCGCAGATCGATCAAAATACCAAATCGGTGTGCTAAGAGAAGATGATGGACGAGGTGGATCTAAAATGATGCATCGCATTTTCAACGAAGGCCGTCGCGTTTTCATTTCCAAACCAATAAACCATTTTGGATTAGAAGAAAGTGCCACTAAAACTTTTCTAATGGGCGGTGGAATTGGTATTACACCAATGATCGCGTTCGCACATAGGCTGCATACTTTGGGTCATGCTTTTGAAATGCACTATTCGGCCAGCACCCGCAACGGTGCTGGATACATCAAAGATCTTTCCACTGCGCCTTGGGCTGACAAAGTAACGATGCACTTCTCCGACGAAGGGTCGCGAGCCGATTTGGCTACCATTTTGTCTGGCTACCAACAAGGTTGGCACGTCTATACGTGTGGACCAGATCGCTATATGAAAAGCGTTATAGATGCTGCAAACGATGGCGGTTTTCCTGAAAAAGCACAGCACCTGGAATACTTCTCTGTTCCAGAACAACCCGACTACGTTAACCATGAGTTCACCGTTAAGCTTGCCAGTTCCGGGCGCGCGTTTACAATTCCGGTCGATAAGTCAATATCAGACGTATTAATTGAAGGTGGAATTCAAATTGATATGAAATGTTCAGACGGCATTTGCGGTGTGTGCACTTGCTCCGCAATTGACGGAGAAATTGAACACCGCGACTTTGTTTTATCCATGGAGCAGCGCAAAACACAATTTATATCGTGTCAGAGCCGCGCTGCACCAGGGTGTAAAACCATTACGATTGACATGTGATAAAGCGGTTCAAATTTACACTACTGTTGCTACGTTCCCATGTACAGCTGCGGTAAACGGTATAACGCGCGTGCCATCACTCAGTCGGATTACACGAGATTGAATACGTCGATATTCTTCAACCTTCGTTAACAATGTAGACTGTTGCCTTCTATCAAATTGGATTTGTACTTCCTGATTCGCAGGAATTGTAATTGACTGAGTTAAGCATGCCGTATTGCAATCAACAATGCTGCCATCAAACATTAGCGCGCCTTGCGATACCTGCTTGATAGTTATAGTTTGATCAGAATGATTGCGCAAAACCAGCGTTTTTACCGGGTCGGCTATGTTACAGACAAGTTTGCCCGATAGTTCAGTCGTTGACTGACTCAATAATGCTTTACCGAATAATGCTGGAGCAAAACCTGCAGCGCCTACACATACGGCACCTTGTAACAGGGTTCTTCTCTGAACATTTACCCGCTGAATACCACGTGAGTGTTTATCCATTTTTTCGATTCCTGAAAATTGAGATAAACCACTGTACCGCAGAATAGAAGCACTGATTGCGGATTTACATTGTTTAATCAACCGACAGATTAAAATAATTGCAAATTACTTTAATACCGGTAATTTTTCACACCAAATTTAATTTTCAAGCGTACGCGGCATCTATTTGGTACATCAGCATTATGTCGCTTGTTCAATTCTGTCTGCTATTGACAGTATTCGATACATATCGCGCAATACCGGTTTTTCTATCAGCTTACCGTCTATTACAACCAGACCCGTATCGGCCTCTTCAAATGTTTTTGTTATGCGACGAGCTCGCATTATTTCATTTGCAGTTGGTGTAAAAACCTCGTTCAGCGGCGCAATCTGTTTAGGGTGTACTGACCCTTTGCCGGAAAAACCAAGTGCTTTAACTTTACGAGCTTCAGTAACCATGCCTTCAGCATCTTCAAGATCAAGGTAAGGCACGTCTATGACATCGACACCGGCATTGGCCGCTGCATGCACAACGCGTGAACGTGCATACAACAACGGCTCCCATGCGTTTTCGCAGCGCAACTCTGCTGCCATATCGACACCACCGAAAAACAGTGCATCTATTCGAGTGCTGCTCTGCGCTATTTCAATCGCAGCCTGCAAGCCACGACAGGTCTCGATAATGACGTGCAGACGCGTAGAGTGACCTCGTTCAGTCAGCAGATCGTCAAGCCACTGCACCTCTTCTGGCGTATTGACCTTGGGCAACATTAACGCCGGAGGTGGCGTGTTACTTGAGAGTATGGCCTGCACGTCAGCAAGCCCGAATGCATCGCGTAAGCAATTTATTCTAACCATACGCTCAACACCATCGTCTGCCTGTTCTTTTTCAAACAAAGCCAGTGCAGACTTTCTTGCAGCTTCTTTGTCTTTTGGTGCTATACCGTCTTCAAGTTCAACGCAAACTATATCGGTACCGGATGCGAGCGCTTTTGGAAACATTTCAGGACGCAACCCCGGCGTAAATATAAAACTTCTGCGAGGTCGTGGAGCCTTCGATACGGAATCGTTCATGTCTTCTCTTTTAATATTCATATGCAGTATTCATATGGCGAAAGTCCATGATAAGCGTTACTGATAAGCTGACGAATTGCGTCGTGTTCAAGCTCTCTCGGATTCCAATACGGGTTAGCCATTGCTTGCCTGGCAGCCAAATCAATGCCGTGTTCAGGCATACCAAGTTCACGCAGGCTCGTTGGAGCTTTCAGTTTCTGTGAAAATTCAAATAATCCGGTGCCCGCACTGTTAGCATTTAACGCGTTCGCTACAGGCATCAAAGCTTCTGGTACTTGCTTTTCGTTGTAAGTAACTGCATGAGGAAGCAGCACTGTATGAGTTTCTGCATGTGGCAGATCAAACATACCGCCCAGGGTGTGACATAGCTTGTGATGTAAAGCCATGCCCACATTCCCTAATACCGTGCCACAGAGCCATGAACCATATAAAGCTTTTTCTCTTGCCTGCGCGTCGTGCTGGTCTATAGCGATTCGGGGTAGCGCGTCTATTAGCGCAGTAGCTCCATCGACTGCCATCATCGTACTAACCGGATTTTTATCTTGCGCATACAATGCTTCGATTGCGTGAGCAATAGCGTTGATACCACTGGTAATACTCATTGCTTTTGGTAAAGAGTACGTCATTTTCGGATCGTAGATAACTACCTCAGGTAGCACTTTTGCACTACGCAACGTTGTCTTGTTACCATTCTCGGTTTGCCCAAGAATGGGGGTTACTTCAGACCCTGCATAGGTAGTCGGTATGACAATTTGCGGTAAATCTGTGCGCAAAGCGATGGCTTTTCCTAGCCCTATGGTTGACCCACCCCCAATTGACAGTAGCCCGTCGACTTGAAGTTTTGTAACCACTTCAACTGCATCTTCAGTAACACTTACTGGTGTATGCATCACAGCGCTGGCGTGAACCCCTGCGCAAAGGCTGCCGAGCGTTTCAGCAATCTCAGTGGCAGTTTTATTCTGCTGCTTGGTAGACAGAACGAGCAGCCGCTCACAACCTAGTTCATCGGCAGCAAACGATACTTTGGAAATTCCATCAGGACCAAACATGATACGAGCAGGACTGGTCTGGTAATTGAAGGCAAGATTCATGTTTAATGGTGGTTCAGCAAAACAAATTCATTCAACACTATAGCTTACTTTTTGAACTGAATTACCGACAGAATTCGCCCGACTGAACCGCGCCATTATTGGTTACTGTGCGAGTTTCAAATTGATAACAATACGGCTTCTCGGCCAATGAATACTCAATATAATATTGCTCACCCTTGTACAGGTAGTCCATTCGCCGCTTACCATCGCTTTGTTCTGAGAAAACAAGCTCTTCGACACCGCCTCTAGGTGGGCGCCCGCTCTCAGGCCCTCGTCCACCGTCGGCCGGCTTCAATGGTGGTACTCGAGGCAACGACTCCACACTGTCCACTCTGCCCATAAGGCATTGAATAATATATGGCGGCGTTGCAGAAGTATGATAGCGATAGCCAAAGTCTGAATCTGCTTGTCCGTTGCAAACATCGAGTGCTGATGCACCTATTTCAGTACCATCCGGATTGTTATCGCCATAGATCGGAAAACCGTCAAAAGCCCATCCGATTATCGCATCATGACCAGCATTCAACATTTTGGCTATCATGCAAGATGGCTTTTTATGGTAATGGTAATCATCTCCTCGACCAGCATGTCCACCGCAGTTATCAAGTTGCTGGGTCAAAACCGTGTCATGTTTTTCCTGATGATGATGCAAGTCCTCCAGCGTCATTTCTCCTCCGGCCGTATAGTCGTAAATCGGCACCCCGTTTACGGCTATGCCAAGGGCTGCATCTCGGGTTTGCGGCGCGTTTTCAAGCTGAGGAATTAATGGAATTGGCGCAGCATAAATTGCCGGAACCGGCACTTGCTCATTGGTGCCCACAATGCCTGTCATTAGTTCATGATCAGGGTAGGTGTCGGAGCTAACTATCGCGTAACCGCCTTCGCACTCAACGCTCACCCGATCGCTAAACCCTGCATTAGCAACAGATGCTTCAACCGCTGCACAATGAGCTTTCTGCGGAACATCTTGTGCTTGTGCACAAACAGCTAGCAATAGTATTAACGCTGCGAAGGGTCTAACGACGTTTTTAGTATAACGAGAAGAACTAAATGACTGAGATTTTTTCATTTAATAAACACCCTATAGACTAATTAATGCTCAACCGACACAGCAAAGTATTGTTTGTTTCAAGATCTGGCCCCCAAATCAGTTCAGCTTTTTTATCCCAGCTAATCTGATCATAGCCACCTTTAGGGCTTACCTCTTGCGCTGAATAAACACTGGCGTTTTTCCATTTACCATCATCATAATTTGACTGATCCCATCCAGTAGGTTCATCTATTGCCGCAAACCCACAATAACCTACACCGGCAACAGGATTTTCTTCTTCGGCACATCGTTTATCCAGAGGCGCATCATGAATGACCAAACATCGCCATTTATCATCAGTAACAGCGACAAGCTCTCCGCTACTGTTTTTTATTTGCACGATCACACCACCGTCTCCCATTTGCTGCCTTCTAGACCCGATATATTCCAGCCCGGAATCATTTTCTTTAAAATCTTTTACTATCAATCCGATGGTGAAAGGCGGCGTTGCTTGAAATACGAAACTCTCAGCGTTAAACGATCTTTCGGTTGTTATGGGTACTGAATCTTCGGCAACCGTTGCGCCATTGACATTAAATTGAAACCAGTTATCGGCCCAAACATCTGCAGTGTAGGTTTCTGCCATCACACTTTGGCTGAGGAAGTACGTTGAGGTTGCCAGCAAGAAAAACAAGCGCATATTTACAGCTCCATTAAAACGATTGTGTTCAGTGTAATTCGAAAATGTGTAAAGATTGAGACCGATAGTACAATTGTTTCCCAGCTAATACGACCTGGGTAAACCCAGTACATGCTCAGACAAGTAACTGAGAATGAGATTAGTGGAGATCGGAGCCACTTGATATAAACGCGTTTCGCGAAACTTTCGCTCCACATCGAATTCTTCAGCGAAACCAAAACCACCGTGTGTTTGAACAGTCACATTCGCCGCCTCATTCGATGCGTCTGCTGCTAGCAACTTCGCCATGTTCGCCTCGGCTCCGGGGTTTTCACCCAGCTCATACAAACGCAGCGCCTCATTAACCATTAATTCAGCGGCACGCATATTTGCATAGGCTCTGGCTATAGGAAACTGAACACCTTGATTTTGACCGATGGCACGCCCAAACACATTTCTGTCGCCAGCATAGTTAACTGCCTTCTCTATAAACCATTTGGCGTCACCAATACATTCTGAGGCAATGAGAATGCGCTCAGCGTTCATGCCGGAAAGAATGTACTTGAATCCAGACCCCTCTTCACCAATCAGGTTCTTGACAGGCACACGCAAGTTATCGAAAAACACCTCGGTGGTAGCATGATTCATCATTGTGCGAATAGGTCGAATGGTGAGCCCATTTCCAACTGCTTCACGCATGTCAACAAGCAGTACCGAAAGACCGTGCGTTTTCTTCATGCCTTCGCTTAGTGGGGTTGTTCTGACAAGCAAGATCATCAGGTCAGAATGCTCCGCACGGCTGGTCCAGATTTTTTGACCATTAACGACAAAGTTGTCGCCTTCAATGGTAGCCCTTGTCTTCAATGCTCCAGTGTCAGTACCCGAAGAAGGTTCAGTAACGCCAAACGCCTGAAGGCGTAAAGTCCCATTTGCAATCTCTGGCAGATACTGTTGTTTTTGTTCAGCAGAGCCATGCCGTAAAAGCGTACCCATTGTGTACATTTGAGCGTGACACGCACCCGCGTTTCCGCCAGAGCGATGAATTTCTTCTAAAATGGCAGCCCCAGCTGACAAGGGCAAACCTGCACCATCGTATTCCTCAGGGATAAGCGCTGCCAACCATCCGGCTTCAGTCAGCGCATTTACAAAATCCTTCGGATAAGCCATATCGCGATCAATACGGCGCCAATACTCGCCGGGAAATTGCAAACACAGCTTGTTGACGGCATTGCGTATATCGTCGTATTTATTGGATGTATCAGGCATGTCGGATGGTTCCGCAGGGCAGATCGGCACTGATTAATCCAGCCCACCGACTGAGTGCAAGCTGAACAATATTTAAGCACCCGTTTTCTGTTGATAGACTGTCAGGTTCTGCGATAGGCATGATGATTTGTTTTATAGAGGCTTTCATCACAATACAATACCGGTATACCGACACAAACGAAACAATATATGTGTATAGGGTAAACTTGCGCTGCAATCTCTATCAATTGCCTGCTGGAGAAAAGTTCCTTGAAAGAGCCTGAAGTATCGGTCCAGAATCTGAATTGGCCAACCGCACTGTACGAAACCCTGAAAGCCGCCAACGTGCAGCATATGGCGTATGTACCGGACGCTGGACATACTGAACTTATTAACCTGCTCAATAACGATGCGCAAGTCATCACGAATGTACTAACGACAGAGGAAGAAGGCATCGCGATAGCCACTGGCACGTGGCTCGGCGGTTTACGCTCTGTGGTGCTTATGCAGTCGTCGGGTGTTGGAAACTGCATCAATATGCTTTCACTTCCAGTTCAATCGCGTACACCGCTACTGATGCTGGTAACCATGCGCGGTGAATGGAATGAATTTAACCCATGGCAAGTACCCATGGGCAAAGCCACACAAGCTTCGTTAGAAGCTATTGGCGTTACCGTGTTGCGTGCCGAAACCCCACAAGATATCGTAGAAATAACTGAACAGGCAATAACAATGGCTTTCGAGGCAGATGGACAAATAGCGGTGCTACTATCTCAACGACTGCTTGGCAAGAAAACCTGGTAAGCACAATTGACAAACATGAGTGGATAAAAAAGTAGACAAAAGAGTGAACAAACATGAGTAGCGTAATGGATCGTCGTTTGGCGGTAGCCAAGCTACTGGATAGCCGCAATGACGCACTGGTTATCACCGGCCTTGGCTCACCCAGTTACGATGTGCATGCGCATAGCGACGCCGACAACAACTATTATCTTTGGGGTGCAATGGGCGGAGCGGCCCTAACCGGTCTCGGTCTGGCTCAGGCGCAACCAGGCAAACGCGTCATGGTAATAACCGGCGATGGCGAGATGTTAATGGCCTTTGGGGCGTTGGCAACTATTGCGGTTGCCAGACCAACCAATCTCGACATCATCGTATTAGACAATCAGCATTTTGGTGAAACTGGTATGCAAAACAGTCATACAGGTATGGGCATAGACATCGCAAAGGTGGCCAATGCTACTGGGTTTGATGCAACCGATACCCTGACAACATTAGACGAAGTCGATGAGCTGTGTGGAAAATTGGCACTGCCCGCTAGCGGCCCTCGCCTTTTTGTTCTAAAGATCGAGGCAAAGAACTTACCTCGTTCACTGCCGCCACGCGATGCAACTTATATCAAAACACGCTTTCGTGGATTTCTTGGCTTGCAACCCTGCTAAAACGCACATTCCCGATAAAAAATGCGTGTTGGCCTGCCGATCTCCAAACTGGAGTAACCGCGCCAGCGAAATTGACTCAAGATTTTGTCAGTTCACTTGCAGCAATCGGTATTATAATCCGGCTCACACAACACAAGTTACAGCGAATTACCAATGTCGCACATCACCCCTGAACTGCTTTTACAAATTCGTGATCGGTTTGCCCTGATCGATCATTGCCCGGTACAAGGTCAGCGCGTTTTCTTTGAGAATGCCGGTGGTGCACTGACACTGAATTCAGTCGCAGAAACGTCGCAACAATTTGCACAATTTCCCGACAATCAAGGGCGGGATAACCCGGGCAGCCACGAATTGGAGCGTGTTATCAAGAAAGCCAAAGACGACATGAGTTTTTTCATGAACACAACGGGCGGACAGTTCTTTATGGGAGAAAGCGGCACTGAGTTGCTGTTTCGTCTCATCATGAACGCCTGTCTTGGCACTGGCTCTGGAGAGGTTCTGGGATCAACACTGGAGCACCCGGCAACACGAAGCGCTTGCCATCGTTGGGCAAAGATTGCAGGACAACATCATGTATTGGTTGAGCATGATAACGATTCGGGCACCATCGAACCTTCAGCCTATACTGCGAAAATCACACCTACTACCCGCGTCGCCACCGTGATACACACATCACCTGTATCTGGCATGGGTGTTGACCTGACGACGATCGCTGCAGAAATTCGCAAAGTGTCACCTGAGTGTTTTATTATTGTTGATGGCATCCAGCACGCAGCTCATGGCCGCATCGATCTAACAGAATATAACGTTGATGGTTATGTGATCTCACCCTACAAAATGTTTTCACGACATGGTTTCGGTTTGGCCTGGATATCAGACCGACTGACGCAACTGCCACACAATGCGCTAATTGACGGCCCTGAAGACAACTGGGAATTGGGCACGCGCGACACCGGTGCGTATGCATCGCTATCAGATGTTGTTAACTATATGGAATGGCTGGGCGAAAAGGTTAGCGACACCAGTGATCGACGTGAAAAACTTGTCGCTGCAGGTAATGCCATACATGCACAGGAAAAAGCACTAACGGATGCAGTGATACACGGCGTTGGTAATCTGCCAGGTCTGGCTGCGATGGAATCAGTTACGATCATTGGCGGTGTAGACAATCCTGGTCGAGAGGGGCTTGTGTCGCTTACTGTGCAAGATGTGCCGTCGGTAGATGTCGTTAAACAGCTCAACGAAAAAGGCATACGCACCCATCTTCGCAAGGCAGACCACTATTCCAACAACATATTAACGCCGCTCGGTCTGGACAGTTGCGTGCGCATTTCGATGTGTCACTACAACAGCGAAGAAGAAGTGGCTCAGTTTTTAGAGGTAATGCAAATGATCGCTGGCTGATCTCAGAACTACGCAATAATCAGCTTGCATGAAAGACTTTTTCACTAACTGCAGTCCACAAACATAATTTATGCAGTGTGTTTTACTGTCTCAGGTTTACAGCATCAATAGTTTCGAGAATTACCAATAATCGCGCAACAAGCACACAAGAATTCGCGTTACTATTGAATCCACAGTTGTAAACAATAAATCAGCATGACAAGTCCCTCTCACAAGGCGACCTACACAGAAGGTTCAGTGTTCGGGCACCTAAGTAATTTAGCAATTACCTCAGCTATAGGCATGTTTGCCATCATGATCGTTGATCTGGTGGACATGTACTTCATTTCAATTCTTGGCGAACCTTCGTTAGCAGCAGCTGTGGGTTTTGCCGGTTTAGGTTTGTTTTTTGGTGCATCAGTGTGTATTGGCATATCTATCGCCATATCAACACTAGTCGCGCAAGCCCTGGGCGAAGAGCACGAAGACCGAGCACAACGATTTGCTACGCACGGGTTTATTTACACATTAATGTGGACAGTGCCGATTACCGTGCTCACATTGATCTATGCAAGAGAATTGCTGGCATTTATCGGTGCAACAGGTGAAACCCTGAATTTGGCTGTCACGTATTTTCGAATCGTCGGCGCTTCCCTACCAATATTGGGATTGGCATTCGCCGCTAACTCGCTGCTTCGGGCTGTTGGTGCTGCCAAGCTTTCAATGTGGTCAACAATTATCGGCGGACTAGTCAAC